>NZ_JBIAQM010000006.1:248416-372019 GCF_042888945.1 Streptomyces sp. NPDC002698
GGGCCCCCCCCCCCCCCCCCCCCGACCCCCCCCCCCCCCGCCCCCCCCCCCCCCCCGCCCCCCCCCCCCCCCCCCCCCGCTGCGGGGGGAAGTACCTGCGCGATCTACTACGACGGGGGAATCGCGTCAGGCACTGCGGGGGGTGGCTGCGATGGTCTCGATGTCCGGGACGTCCGGCCCGGTGAGCTGGTGGTCACGCTGGTCGAGGTTCACGAAGATCATGCCGTACCGGATGGCGCACCGGACGGGCTGCGGCGCCCCCCGAGGCCGCCGCAGACACCGGTAGGCCCGTACGTCCTCGTCGTCGTCGCGGGTGACGACGACGGGCTCTCCGAAGACGGTCACCATCAGCGAGTCGCCGCTGTACGGGATGGCGGTGACCAGGTCGATGAAGTGCCAGCCGGACCGGTAGGCGGTGGCCATCTCTCGGCGGAAGGAGCGGTCGTCGGGAGGAATGCTCATGCTTCTGCGCTCGCGGAGATGACCGTCCAGCCGCTGTCCCCCGGCACAGAGGCCTCGGCGGCGTTCCAGCCGCTGTCCGCCTCCACACTGGTCCAGCCACTGTCGCCCGAGAGCGCCGCGGCCTCGATGTCGGTCCAGCCGCTGTCCCCGGGGACCGCCTCGGCGGAGGTCCAGCCGCTGTCCGCCGGGGTCGCCTTCACGCTGGTCCAACCGCTGTCCAGGCCGGCCCGGATCCGGGCACCCCCGGCATCAAGACCCGAGGCTCCCAGGGAGCCGGACGCCACAGCGACAGAGAAGACTGCGGCAAGCACTGAACCAAGCAATCTCGCTCGCATAGTCGGCTTCGTCCTCACTTGATGGAATCTTCTCCCCCGTCGTCACAAGACGATGGCTCATTCAGGCACGTCAATGCCACAGCAGCGATGCATCATGTTCCTGCACGTTCAGGACCCTGGGGGGTGGAGATTTGCCCACAAACAACTCACAACCGACACATCCCCACGCTGTCACCACGTTGTGTGACGAAGGAACACGCCTTTACGCCAGTGCGTTGCACTCCGGCCGCATCACCCGGGTCGAAGTGGAAACGGCCCCTTGCCTCTTGGAGTTCGCGCTGCTTCATCCCGACCCCGACGACGAGAAGTGGCTGCGTCCCGTCCCTCCGTCGGTCGCGCTCGCCCAGCGCCTGCAGCCCCTGGAACGGGAGATCCAGGAACGCCGGCGGCTCGCGATCGAACTGACCGACTCCTTCGACCCGTTCATCGCGATCAGCACACAGAGCACCGCGAGTATCCACGCGATCACCGTCCTGGAGGGATTCGACCGGATCAACGCGGCGCTCAATTCGGCCACCGCCGAGTGCCAGACGGAGATGCTGACGATCCAGCCGGGCGGAGGCCGGCCCGCCGACGCCCTGATGCAGGCCCTGGAGCGCGACAGGCCGCTCACCGACCGGGGCGTGCGCATCCGCACGCTGTACCAGCACACCGCGCGGCACAGCCAGGGGACGCTCGCCTACGTGGAGCGCATATCCGGCGGCCGGATCCAGGTGCGCACCCTGGAGGAACTCATCGAGCGGCTGATCGTCTTCGACCGGACCGTCGCCTTCATCCCGGCCAGCGACGACCGGCGGGTCGCCCTCGAACTCCGCCACCCCGGACTCGTGCTGTACCTGAGCAAGGTCTTCGAGCAGCTCTGGCAGCGGGCGGTCCCGCTCACCGAGAACGTCCCGAACGATGTCGGCCCCAACGGCGTCACCGGCGTCCAGCGTTCCATCGCCAAACTGCTCATCGAGGGGCACGTGGACGAGGCCATCGCCCGCCGCCTGGGCATGAACGTCCGCACCTGCCGCGCCCACATCGCCAAGCTGGCCTCCGCCCTCGGCAGCGGGAGCCGGGCCCAACTCGGCTTCCTGATAGCGCAGTCGGGACTCCTGGACCAGCCCGAGGGAGGGGAGTGACCCCGCCGGCGCCAGATCGCCGGGCGCGCCCGGCCGGGCTCCGGAAGCCTCGCCCGGACCGCCGTCCTCAGCGGCCGGCCGGGGATCCGCGGTCGGACACGGCGGGCGCTCCCGACGCGGCCTCCGCGACGGGGACCGGCTCGAATCCGGGGGAACGCTGCGGCCCGTCGAGACCCGCCTGGGCGATCCGCACGCCCAGCTGCGTCCGGCTCGCCGCGCCCAGCGTCTCCGAGAGCCGGGCGATGTGCGCCCGGCAGGTCCGCACACTGATGCCCAGCCGCTCCGCGACGACCGCGTCCTGATGCCCCTCGGCGAGCAGCGCCGCGATGGACCGCTCCCGGTGGGTGATGCCCTCGATGCCCGTCGAGGGCATGGGTGAGGTCAGAGGGATCCCGAGGCGCCACAGCCGTTCGAAGACCGTCACCAGGTAGTCCACCAGCGCGGGGTGGCGCAGCTCCAGCGCGATCGTGCGGTCCGAGTTGGCGGGGATGAAGGCGACCGTGCGGTCGAACAGGATGAGCCGCTCCACGACCTCGTCGAGGGTACGGGCCTCGGCGGCGTCGCCCATCAACTCCATGTAGTTCAGGAGGCCTTGGCCGTGCCGGGCCACGTGGGTGTACAGATCGCGCATCCGCACCCCGCGCCGGCGCATCTCCAGCGCCCGGTGCAGTCCCTCGACGAGTTCGTCCTCGCGCCGGATGCCGCCCGGCTGCACGGTCAGGACCTCACGGGTGCACTCCTCGGTCGCCTTGTCCATGGCGGCATGGATCCGCGGCAGCCCGTCCAGGACCCGTATCGCCACCCCTTCGGCCGGCGCCCGCACCCGGCCGCCGAGGCCCGCGTACCACTCGAAGGCCGACACCGCGTCGCCCACCCGCGCCTGGCTCGCGCTGACTTCCTCGTACACGCCCCGCAGGAGCCGGGTCATGACCTCCTGGGGCGAGGTCGGCACCAGCCAGTCCATGTCGTCCGGGTCGGGGTGCAGCAGCGCCAGTTCCAGCAGGCACGGCACCGCCTCGGCGTCCTCGCGGGGCACCCGGCCCCGGCGCACGGCCCGGGAGTACACCCGGTCGCCCGCATCGCACAGCCGGTCAGCGCCGTGCGGATGCCTGTCCGTCCCGTGCCCGGCCATCTCCCACCCCTGGCTCCAGCTCCAACCCCTGGCGTGAGCCCCGCGTCAGGGCGTCCTCCGCAGCGCAACTATGCGCGGACGCGACCGGCATCGCAACAAGGCTGCGCGGGCGAGGAGCGTCCGTTCGCCCCTGCTCGTCCCCATAAATCCTGACCTCCGCCACTCCCCTTGCAACAAGCTGAAGGGCCGCCGCCCGGACCCCCGGACGCGTCCCGGAGCACGCTCCGGGACGCTTCGCCCGAATCCCCAACTCCGGCCACTTACGGGGGACTTGCGGCGAGCGCACCCGCCCGGCCGCAGCCGGTGACGGCGCTCCGCCCCAGGAACCGGAGGCCGCGCGGAAGCGGGCACCGCGACGAAAGTCCACCGGCCCCGCAGAGCGACCTGAACGGCACCCGCGGTGAGCGCGGGACGGTGGGCGCGGGGCGGTGGGCGCGGGGCGACGAGCGCGGGGCGACGAGCGCGGGACGATCACGCCGAAGGGGGCGTGCGGCCCCGGAGTGCGCCGCAGGGGCCCTGGGTGCGCCGGGGCGGCGGTGCGGGGCTCCGGAGCGGCGGGAGGCCGCGCAGCGCGCCCCTGAGGGCTTTCCGGGCCGGGGCGGTACGGGAACGGGAACGGCCCCGGCCGCGGGTGGGCGCCGTCGGCGCGCACCCGCGAGCGGGGCCGGAACCGTGCTCGCCGGCCGTCCCGGTTCCGGGACGGTCTGGCGGAGCGTCCTACTTGATGCCGAGCGAGCTGCAGAGCGCCTTGTAGGCCGCCGTGCAGATCTTGTCGACGGGGTAGATGCCGTCCTGGACGACCGTGTCCGCGATGTTCTCCTTGGTGAGGGCCACCACGGGCACGAGCTGGGACGGGACGTCCTTGTTCGTGGGGCTGCTGACCTTGTCGCGGGTGAGCGCGTCGAACTCGATCGTCCGTCCCTGGACCCGGGCGACGGCCATCTCGGCGGCGGCGTTGGCCTCCTGCGGGTACGACTTGTACACGCTCATGTACTGGTCGCCCTTGATGATCCGCTGCACGGCGATGAGCTCGGAGTCCTGACCGGTGACCGGCGGCACCTTGCTGACACCCGCGGCCTTGAAGACGTCGATGACCGCGCCCGCGATGCCGTCGTTGGCGGCGTAGACACCGGCGATGTTGCTCAGCCCCACGGCCTGGATGGACTTCTCCATGTTGGCCTTGGCGTTGACCGGGTTCCAGTCCTTGGTGTCGTACTCGCTGGCGACGATCACCTTGTCCTTGAGCTCGGACTCGGCGCCCTTCTTGAACTGCGCGGCGTTCGGGTCGGTCACCGAGCCGTTCATCATGATGATCTTCTTCGAGGCGGTGTCGGAGCCCAGCGCGGCGACCAGCGCCTTGCCCTGGGTCTCGCCGACCAGCTCGTTGTCGAAGGAGATGTACGCGTCGATCGGACCCTGCGCCAGGCGGTCGTAGGCGATGACCGGGATCCCGGCCTCCTTGGCCTTGCGCACGCCCTTCGCGATCGACACCGAGTCCACGGCGTCCACGAGGATGACGTCGACCTCGTCGTCGATCATCTGCTGCATCTGGCGGAGCTGCTTGGCGGCGTCCTGCTCAGCGTTCAGGTAGAGGACGTCACCCTTCTTCTCGGTGAGCTTCTGAACCTGCTCCCGGATGATCGGGTAGTCGAACTTCTCGTAACGGGTGTTCTCCTTCTCCGGAAGGAGCAGACCGACCGTGATGTCGTCGCCCTTCGTGGCGCTGGCCGTGCTGCCACTCCCACCGAAGTCGACCACGCCGCATCCGGCGAGGGTGAGGGCCGTGGCGGATGACGCCACGGCTATGACGGTACGGCGGAGGCCGGTGTTACGAGTCTTCACATCAGGTGCCTTCCGGGCGAGGTTGCAGCATTGCGACCCAGGTGGCTGAAAGCCAACGCGGCGATCACCTCAGCGTCAAGGAGTAACCACTTAACGAGATGGCAACGGCGTTTCGTGTTCCACAAGTGAACGCGACGGGAAAAGACTACGCCCATCCATCGACCGATCCCCTCAGCTTCACCTTCTGTCATTCACAAGGACATCCGACGTCCGTTCACAGGAGTCGCGGTCGCCGACGGTTTTTAACCGCCGTTGACGACCGGTCAGACTCGAAGGAACACATGGACAAGGGCACTCCCACGCGAGGCGCCCCCACCTCGGCCCCCGCGCCCACCCCCACGAGCGGACCACTCGGCGCGGCCCACGCGGCCGCCCCCATAGTGACCAAGCGCACACCGCCGCTTCATTGACGGCATTTCACCGCGAACACCTCTTATCGCCGCCCCCTCGCGCTCGACGAAAGGGGCAGCCCGAGCCCCCACTATCGGGCTTATATGGACGACATGCGCAAAACAGACCTCAGGGGGAACATTTCAGCCACTCGGTCAAAAACGGTCAACCTCACCGCTCCGGCCGGAAAACGCGGGCGCGCGAAAGGGCCCGGAGGTGATGACCTCCGGGCCCTTCACGTTCGTCCGGTACCGCCCGGGCGACCGGGTTCTAGTCGGCCGCCCGCTTGGGACGCCACACCACCAGCGCGCTGGTCTGCTGGACCTCCTGGTACGGGACCAGGTCACGCCGGTAGGAGGCGTGTACGGCGGCCTCGCGCTGCTGCATGGCGGCCGCGGCGCCGTCGAGGGCCGACTCCAGCTCCGCGACACGGGACTGGAGCGCGGCCACCTGGTTCTCCAGCTCGATGATGCGCTTGATGCCGGCGAGGTTGATGCCCTCGTCCTGCGACAACTGCTGGACGGTGCGCAGCAGCTCGATGTCGCGGGCCGAGTAACGGCGGCCCCGGCCGGCCGTGCGGTCGGGAGAGACCAGACCGAGCCGGTCGTACTGACGCAGGGTCTGCGGGTGCAGTCCGGAGAGCTGGGCCGCCACCGAGATGACGTAGACCGGGGTCTCCTCGGTCAGTTCATAGGGGTTGCGTCGACGACCGGTCGTGTCCATGGCTCCGTCATGCTCCCTTCGCGACCTGGAACAGCTCCGCCCGCGGATCCTCACCCGCGGTCGCCTCGCGATACGCCTCGAGCGCGTCACGAGCCTTGTCGGACAGGTCCTGGGGGACCGCCACCTCGACGGTGACCAGGAGGTCGCCCCGGGTGCCGTCCTTGCGGACCGCACCCCTGCCCCGGGCGCGCATGGTCCGTCCGTTGGGCGTGCCCGGCGGCAGCTTCAGGGTCACCGGGGGGCCGCCCAGCGTCGGGACCTTCACCTCGCCGCCCAGTGCCGCCTCCGCGAAGGTGACGGGCACGGTGACGGTGAGGTTGTCGTCCTTGCGGCCGAAGACCGGGTGGGCGTCCACATGGACGGTGACGTACAGGTCACCGGCCGGGCCGCCCCGCTCGCCCGGCGCGCCCTTGCCCCGCAGCCGGATCCGCTGGTTGTCGCTGACCCCCGCGGGAATGCGGACCTGCATCGTGCGGGACGACTTGGCCCGCCCGCTGCCCGCGCACTCCATGCAGGGGTGCTCCGCGATCAGGCCGCGGCCCTTGCAGTCCGGGCAGGGGTCCGTGAGCGAGAACCCGCCGCCCGAACCCCGCGCCACCTGGCCGGTGCCGACGCAGGTCGGGCACACGCGCGGTGTGCCGTTCTTGTCGCCGGTTCCCGAACAGGCCTTGCAGGGTGCCTGCGAGGTCATGCGCAGCGGAACGGTCGCGCCGTCCACCGCCTCCGTGAAGGAGAGCGTGACCTCGGTGTCGATGTCCTGGCCGCGCCTGGGCTGCGTACGCGTGCCCGTGGCGGGGCCGCCGCGGTTGAACAGGCCCCCGAAGACGTCACCTATGCCGCCGCCGAAGCCGCCGGCTCCTCCCGCTCCCTGGCCCTGGGCACCGCCTCCGAAGAGGTCGCCCAGGTCGAAGTTGAAGTTGCCGCCGCCCGCGCCGGGACCCGGCCGGAAGCCACCGCTGCCGAAGAGGGCGCGTGCCTCGTCGTACTCCTTGCGCTTCTTGGGGTCGCCGAGCACGTCGTTCGCCTCGGAGATCTCCTTGAAGCGCTCCTCGGCCTTGACGTTGCCCTTGTTGGCGTCCGGGTGGAACTCGCGGGCGAGCTTCCGGTACGCCTTCTTGATCTCGGCCTCGGTGGCGTCCTTGGGGACGCCGAGGACCTTGTAGAAGTCCTTCTCGATGAAGTCCTTGGTGCTCATCCCCGACGTCCCTCCTTCCTCGTCCGTTCAAGCTCAGCCCTCGTCCGGGCCACCGCTCTCCTTGTCCTCAGCCGACTCGGCCTGATCCTCGGCCTTGACCGGCTGCGCCCCGGGCTGCGGCTCGGCGACGGCCACCCGCGCGGGGCGGATGGTGCGTTCGCCGAAGCGATACCCCGGCTGCAGAATCGCCACGCACGTCGTCTCCGTGACGTCCGGCGCGTACGAGTGCATCAGTGCCTCGTGGATCGTCGGGTCGAAGGGCTCGCCCTCCTTGCCGAACTGCTGGAGCCCCATCTTCGCCGCGACGGTCTCCAGCGATTCGGCGACGGACTTGAATCCGCCGACGAGCTCGCCGTGGTCCCGCGCGCGGCCGATGTCGTCGAGCACGGGCAGGAGTTCGGTCAGGAGGCTCGCCACGGCGACCTCCCTGACCGCGATCCGGTCGCGCTCGACACGGCGGCGGTAGTTCTGGAACTCGGCCTGGAGCCGCTGGAGGTCCGCGGTGCGCTCGGTCACTGCCATGCGCGCCTGGTCCAGCTGGGCCGTCAGGCCGGTCAACTGTGCTGCTGCGTCCCCGTCCGGGGCCGCCGCCCCCTCCGCAGAGGGGGTGGCGGACTGCGGCTCGGCGTCGTCAGAGGTGGCGCCGGAAGGGACGTCGGGCTGCTCTTCGAAGCCCGGGGTCTCCTCCGTCACGCGGCACCGTCCCGGCGGTCCTCGTCGACGATCTCGGCGTCGACGACGTCGTCGTCGGCCTTCGGGGCCTCGGCGCCGTGGGCGTCGCCGCCCGCGGCCTGGGAAGCCTGGGCGTCGGCGTACATGGCCTGGCCGAGCTTCTGCGAGACCGCGGCGACCTTCTCCGTGGCGGTGCGGATCTCGGCGCTGTCCTCGCCCTTGAGCGCGGCCTTCAGCTCCTCGACGGAGGCCTCGACCTCGGTCTTGATCTCGCCGGGGACCTTGTCCTCGTTGTCCTTGAGGAACTTCTCGGTCTGGTAGACGAGCTGCTCGCCCTGGTTGCGGGTCTCGGCGGCCTCGCGGCGGGCGTGGTCCTCGTCCGCGTACTTCTCGGCCTCCTGGCGCATGCGGTCGACCTCGTCCCTCGGCAGCGAGGAGCCGCCGGTGACGGTCATCTTCTGCTCCTTGCCCGTGCCGAGGTCCTTCGCGGTCACGTGCATGATGCCGTTGGCGTCGATGTCGAAGGCGACCTCGATCTGCGGGACACCGCGCGGGGCCGGCGGCAGACCGGTCAGCTCGAACATGCCGAGCTTCTTGTTGTACGCCGCGATCTCGCGCTCGCCCTGGTAGACCTGGATCTGGACGGACGGCTGGTTGTCCTCGGCCGTCGTGAAGATCTCGGAGCGCTTGGTCGGGATCGTGGTGTTGCGCTCGATGAGCTTGGTCATGATCCCTCCCTTGGTCTCGATACCGAGGGACAGCGGGGTCACGTCGAGGAGCAGGACGTCCTTGACCTCACCCTTGAGGACACCGGCCTGGAGGGCGGCGCCGATGGCGACGACCTCGTCCGGGTTCACACCCTTGTTGGCCTCGTTGCCGCCGGTCAGCTCCTTGACGAGCTCGGCGACGGCGGGCATACGGGTGGAGCCACCGACGAGAACGACGTGGTCGATCTCGGACAGCTGGATGCCGGCGTCCTTGATGACGTTGTGGAACGGCGTCTTGCAGCGCTCCAGGAGGTCGGCGGTCAGCTGCTGGAACTGGGCGCGCGTGAGCTTCTCGTCCAGGTGCAGCGGGCCCTCGGCGGAAGCCGTGATGTAGGGCAGGTTGA
This sequence comes from Streptomyces sp. NPDC002698, assembly GCF_042888945.1. NCBI lineage: Bacteria > Bacillati > Actinomycetota > Actinomycetes > Kitasatosporales > Streptomycetaceae > Streptomyces > Streptomyces sp. NPDC002698. The sequence continues at coordinate 257,403 of NZ_JBIAQM010000006.1, forward strand.
TCGAGGTCTCGGTGGACGAGGACAGCTCGATCTTGGCCTTCTCGGCGGCCTCGCGCAGACGCTGGAGCGCCATCTTGTCCTTGGCGAGGTCCACACCGTGACCGGAGCGGAACTGCTGCACCAGGTAGTCGACGACGCGCTGGTCCCAGTCGTCACCACCGAGGTGGTTGTCACCGTTGGTGGCCTTCACCTCGACGACGCCGTCGCCGATCTCCAGGAGGGACACGTCGAAGGTGCCGCCACCGAGGTCGAAGACGAGGATCGTCTGGTCGTCCTTGTCGAGGCCGTACGCCAGGGCGGCGGCGGTCGGCTCGTTGACGATACGAAGGACGTTGAGACCGGCGATCTCACCGGCTTCCTTCGTCGCCTGACGCTCGGAGTCGTTGAAGTACGCGGGGACGGTGATGACCGCGTCGGCCACCTTCTCACCCAGGTACGCCTCGGCGTCGCGCTTCAGCTTCTGCAGGATGAAGGCGCTCATCTGCTGCGGGTTGAAGCTCTTGCCGTCGAGCTCGATCTTCCAGTCCGTGCCCATGTGGCGCTTCACCGAACGGATGGTCCGGTCCACGTTCGTGACCGCCTGGCGCTTGGCGACCTCGCCGACGAGCACCTCGCCGTTCTTCGCGAAGGCGACGACGGACGGCGTGGTCCTGGCGCCTTCGGCGTTGGTGATGACGGTGGGCTCGCCGCCTTCGAGAACGCTGACGACGGAGTTAGTCGTGCCCAGGTCGATGCCGACCGCACGTGCCATTTCAATTCCTCCAGCAATGACTTGAGTGGAACGGACTCAAGTGTGCACGACGTCCGCCTCTCGGTCAACAGACCTGAGTCATGGGGGCTCAACTCTTATCCGCTCCTTACACGCATGGAGCCTCTGAACTGCGGTTTTCTCGTAGAGTCAGTGCACCTTTACTGCACCCGTAGCCTCCGGACGGGGGCGCCCCGGACGCCTCAGCGGCCTCGGGACGGGGCGCCCGGGGGCGGGAATCGCATGCGGACGGGCACGGCGCGGGCGGACCCCGGGACGTACGGCGCCCACGACCGCGACAGCGGCCACCGCGCCCGCCACCCACCAGGCGGCCCCCGCCCCCAGCCATCCGAGGTCGATGCACAGCCCCACGAGCGCAGCCGCGAACGCCGCGAGACCCGTCACGACCATGACCCCCTGACGGGTGAGCCCCGCCTGCCGCAGCCGGTGCACCAGATGGTCCGGCGCCGGTCGCAGCAGCGGCCGCCCCGCCCGCCGCCGCGACACCAGGACGAGGACGGCGTCCGCGCCGGCCACGGCCGTCAGCGCGAAGGCGGCGCCGAGGCCGGTCCCGGCGGGCCGCTCCGCGTGCACCGGCACGACCGCCGCGGCCAGGACGAAGCCGGTGAACAGTGACCCGCACCGCCCCGGCGCGATCCTGGCGGGCGGCCATCCGTGCATCAGGAAGCCGGTGAGGGCGGCGGCCAGCACGCTGAGCAGCGCCGCGAGCCCGTCCATGAGTTCGGCGGCCGCGCACGCGCCGAGGGCGAACGCCGTGATGACGCCGACCGTCCCCATCACCCCGTCGGCGTGGTCCAGCGAACGGAAGCCCTGCGTGACGAGGACGATCCAGCCCACCGCCAGCACTCCGGCCGGCACACCGAGTTCGTCGTAGGGGACGGTCAGCGCGGCGGCGACGGCGACGCCCGCCCCGCACACCACCGGGGGCACGGGCAGCAGATCGGCGGCCAGGCCGAGCAGGGCGACCGCGATCCCGGCGACCAGCAGCCGACCGGCCTCCGGCCCGAGCGGGGCGGCACCGGTCCAGTCCCCGGCCCAGCCGACGAGCGCCGTCACGCCGGCCACGGCGACCCCGCCGAGGAGCGGAACCGGCCTCCCTCTTCCGGGGGCCCGCGGTTTCGCCCGGCGCGCGGGAAGTCCCCTCCCTCCGTCCGGGCCGAGGCGCAGGGAGAACGACCGCAGCAGCGCGGTGAGCGTGGCGGTCAGGAGCAGAGCGGCGGTGGCGGCCGTGATTCCATACAGCACGTCGCCAATTTAGGGGTAATTGTCACAGTATTGGGTGAATAACACGATCGGGTTTACGTGTCCTGCCGACCCCGGGCGAAGCACACCTCGTGCCCGCGTCCCGGGCGCCCACTCAGGCTTCCCTCAGCGACGCAGATCACCGCACCTCTGACTACAGTGCGGCGGAGGAAGTGGGTAGTCTCAGACGGACTACATAAGTTACCGCTTAGTAATCACCTTCGAGGTCACCCTCGAAGCAACACCTCGCAGGCCCGAGGAGCCCCCGAATGCAACTCGCCGCGATCATTGTGTCGCTGGTCCTGACCGTGGTCGGCGTTGCGCTGCTCGCACGCGCCATCGGTCAGTTCGTCCGGTACTTCAAGCTGGGCCAGCCGGTCCCGGCCGGTACCCGGACCGACAACCCCTACGCGCGCAGCGTGACGCTGGTCAAGGAGTTCCTCGGCCACACACGGATGAACCGCTGGGGCATCGTGGGCTTCGCCCACTGGTTCGTGGCGATCGGCTTCCTGACTCTGCCGCCGACCCTCGCCCAGGCCTTCGGCCAGCTCTTCCAGGCCGACTGGACGCTGCCGGTCATCGGCGGCTTCCTGCCGTTCGAGCTGTACATCGAGTTCATCGGCGTGATGACGATCCTCGGCATCGCCGTGCTCATCGTGATCCGCCTGCTGAGCCTGCCGTCCCGCCCGGGCCGCAAGTCCCGCTTCGCGGGTTCCAAGGCCGGCCAGGCGTACTTCGTCGAGTACGTCATCCTCACCATCGGCCTCGCCATCTACGTGCTGCGCGGTCTCGAAGGCGCCATCCACCACGTGGAGCACTACGAGGCCGCGTACTTCGCCTCGTACCCGCTGGTCCTGGCCTTCAAGGGACTCGGCGTCACCACCCTGCAGAACCTGATCTACCTCACCGCCATGGTGAAGATCAGCACCTCGTTCATCTGGATGATCGTGGTCTCGCTCAACACCAACATGGGCGTGGCCTGGCACCGCTTCCTGGCGTTCCCGAACATCTGGTTCAAGCGCGAGGCGACCGGCGGGACCGCCCTCGGCGGCCTCCAGCCGATGACCTCCGGCGGCAAGGCCATCGACTTCACCGACCCCGGTGAGGACGACGTCTTCGGCGTCTCCCAGGTCGAGCAGTTCTCCTGGAAGGGCCTGCTCGACTTCTCCACCTGCACCGAGTGCGGCCGCTGCCAGTCGCAGTGCCCCGCCTGGAACACCGGCAAGCCGCTCTCCCCCAAGCTCCTCATCATGTCGCTGCGCGACCACGCGCACGCCAAGGCCCCGTACCTGCTGGCCGGCGGCGGCAAGAACATGGAGGGCGAGGAGAAGGCGTCCGAGGAGCAGCTCAAGGACGTCCCCGCGGCCGCCCTCGCCGAGGCCGAGCGCCCCCTCATCGGCACCGCCGAGGAGAACGGCGTCATCGACCCGGACGTCCTGTGGTCCTGCACCACCTGCGGCGCCTGCGTCGAGCAGTGCCCGGTCGACATCGAGCACATCGACCACATCGTCGACATGCGCCGCTACCAGGTGATGATCGAGAGCGCGTTCCCGTCCGAGGCGGGCACGATGCTCAAGAACCTGGAGAAGAAGGGCAACCCCTGGGGTCTGGCCAAGAAGCAGCGCCTCGAGTGGACCAAGGAGGTCGACTTCGAGATCCCCGTCGTCGGCCGCGACATCGAAGACCTCAGCGAGGTCGAGTACCTGTACTGGGTCGGCTGCGCCGGCGCCCTGGAGGACCGGGCCAAGAAGACCACGAAGGCCTTCGCGGAGCTCCTGCACATGGCGGGCGTCAAGTTCGCGATCATGGGCGGCGACGAGAAGTGCACCGGTGACTCCGCCCGCCGCCTCGGCAACGAGCCCCTGTTCCAGGAGCTCGGCATGGAGAACGTCGCGGCGCTGAACATGGCCTTCGGCGAGGACGACGAGGACGAGTCCACCAAGAAGCCGCGGACGGCGAAGAAGATCGTCGCCACCTGCCCGCACTGCCTCAACACGATCGGCAACGAGTACCCGCAGCTCGGCGGTGACTACGAGGTCATCCACCACACCCAGCTGCTCCAGCACCTCATCGACGAGGGCAAGCTGCTGCCGGTGACCCCGGTCGAGGGTCTGATCACGTACCACGACCCGTGCTACCTGGGCCGGCACAACAAGGTCTACACGCCCCCGCGCGAGATCATGTCCGCCGTCCCGGGCCTGCGCCAGCAGGAGATGCACCGCCACAAGGAGCGCGGCTTCTGCTGCGGCGCCGGCGGCGCGCGGATGTGGATGGAGGAGCGGATCGGCAAGCGCATCAACAACGAGCGTGTCGACGAGGCTCTGTCGCTGAACCCCGACATCGTCTCCACCGCCTGCCCGTTCTGCCTCGTCATGCTGACCGACTCGGTCAACGGCAAGAAGAACGAGGGCAAGGCCAAGGAGTCCGTCACCGTCGTCGACGTCGCCCAGCTCCTGCTCGAATCCGTCAAGACGCCGGTCGAGGAAGAGCCGCCGGCGGGCGCGGCCGAGTCGGAGAGCGAGCCGGAGCCGGAGCCGGTGAAGTGACCGTCCCCGTCCGGCCCGGCGGTCCCGTACGACCGTCCGGCGACACGCATGTCTGACCCAGCCGCCTGACCCGGCCGTCAGGCACAGCCGACCGGCCCGGCCCGGATCGGTACGACCGGCACCCCCGTGCTCCGCGGAGCACGGGGGTGCCGTCGTGTCCGCGGAGACGACCGAACTCACGTACAACCCTTGAGGCCCGTCAGCGGTCTCCTGTTCGCCGATCAGTCAGTGAACTGCCGTGCAACTCCAGGCAAATACAGACGCTCGGCTCCCTATCGACAGGGGACGTGCGCCCAGCGTCCCCGCATGCCGCAGGAGAATCCCGCATGCACATGCGTCACCCGCACCACGTGCGTCTCGCCCTCGCGACGGCGACGGCCGCCGCTCTGACGGGCGGTCTTCTGACCTTCTCGGCCGCGACCGCGTCCGCCGCGGACTCCACCACGGTCCCGCAGGCCGACTTCAACGGCGACGGCAAGGGCGATGTGGCCTTCTCGGCCCACGGCGCCTACGTCAGCGGCCACGCGGGCGCCGGCCAGATCGTCGCCCTCTACGGCACGGCCACCGGCGTCTCGTCCGCCAAGCGCAGCACGATCAGCCAGAACACCACCGGTGTCCCCGGCTCCGCCGAGGCCGGCGACGCCTTCGGCGCCGAGACGGCGTACGCGGACTTCAACGACGACGGGTACGACGACCTCGCCGTCGCCTCCCCCTCGGAGAAGGTCGGCACCGACACCGACGGCGGCGGCCTGGCCATCCTGTGGGGCTCCGCGAGCGGCCTCACCGGCAAGGGCGTCGACGTCCCGGACCCGGCCCCCTCCTCGCACGACTACTGGGGCAAGGACCTGGCCGCCGGTGACTTCGACGGCGACGGCAGGGCGGACCTCGCCGTCGGCAGCTCCGCGAGCACGATCTACGTCTACAAGGGCGGCTTCACCACGGCCGGCACCCCCGGCGCCCGTACGACGATCAAGCCCCCGATCCAGTCGGGCACCAACGACCAGCCCTACGGCCCGCTCAGCCTGACCGCGGGCGACGTGAACGGCGACGGCAGGACCGACCTGATCGTCGACGGCTTCGAGACGGACTCCGACTACGGCTGGAACACGAACTACTACGTACCCGGCACGGCGAGCGGTCTCAGCGTGGCGTCCGCCAAGGCCCTCAAGCCCGGCATCGTCACCGGCGTCGGCGACATCAACGGCGACGGCTTCGGCGACATCGTCAGCGGCGCCGGCTGGGACTCCGCCCTGGAGGACGGCACCCCCGTCCCGGACTCCGCCAACGGCGGCAAGGTGAACATCACCTACGGCTCGGCGTCCGGCCCGGCCGGCACGACCGGGGTCACCCAGAACAGCGGCAGCGTCCCGGGCACCTCGGAGAAGGGCGACGGCTTCGGCTGGGACCTGGACATGGGCGACGTCAACGGCGACGGCTACCAGGACCTGGTCGTCTCGGCCCCGAACGAGGACATCGACGGCGTCACCAACACCGGCATGGTCACCGTCCTGTACGGCTCCGCGGCCGGCATCGACGTCTCCTCCGGCACCCAGGCCTTCGCGCAGAGCACGGCGGGCGTCCCCGGCAACGACGAGAAGGGCGACCTGTTCGGCGCGGACGTCAAGCTCGACGACGTCACCGGCGACGGCAGGGCCGACCTGATCGTCGGCTCGTACGAGAACGCCGCCAACGGCGCGGTCACCTACCTGCCCTCCAGCGGCGGCAAGATCACCACGACCGGCTCCCGTACCGTCTCGCCGAGCACGTCGGGCGTCTCGACGTCGGGCACCCCGCAGTTCGGCGCCGTCTTCGCCGACTGACCGCCGCCGAGGGGCCGGCCGTCCCCGGACGGCCCCTCCACGTGGCGTTCCGTCGAACGGACCTCCCGTAGGGGACCCGCCCGCGGCGCCCTTAGGGGATGTCACAGCTCGGACCCAATGCCGGGCCCGTTGCCCCGGCTCCGGCACGCCGCTCTCCGGGACCAGGTACGTTCGATGACGTGGCTGGATTCAGGATCGGACGCGGGGGCCGGGACAACCGTGCCCCGCAAGGGCGACCGCAACAACAACCGTCGTACGGACAGTCCTCCCAGGGACGTGGACAGCAGTCCCCCCAGGGAGGCGGGCAGCAGCCGTACGGCTATCCGCCCGCGCCATCGCAGCCGCAGTACGGGGGACAGCAGCCGTACGGCGGACAGCAGGGCGGCCAGCCCTACCGCGGTGGACAGCAGGGCGGCTGGCCCCAGGGCGGCGGACACGCCGGCGGGCACGGCGAGCCGGAGTACTTCGGCGACGGTCACCCGCAGCAGGGCCCGGACCCGTACGCCGCGAACAGCCCCGGCCATACGCAGGCCTTCTCGATCGGCGAGGACCCCTACAACCAGGGGGACGTCTACCGGGCGGGCCAGGCGGCCGCTCCACCGGTCGGCCCCCGGCTGCACTGGAAGGACCTGCTCAAGGGCATAGTGACGGCCCCCAACCAGACCTTCCTCCAGATGCGCGACTACGCGATGTGGGCCCCGGCCCTGATCGTGACGTTCCTCTACGGCCTGCTGGCGGTCTTCGGCTTCGACGGCGCCCGCGAGGACGCCATCAACGCGACCCTCTCCAACGCCGTCCCGATCGTCCTGACGACCGCTGTCGCCCTCGTGCTCAGCACGTTCGTCCTGGGCGTGGTCACCCACACCCTGGCCCGCCAGCTCGGCGGCGACGGTGCCTGGCAGCCCACGGTCGGCCTCTCCATGCTGATCATGTCCATCACGGACACCCCGCGGCTGCTCCTCGCCATGTTCCTCGGCGGCGACGCGTCCTTCGTCAAGCTCCTCGGCTGGATCACCTGGGTCGCAGCGGGCGCCCTGCTGACCCTGATGGTCGGCAAGTCCCACGACCTCCCGTGGCCGAAGGCCCTCGCCGCGTCCTCCATCCAGCTGATCGCCATCCTGTCGATCATCAAGCTCGGCACGTTCTGACGCCGGTGGGGGCGGCACACGCCCCCGCCCGGACACGACGAAGAGGGATCCCCGGCACACCGCCGGGGGTCCCTCTTCACGTCATGACCGCGAACCGTCGTGGCCGCGCGTCGCGCCTACGCGTCGAGCACCTGGCCGGACCGCCGGACGACGGGGGGCTCGGAGCTCCACGGGAAGTTGATCCACTCGTCCGTCCGCTTCCAGACGTACTCGCACTTCACGAGCGACTGGGTCTTCTCGTAGATCACGGCGCTGCGGACCTCGGCGACCTCGCCCACGCAGAAGTCGTGCACGAGCTTGAGCGTCTTGCCCGTGTCGGCGACGTCGTCGGTGATCAGGACCTTCTTGTCGGAGAAGTCGATCGCGTTGGGGACGGGGGCCAGCATGACCGGCATCTCCAGCGTCGTCCCCACCCCGGTGTAGAACTCCACGTTGACCAGGTGGATGTTCTTGCAGTCGAGGGCGTAGGCGAGCCCGCCCGCGACGAAGACGCCGCCCCGGGCGATGGAGAGCACGATGTCCGGCTCGTACCCGTCGTCCGCGATGGTCCGGGCGAGTTCGCGTACGGCGACGCCGAACCCTTCGTAGGTGAGGTTCTCGCGCACAGCAGACATGGGTATCGCCTCAGACCTGGGTGCGGTGGAAGTTCAGGAAGGACCGCGAGGCCGTCGGCCCGCGCTGGCCCTGGTACCGGGAGCCGTACCGGTCGCTGCCGTACGCGAACTCGGCCGGCGAGCTGAGCCGGAACATGCACAGCTGCCCGATCTTCATCCCCGGCCACAGCTTGATCGGCAGGGTCGCGAGGTTGGACAGCTCGAGGGTGACGTGTCCGGAGAACCCGGGGTCGATGAACCCGGCGGTGGAGTGGGTGACCAGCCCCAGCCGTCCCAGCGAGCTCTTGCCCTCCAGCCGTGACGCGAGGTCGTCGGGCAGCGAGATGACCTCGTACGTACTGGCGAGGACGAACTCCCCGGGGTGGAGGATGAACGGCTCGTCACCCTCGGGCTCGACGAGCCGCGTGAGGTCCGCCTGCTCGACCGAGGGGTCGATGTGGGGGTAGCGGTGGTTCTCGAACACCCGGAAGTAGCGGTCGAGGCGCACGTCGATGCTCGACGGCTGCACCATGGATTCGTCGTAGGGATCGATCCGGACCCGCCCGGCGTCGATCTCGGCCCGGATGTCCTTGTCTGAGAGAAGCACGTCCTGAGGATACGCAAGGCGGGCGGAGCCACCACAATCGTGACGGCCCCGCGCGCCCGTACTAGCGCTCCGACACTGTCTTCTCCAAGGCCACCGGCACCACACTGCGGAGCCGGGCACACCGTGGACACCGGAGCAGCCGGCCGGGGCCGAGGCGCTCGGCCTGCTGCATCGGGAACGAAGCGGTGCTGAACACGTGCCCCTCGGCACAACGGACGACGGTGCGCTCCATCAAGTCCCAGAGTCCCTTCCCCAAGAACCGCGTCGGGCTGATGCCCTGACAACGAAATCCACATTACGGGATGAAAGGGATGGCTCTCCAGGCGGCACTCCGACCCCGCCTGGACCCGCTTCAACGTCCCCACCGTACGCCCCAACTCCCGTCCCCCGCAGCCGCGTCCACCCTCCGAAACGCGAACGGGCCCCGCGGCTTCGACGCCGGGGGCCGGGCATGAGGTACAGTGAGCGGGCATTCGACGCCGGCCGAAACCGGCGTCTTACGCGGGTGTAGTTTAGTGGTAGAACATCAGCTTCCCAAGCTGAGAGTGCGAGTTCGATTCTCGTCACCCGCTCCATGACAGAGGCCCAGGTCATCGACCCGGGCCTTTTTGCTGTCCGCTGCGATCACTCGCCGCGTGCCAGATCCGTGCCAGAACGTTGTTCGTCCGGATCATCGGTGTCCTCTACTGGCACGGCAGCAGCTTCCTGCTGTCGATCGTCGTCGGAGTGCTGATAGATCAGCGCCGCCCTCTCCGAGGACCGGCCGGCCCGCACCATCGTGTCCTTGAGCGTCGCACCGGAGCGCGTGGACAGGGTGTGACCGGTGTGGCGGAGATCGTAGAACCGGAAGCCCTCGGGCATGCCGACCAGCGCACGTGCCCTTCTCCACTTCGTGCCGAAGGTGCTACGCCGGAAGGGAGCTCCCTTCTCCCCGACGAAGATCAGACCGTCCGGCCCCCCCTCGGCGTACGACTCCAGATGCCAGCGCAGCTCTCGACGGAGGAACGCGGGAAGGACGACCGTTCGAGTGCCCGCCTCGGACTTGGTTTCTCCCTGCACACGCCGCCCGTTCATCCGCTCCGGCTCGGCGAGGCGAACGCGAATACGCAGGGTGTCGAGGTCGGCGTCTCGGCGGCGGAGGCCGGCCAGCTCTTCCGGCCGCATCGGACCGTAGGCGCCGAGGTAGACCATGAGGCGCCACCGCATCCCGACGGCGTTGGCGAGAGCGTCCACCTGGGGAACGGTCGCAATGCGCCGCTCGACGGCCTTCTCCTTGCCGCCGCCCTTGATCCGGCACGGGTTGCGCTGGATCAGCTCGTCATCAACCCCCGTTTCCATGATGGCTTTGAGGAGCCGGTACGCCTTGGCGGTGATCGTCTTGGCTCCCGTCGTGCGCAGCCTCTCGGTGCGCCACTCGCGGACGCGAGGTGCGGTGATCTCGTCCAAGTCCGTGTCGGCGAAGGCGAAGAGGTGCTTGTCGAGGAGGTACCGGTAGAGATCTTGGGTCAGCGGTGCGAGTTCCCGCTCCTCGATCCACTTGTCCGCGTAGGCGCGGAAGCCCACCGCTCCAGCCTCGGGGTCACGCCACTCCCCCCTGCGGATCTCGGTCTGCTTCTCAGCGAGCCAGTCGTCCGCGTCCGCCGTCGTCTCGAAGGTGAACGGCGCCGGACGCATCACCCCGTCGGGCCCCGGATAACGGGCCTGATAGCGCCCGGACTTGAGACGCCGAATCGCGCCGAACCGGCGCCGCCTGCCCTTGCTGTTGGCCATCAGGCGGCCCTCCCGTATCGAGCACGCGGACGCCTGAACGGCTTCACCGTGTGCGCAGCGAGGAACTCATCCACCGCGCTTGCGGGGATGCGGACGTGACGGCCGACCTTCACGTATCGAATGCGCCGCGAGTGCACCGAGTGCAGCCTCGAGACAGACACCGCGAGGTCGGGGACGTCCATGCCGGCCCATGCCCTGAGCCGTTCGGTGACCTCCCGGCGCACTGCGGCGCACTGTGCCCCGATGTCGGACGGATAGCCGAGCTCGACGGTGATGCGCAGCCGTGCCTCCCCGAGCACCGCCTGTCGTCCGGCGGCAGACTCACCGTCTCGTCCTGCGGCATTCGGCTCCGGTGCCCGCCGCACGGATGCGGTCACGTGTGGGGTCCGGCGGCCGGGTGGTACGTGGCCGGCCGACTCGGTGAACCGGCTCAGCGCCTCCCGCGCCACCCGGGAAGCGATTTTCGCAACGACCCCGTCGGCGACGCTGATCGCCCCGCGCTCCCCGCGGGGGATGCCCGGACGCCGATCGGCTTCCCCGGTCACCGCAGCCTGTCTCCCCGGGCCTCTCGCCGGTCATCGTGGATCCGCTCCTGCCGGTCTCGGCGGCGGACGAAGTCGCCCGGTTCGAGATCACCTTCCATGAACCGCCCGACCGAGGAGCTCCAACAAGCTGGCGTTACGCGCTTATAGGTCGTGTTGCTCACCAATCGGCTTTTGATCACCGCACACTGAAGATCTTCAACGCAGTCCGTGGAGGAAAGGCAACCCAGATGGCAAGCAAGCCCATTCTGCTGTTCGACGGAGACTGCGGTTTTTGTAGCAGAACGATCGAAATTGCCCGGCGCACCATTCAGCCGCGTGTGCAATTCGTTCCCTGGCAGTACGCCGACCTCGCCGCCCTGGGTGTCACCGAAGACAGAGCCGACCGCGAGGTCCTTTGGATCAGCCCGGCCGACGGCAGGGTCCACGGCGGACCACGCGCCCTGTCCGCCATGCTGATGTGCGGACGAAGGCGCTGGTGGTGGCTCGGGTTTGTTCTTCAGCTGCCGCCTGTCAATTGGATGGCACGTGGCGTCTACCAGGTTGTCGCGAAGAACCGCCATCGTCTACCAGGCGGCACAGTCACCTGCTCTCTCCCGGCCCACATGAGAGGGAAACCGGACTGTTGACCCCTACTTCAGCAAGGGCTGCGGCGGCACCGCAGCCCTTGCTGTCCGTACCGGAGCTTCCGCTCCCATGCCACCTGTGCGCTGGAAGGTGCGCCGCCACAGCCGTCCCAGCGCGCGGTAGAAGCGGTCCGGCAGGAATGCGGCATCGGCGACGATCATCGCGCCGGAGAAGAGAGGCAGCCCCAGAAGCACCGCGATATTCACGTGCATGCCCAACAGCAGTACCAGAACAGGGTATTTGAGCCTGCCGAACAGGACGAACGGAAACGCGACCTGTACCAGCACCGTCAGGTAACCGACGACGGCAATCAGCACATGATGGCTGGCGATCGTCTGGGACAGCTCGGGCCAGGGCCGGAACAGGTCGATGTTCAGGACGTAGTGAAGGGCTGTGCCGTCGCCCCACTTCGGGCCCTGCACCTTGTACAGGCCCGCGCATCCATAGAGGAAGCAGACCTGGGCGGCGATGACGAACATGCCGCAGTTGTGCAGCACGGTGGTCAAGATGATGCGGGCGTCGCCGAGATGGTGCCGGAGATCGCTGCCCCGCGGGCCTGCCGTCTTGCCCGCCGACGCCTGGAGCCGGGTCCTGCGGGCGTCGAGGGACCAGCACCGGCCGCACGCGGTGAAGACGAGGTAGACAGCCATGAGGACCATGAGATTGTCCCCGCCGTCCGCCATGAAGATCGCCCTGGCGTGGAACGACACCACCACGACCGCGAACAACACGGACACCGCCCGCGTCCGCCAGCCCAGCAAGAACAGCGCACACGTCACCAGAGCCACGGCGTAGCAGACCTCGAAGTACACCTGGCTGTCGGACAGGGTGAGGACGCTGGCCCACCCACTCTGGTCGAACATCTGCCTGGCCAGTGTGGGCGTCCACGGTGAACCTGGCCCCCACATCTCGTTGCGGTGTGGAAACTCACGGAGCAGGAAGACGAGATAGAGAAGCCCGTACCCGATGCGCAGTACCGCCGCCGCGTACAGGGAGACCGGCCGTTCGGTCAGGAAGGCGAGGAACGCATGGGTCCGGTCGAGAACGCGCTGCGGCATGCGAACGGCTGCCCGCTCAGTGGTGCGTTCGGACGCGGTGGGCGCCGCGACCGGTTCCTGCTCAGTCAGTTCCATGCGAGGCCACCTTCCACCAGGGCAGATACCGGGTTTCGGCCCGCGTCAACGCCTTGGCGGCCCGGGGGGATCCACTCGCTGCGCCGGGCGCAGCGATAGGCCGCGAGATCACCCGCAGCTGGATGGAACCGAAGGAGCCGCCATGTCGGGCGGCGACGCGATCGACTGCGATGTTGCGCAGATACTTCTCGATCATCAGAGCCCGCTCCGAGCGCGGCTGGTTGTCGCCGCCGTGCGTTTTCAGGTACGAATTCCAAGCCTGGCGCAGCATGTTCTGCGCCGTATGGCTCGGGAAAACGCTGTGCTTGACGGCGGCATCGTCCCCGGCGGTCAGATCGATCCAGCCACTCACCTGTGCGGTGCCGTCCGTTGCTGTCCGTTTGATCCTCGCTGAGATCTGTCGGTTGGCGGACTGCGGATTCGGTGCGAAGAGCCGCCAGTTCTGCTCGAACACGGGCCGGACCCACGCGTTGACCTGCTGGCTGTACGCCTTTGAAACGGCGTTCGGAGGCGCCACGTACAGAAACACCAGGAGTACATGGACCAGGGTCACTGCCAGACACAGGGCCACCGCGGTTCCCGTTCCAGCGCTCAGCGGGCGGGGTGGCCCTGAAATCCTGCGGGTGCCACCCGGTCTTCCGCCACCGTCCTGCGCTGCCGGCTTAGCTCCGGTCGGCTGCGGATACTTCAAGTTTGTCGACTCACTGCCGCTCAGCACGGCCCCACCCGGTCCTTCCCATCCTGACTGCTCGCACCTGCTGCTCCTGCTTCCACGGACGGCACGCGACGGAATTGATGACGATCCGCCGCGCGCCACCCGTCTTACATCCAGCTCGGAACGAGCTCCTCGTGCACGAAGTGCTTCCCCGGCTTGCCCGGCCACTCGTCATGGCTGGACATCTGCGGCTTGTCGTGGTGGCTGGGCTTGTCGTGGTGGCTGGGCTTGTCGTGGTGGCTGGGCTTGTCGTGGTGGCTGGGCTTGTCGTGGTGGCTGGGCTTGCCCGGCTTGCCCGGCTTGCCCGGCTTCCCCGGCTTCCCCGGCTTCCCCGGCTTCATGTGGCAGTTGCAGTCGTGTCCGCCCGTGGCGTCACCCGTTGCAGCGTCACCGGTGGTCGCAGCGTCACCCGTTGCAGCGTCACCAGTGGTCGCAGCATCACCCGTTGCAGCGTCACCGGTGGTCGCAGCATCACCCGTTGCAGCGTCACCAGTGGTCGCAGCATCACCCGTTGCAGCATCACCGGTGGTCGCAGCGTCACCAGTGGTCGCAGCGTCACCAGTGGTCGCAGCATCACCCGTTGCAGCATCACCGGTGGTCGCAGCGTCACCAGTGGTCGCAGCATCACCCGTTGCAGCATCACCGGTGGTCGCAGCGTCACCAGTGGTCGCAGCATCACCAGTGGTCGTGGTGGTGGTGCTCTCACACTCCGGCCTGGTGATCACGTTGTTGTTCAGCGTCACGGCCCCGTTGCGGGCCAGCACCCGGCCCTGGATGGTCGCCCCACTATTGACAGTGATCGAGGTGAGCGCCATGAGGGTGCCCACGAAGGTGGAACCGGATCCGAGCGTGGCCGATTCGTCGGTCACCCAGAACACGTTGCACGCCTGGGCGCCGTTCTGAAGGACAATGTTGCTCCCGGATGCCGTTGTCAGGCCCGCGGGAACCTTGAACACCCAGACGGCATCGGGGTCGCCCTGGGCATCCAGGGTCCAGGTGCCGTTGACCAGGAGACCGGACTGGACGGCGTAGGTACCCGGAAGCAGTGTGGGAGTCACGGGCGCCGCGGAAAGGTTGAATTCCGTAGGCTGACCGAAAGCGTCGTCGTACGCCGTACCAAGGTCGGCCTTCGCTCCTGCTGCCGCCGCGCCCGCGTAGATCGACCCGCCCGTCACCGTACCTGGCGGGAATCCGGTAACGGCCGTTCCCGGAGATACACCGACGTCTCCGGTGACTACAGAATTACCTTCGTTGGTGACCGTCGAACCGGCCAGTACCGCGAAGCTTTCCGCGGTACCCAGATCTACAGCTGTTGCGGCATTTGCTCGTGTAGGCGTCACTGCCACAACGGCAATGGCGACCAGCAGGGTGAGTACCCCTGCAATCCAGGCCGTCATTGTGCGCCGCGGCGGCACACTGGGAATGTTCAGTGTCATCGAGTGTCCAACTCCTGTGGGGGGCTTCCGGCGTTCCTCGTCGAACAGAATCGCCCCTTCTGTCGGCGGCATATTACGCAGGCGAATGACCTCGGCAAAGATTCACTCGGCCGGTGTCGCTGGAATCAATCAGTATGCATCAAGGAATGTGCGATAAATATTGAGCTGAATGGCTGCCCCCCCCTCATTCGGGCGGTCGAGCACCGGAATTTGTGGAGGAGCTGCCAGGATTTCAGGGGACAATGGCCTGTTCGGCGAGCGCCCGGATCTTGGCATGGGGCCGGTTGACGGACTGCTCACCTGTGGAAAGGCTGTCTCAACAGCCTTGGTAGGGAACGCGGACCGTGCCGTCGGCACCTTGGTAACCCTTGTCCGCCCAGCAGATGATGCCAACCTCGAAGTACGTCGGCCTGCCCCGCAGCCGCCAGAGGTAAGCCATGCCGTCGACAACGATTCGTCGCGGTCCCCTGCGGACCAGCGCCGTGACTTCCCCTTCAACAGCAACGATGCTAGCGACCCCGGCCCCGGCGCCCGTCTCAGTTTCCGTCTCATTCAGCACCGTTCACGGTCGTTCAGACGAGACCGAAGCCGGTGGCCGCTCCCGCGGCCGAACGCCCATGAACGCAGGTGAACGGCCCCGCTCGAAGCCCCAAGCCCCACCGGCACAGTTGGAAAGCGTGCGCCCCGTGGCAGATGGTCAGTGAAGGTAGCGGGTGCCTCGCCGAGGCGCCCGTCTCGGTCAAGCTGCCGCGAGACGAAGAGGTCATCGTGCAAGGCGCCACCCATGTGCTTTTACCGTCGAGGCTTGAGCCGGTCGACCGCCGGATAGCCTGGCTCAGGCTGGCAGGGGTACGGGGAGGCACACGGTCGACCGACCCACCATCGTGGCTGACTGCCGTCGGCTGAGACCCAGACGCTCCATCGCACAGCTTCGCCAAGCGACGTCCGAGGCGAAGAGACCGTGCCATTCGCGTGCCAGATCCCGCGGGGAACCACGGGGAACAGCGGGGACTGACCCCAGAGACGACCCGGGCTCCAGCACCACTCCGCCGCAGATCAGCGCAGCGACCACCGCCAGGAAACCTCAGCTTCCCAAGCTGAGAGTGCGAGTTCGATTCTCGTCACCCGCTCCATGTGAAACCCCCAGGTCGACGACCCGGGGGTTCTTTGTTGTCCAGACCAGTGAGCGGGACACGCACCACATCCGCACCACAAGGACCGGCCGGCTGCCGGTGGACTCCTCCTTCAACCGGGTCCAGTCCTGGAATTATTCGTACCGCACGGTCAAGGTGCAGCGTGCCTCCCGGCTCACCGTCAATGCCACACCCGAGCCAGTGACGAAGGGCAAGACCGTCACGACAAGCAGCACCGGCACACTGAAGACCACGGTGCAGGCTTCAGCCGACGGGTACTACCGCCACTCCTTCGCGGGCGCCTCGACAACGCCGGCGGCCAACTCCAGTGGTGACCTCGTCGACGTGAGGTAATCGGCAACGAAGCCGGGTCGACCTCCGCAACGAGGCCGACCCCGAACAGCGGTGGTCAGCGCCGGACCTCGGCGGGCGATCGGCCGAGGGGTGCAGTCGGTCGACCAACGTTCCCAACGCCCCGCGATCGACCTGGTAAAGACGAGGCCAGACCTCGAAATCAGATTCCTAGACCGTTGCCCGCCGGACCTGGTAGTCCCAGCGTGCGAGTGACCGGACGACGGTCTCGGCGCCAATGGGGTTGGCGCTGTGTACGAAGACCGTGCCGATCTGGAAGGGCCGCCCGTTGAAAGCGGCTTCTTCCATGAGGGTCACCACGGGCAGGATGCTGTCGTCACCGCCGAGGTCGTGGTCGAGCCAGAGTTCGTCGATGAAGCTGTCGCGGTGCTCTTGCAGGAGCTTGACGCCTTCGCCGCTGCTGCGCGCGATCCGCGTGGTCCAGGGCAGCGGCCGGAGGTCGTCTATGCCGAGGATGACGGGCGTCGGTGCGGGCGGCTCTTCTTTCACCCGACCATTGTCGCGGCACGGCCGCGACCGGCTCGGCGGAGGGGCGTGGTCGCCGAACCAGGTCGGTGCAGCTCTCGACGGTGGCACCCTCGGTGTCAGCGGCCGATACGGAGGTGAGCTGTGGCCTTGAGACGCAGAGATGAGCGCATGGCGCGAAGCGCGCCCGTTCAGCCGGCGAGCCCGCCGTCGGTTGAACGCGTGCCACAACGTGCCGGAACGAGCGGGGAGTCACGGGGAACAGCAGGCGTCCACCAGCCGCGAAGCCCACGCCCCGTGGGGGGGCTCCCACACCCCGTGGAGGGCTCATTTCGCAGATCAGCCACCGGGTCGGCCGACCTCGCTCCTGAAGCGGGTGTCGCAGGTTCGAATCCTGCCGGGGCACCAGGCAAGAGGCCCCGAACCGATCACGGTCCGGGGCCTTTTGACGGCAGGCTTTGAGGGCAGGCTTTGACGGCGGTGAAGCCTCACGCCTTCACGATCGCGGTGGTTCTTCGGCTACCGAGTCTGTTGTGCGGGGCTCCACGCTCTCGCACCGCGTAGGCGCCCTGACGGCCGCTGACCGAGCGGTGCCGCGCGGCATCAGTTGTTGAGGACCGAGCCGTACCGCGGGGCACCCGCCGTGGAGACCCCGGTGGCCGACGGGCCGAAGGAGAGCGCCCCGGCCGTCGTCGGTCCTGCGGAGGCGCCGCGCAGCGACCAGACCGCGCCGTCGCCCGCGTTCTCGCCCGGGCCTCCCACGGTCAGCTCGGCGCGGTGGTCACCGGAGTGGTCGGCGAGCAGGACCCGTGCGCCGAAGCGGTCGCCCTTCTCGGCCGTGCCGGGGACGCCCGCGGTGTTCTGGGTGTACGACGCCGCGCCCTTGGTCGTCAGCCCGGAGGCGGTGCCCCGCAGAACGGTGACCGATCCGGTGCCGAAGTCCTCGCCGGACGCACCGATCGCCAGGTCCTTGAACCCGTCCCCGTCCACGTCGCCCAGGAAGACGCTGCTGCCGAAGGCGTCGCCCGCCTCGGCCGCGCCCGGCACGCCCGGCGTGTCCTGGCCGAGGACCAGCGGGGCGCGGGAGGTGTCCTCGCCGCCCGGTCCGCCGTAGACCACGGTGACCTTGCCGCCCTTGGCCCCCGCCGGGTCGGCGGAGGTCTCGGCCGGATTGCCGATGGCGATGTCGGCGTACCCGTCCTTGTCGATGTCGCCGACCGCCGAGACCGTACCGGCGGGCAGCTCCTGCCACCAGTCGGTGTAGTTGCCGATGGACGGGTCGGTGACCAGGTGGGTGACGGCGGCACCGGTGCGGGGCTGCCGGCCGTGCACCACCAGGCTGGTGGACCAGGCGGGGGAGATCCGCCCGGCGGACACGGAGGTGACGCCGTACGACGGGGAGTAGGGGGCGGGGAAGCCCGAGCCCGAGCCGCCCTGGAAGGAGCCGGACCGGGTGACGGGGCCGTTGACGAAGCTCAGGGCGCAGGAACCGGTGGAACCGACCACGACGTCGAGGTCGCCGTCACCGTCGAGGTCGCCCACGGCCAGGGCCTGCCCGTAGCGGTCCGTCTCCTGCTTCCAGTAGTTGACGACCGTGCGAGCCCCGGAGAGACCGGACGGGGAGCCCCAGACGGCGACCACCGCGCCGCCGTTGGTGTCGCCGTCGACGTCCTCGCCGGGCGCGCCGACCAGGAGGTCGGCGTAGCCGTCCTTGTTCAGGTCGGCGGAGGCGACGGCGCTGCCGAACGCGTCGTCCGCCTCGGCGGTGCCGGGCACGTCGGCCGTGTTCTGGGTGATCAGGGTGCGGGTGGCCGTCTTCAGCCCGGTGGAGCTGCCGTAGACGACCGAGACGGCACCCGCCTTGGACTGGCCTCCGACCGTCGCGTCGGGGGCGCCGATCGCGAGGTCGACGCGGCCGTCGCCGTTGAAGTCGTACGGGACGGCGGCCGCGGTCGCGTGGGCGGCGGGGACGGTCAGGGCGAGCGGAGCCAGCGCGCCGGCGAGGGCGACGACGAGAACGCGTGTACGCATGGGGTTTCCTCGGGGAGGCCTGGGGCGGGGGTGTGTCACTGGGCGATGGCCCAGGCGAACTCACCGGTGCCCTGCACGGAGACGTCGCGGGCGCCGATGAACTTGGCGTAGTCGGTGGTCAGGCCGGAGGCGGCGCCGCGCAGGATCGTGACGGCGCCGTAGCCGTTCTCGCCGCCGGCGCCGGTGACCAGGTCGGCCTTGCCGTTCTTGTTGATGTCGATCAGCCGCACCGACTGGCCGAACTGGTCCCAGGCCTCGGAGCCGCCGGGAACGCCCTCCGTGTCCTGCGTCCAGGTCTTCACGCCCTTGGTGGTCAGGCCCGAGGCGGAACCGAACAGGACGGTCACCGCGCCGGCCTCACCGACCGTGCCCACGTCCTCGCCGGGCGCGCCGACCGCGACGTCGCCGTAGCCGTCACCGTTGATGTCACCGGTGCTGATCGACGAGCCGAACAGGTCCTCGGCCTCACCGGCCCCGGGCACCCCCGCGGTGTCCTGGTGGATCACAGTCGGCTTCTGGGCGGGGTCGGGACCGTTCGGACCGCCGTACCAGACGGAGATCTGGCCGCCCTTGTGGCCGGTCTTCTTGGACGCGCTGGGGTCCGTGGGGTCACCGAGGACCACGTCGCCGTAGCCGTCGCCGTTGATGTCACCGATCGAGCCGGGCTGACCGTCGGCGTTCGGCAGGCCCTTCATGACGTGCTTGTAGCCGTTCCAGGTGAAGTACCTGATGTCGCCGCCCTCATCGCCGTCGACGAGGAAGGGGTAGATGCGCTCGGCGGCTCGGTCGCCGTTCAGGTCGCCCGCGAACACGTTGGTGGTGGTGCCCAGTTCGCCGACACGGAGGTTGTTCACCGGGGTGCCCGTGCGGGTGAAGGGGCCCTTGTAGACGCGGGTCTCGGTCCGCCCGGTCAGGGTGACGTCGTTCTTCCCGTCCCCGTCGAAGTCGGCGACCGCGATGCCGGTGGCGAAGTTGTTCCACTCGTCCAGAGTGGACGGCTGGGGCACCAGGGCGCCGCCGGACAGGCCGGACGTGCCGCCCCACAGGATGGTGGCGCTGCCCACGGCGTCCCGGTCGCCGATGGTCTCGTTCGGGGCGCCCACGACGAGGTCGGAGTAGCCGTCACCGTCGAGGTCGCCGGCGGCCAGGCTCTCACCGAAGAGGTCCCCCGCTTCGGCGGTGCCCGGCACACCGGCGGAGTTCTGCGTGATGACGGTGCGCTTGGCGGCCGAGACGCCGGAGGACGAGCCGTAGAGCACGACGACCGCACCGGCCTGCTGTGCCGTACCGACCTGGTGGCCGGCGGCGCTCAGGGCGAGGTCCAGATAGCCGTCGCCGTTGAAGTCGCCGGCCAGACGGGAGGGCGCGGCGGCGGCGGGAGTGAGGGGCAGGGCGGTGAGCAGGCCGGTGGTCAGGGTGGCGGCCAGCAGCAGGACGCGCTTGCGCAAGGCGGGGCTCCGGGTGGGAGGAGGCCGGGCCCGCGACGTGATGGGCCCAGCCGGGATGAGCGGGACGAGGGGTGGTCAGTCGGTGAAGACGGCGCCGAGCCGCGGGGTACCCGAGGTGGAGACGCCGGCGGTGGCCGTGCGGTACAGCACGGCGATCTGGCCGGAGTCCTTCTGGCCGCTGGCGTAGGCGCCGGGCGCCGAGGTGGCGACGTCGCCGTTGAAGTCGGCCTTCGCGACCTTGACGGAGTCCGCCGCGGTCGCGGGGGAGGCGGCGGCGAAGGTGAGCGGACCACCCGTCAGCGCGGCAGTCGTGGGTGTCGCGAGGGCGAGTCGGCGGTGCTTGTGCATGCTTTTTCTCCTGCGGCATGCGGGGGATGCCTGGCGGGCATCCGCAGTCGGTGGGCTGCGGCTCCCCCGTGTTCGACGCGAGTTGTCCCGCGGTTCACAGGAGACCGGCAATCAGGAGACCTGGGCCGGGGCGTAAAGGTTGCACATGAGTTCGGTGGTTTTTTCGGGGCTGCTGTGACCATGGGATCTGAACCCGCGGTGACTCGCGCCACGACGGTTTTCAGGATTGTTCCTGAGCGGCTTCAGTAGACGACGACTCTCCAGCGCTCGACCCACCGCAGCCACTCGCCACCCGGCCCAGGCAACCGGCCGACCAGCCGAGCAAACCTCAGCGACCGCCGCGCCCATGGTTCGCATCGGGATGGTCAGGGATCGATTCAAGCAGCGACGGTGAAGAGGGCAGCGCGATCGGGACTCCGCCGGCATCAGAGGCGGGTCGCGGCGTCGACCTCATCGGTCCGTTCGCTGTCTTCCTCTGCTATCCAGAGGAGGACGGCCGTGTCGCCGCCTCCGATCTTGACGATGCGGGTGTCGTGCATGAGGGCGCCCACGCCGTGCTCTTCATCCCACCGGCAGGTGCCCTCGAAGCCGACGTACGGCTTGCCGTCTTTGGAGATCCGGTGGACGTGGATGGACTCGATGCCGATCAACGACTTCAGCTCTTCGGCCTGATCAAGAGCGGGCAGGTCATCCGGATCCAGCCCGTCGGGGGCGGCGCAGATCGCCTGGTAGTAGGCGAACAGTCCGGGCAGGAGGGAGTCCATCAGGCGCGGGAGGTTGGCCACCGTCCATGCCACCGAGGCGATCTCCGACTCATCCAGCGGGTGGTCGCTCCTGCCCTCCGGAGCGTAGTAAAGGGAGACCGGCTCAGGCACGGGTGACCCATCGGTACGTGCGTCGGCTGATGCCCACCCCCCGGGGGGCAGGCGGACCGTCGTTCGCCAGAAGAACTCGTCCCAGACAAAGGCAGACATGTCCATGGCGCAGTTCTACACGACCGATGACGACCACCCGGTCACACATGAGTACCGCCCGGACCCGCGAAGGGTGCCCCGGGGACGTCGTGCAGGTGGTCCGGTCCTCCGCGATGTCGGTCGCGCCGGGTGTGGTGACTGGCGTACAGGTGGACAACCAGCCAAGTTGGCGTGAACGCAGTACTCTCCCTCCATCAATCATGGTGCCTGCGGTGGGGGCTCGACCGGCAGGCCTGTTTTTCTGGGGACTACATGCGCTCAATCGCCATAGGCGCCGCTCTGTCCGGCGCCCTGGCACTCGCCGTCGCAAGCACTCCTGCGGCTCAGGCCGACGAGGTGTGGGGTGGCGACACCACGATCACCAGCGTCACGGTCAACGGTGGCAAGCCCATCGTGGTCGGCGTCTCCAACAAGGTCACCTTCTCGGGTTCGGTGACCGCCACCGATCCGGACGGCATCGAAATAGCACGCGTATTCGTGTACCACGGCGGCCCCGAGGAAGACGACATGGACACGGCGGCGGCGTTCGGCCGTCCCGCATGCACAGCCGTCGACGCCGCGACGAAGACCTGCGTCGTGCCCTTCACCCTCGACCCCGGCGACCTGCAGAAGAACACTCAGGCCGGGCAGTGGAATGTCGGCATCGACGCCTTCGACAAGGGCAACGGCGGCATCGCCCTGGATGTCTACAAGCACACGAACGTCCAGCGCTACTCGAAGCTCAGCGTCAACGCCTCGCCGGAGCCGGTCGCCAAGGGCAAGAGCATCACCGTCACCGGCAAACTGACCCGCGCCAACTGGGAGACCCACGACTACCGCGGCTACACCGATCAGCCGGTCAAGCTGCAGTTCCGCAAAGCAGGAACAAATACCTACACGACGGTCAAGACCGTATACACCAACAGCACCGGCAGCCTGAAGACCACCGCGACAGCTGCCGGCGACGGCTACTGGCGCTACTACTTCTCCGGCACCAGCACGACCGCGACGGTCAAGACCGCCGGGGACTACGTGGACGTGCGGTAGACAGCGGCATCACGCACTGATCAAGCCCCCAGCAACGGGTTCTCCGTCGGTGGGGGCTTGCTGCTGTGCCGGGGCCGTCCCGGGACCGTCAGTTGCGCGGCCGGGCCGTCACCCAACGGGCAACGTGCGACGCAGCGGCCCTGACCGATCTACCCGGTCGGTGGCCGTCAACCTGCATGGTGGGTGTGGGATTTGAACCCATGACTCGCGCCACGACGGTTTTCGAGATCGCTGAAGTGCCGACTCGCCCATGGACCGCGCCGGCGCAGTCCTCAATGAGTGGCTTTGGCCTGCTTCCTGACGGGAGCCCTGGACTGGGTGCTTCTGGAGGTAGCGAGCAGGGCGTATCGCGCTGTTGGATACGGGCGTGCCGAAGAGCGACGAATACGACGGGACCAGTAATCGACTTGCCCTCTGGGGCTGCCTTGCCGGGCTGGTCGTGGCCCTGGCCGTTCCGGTGTACCTGCTCGTGACCGTCCTGTTCTTCGGGATGCCAACCCCGTAGGGGAGGGGGAAGAACATGCCACGCAGATCCACGCCGGGCTCGGAAGGAACCGCGTGCGCCGACATCTACGTCCGACATCAACGATGGTGGACACAGGTGGCCTTGAGCTGACACGCACGCCAAATCGTCTGTGCCTACCTGTCCCAGGAACAGACGGCAAGCGTGTGCCTGCTCCTGTGGCGGTGGCGTACTCATTGCGCGGCCGGCGCTGGCAGGTCTCTCCTTGGCCATCGACGAAGCCCGACCGTCGGTTGGGTCCCGGGCCGTACCCGGGCCGCCCCCGGACAGATCGGGGATGCAGCCGCTCTGTAGAGCTGGACACCTCGGAAGCCGGCCGCGCGTCTGCGACCCTAGCCGTGAGCACTGACAACAGGCCCCGCGAGCGCGACCGCTGCTCCTGTGCGGCTCGCACCACCGGCGCACCGGATCGGACGGGGGACAGCGGGCAACCACGGTGCATGCGGCCGAGGCGATCAAGGACGCGCCGCAGCTGTTCAGCCCGGTCGGCGCCCGAACCGCGCTCAAGTGCCCGCAGCTTCCCGAGCCGAGAGTGCGGGTTTGATTCTCGTCACCCGCTCCATGGCAGAGTCCCAGGTCGGCGGCCTGGCCTTTGTTGTTGTGCGTGAGCACTGCCCGGCACCGCGGTTCTCACGCCGAGGGCTCCCGGCCCGCCACGACCAACGCCCAGGCGTGGGCGAACAGTTCGGGCAGGGTGCCGTCCGCGCCCCGACGCGGATGTCCGGGGCGAAGGCCGCTGTCAGAGCCCGGTGGGAGGGTGCTGCCATGCAGAACACACTCTTCGAACTGCCGGAGACACCCTCGGAGCACGCCGTGATCGCTCGCTTCCGACTGGGAGGCGACGACTTCGGCGATCCTGACCAGCGGTCACTGGTCTTCGCGGCCGAGCGGTCGATGGGG
Organism: Streptomyces sp. NPDC002698; assembly: GCF_042888945.1. Taxonomy (NCBI): domain Bacteria; kingdom Bacillati; phylum Actinomycetota; class Actinomycetes; order Kitasatosporales; family Streptomycetaceae; genus Streptomyces; species Streptomyces sp. NPDC002698. The sequence goes on from NZ_JBIAQM010000006.1 coordinate 281,571, forward strand.
GCCGCGGTCAAGGCCGCCGGCGTCGGGGAGGTCGACGGCAACGAGTTCGGTGGTGGTGAGGTCGTGATCTTCGCCTACGGCCCTGACGCGGAAGCTCTGTACCGGGTGATGGAGCCCGGCTTGCGCGCGCTCCCGTTTCGGCCGGCGCACGCCGTGCTGCGCTACGGAGAGCCTGCTGACGATGTCCCGACAGAACGCATTGAGCTCTGAGCGTGCGCGCCGTCCGTCTGGTTCAGGTGGGGGCAGGACATTCCCGGCCCGGCATCGCGGAGAAGCAAAGGGCGGCGGACAGGCCCTGGCCACCCGGCCGGACCTCTGGGATGTGCCCGCATGGGCCAGTCGGGTCTTCGAGAGGTCCGCTGCTCCGGCGCCCGGTCGGGCCGCTGCCCGGGGATCACGAACCGAGCCCCGTGTGGCGCTCGGCATCCAGCTGTCCTGGCGCCGACGCTGCGGTTCGCCCCGGTGACACGAGCCCGACCATGCCCGAAAAGCGTGGGTCGACTGATTGTGACTGGTTTGTGGATGGCGAGTTCCTGCCATGGCGAGGACTTGCCGTCGTCCGGCCTTCACGTCGGTGTGAACCGGCCGATAGACCCGTGGCATGTCCTCCCCCTCTCAGTCTTCCGCCTTTCGGCGCAGACGCCGGCGGCTCGTGTCCGCCGCCACCGCGTTGCCGCTGCTGGCTTCGGGGCTCGCACTTCTGCAAGCGCCCGCACAAGCCGCTCCGGCCAAGCCCCCGGTTCCCGCCAGCCCCTCGGCGACCCACGAGGTCACCCTGGTCACCGGCGACGTCGTCACCGTCACCACCATGGCCGACGGCAGGCAGACCGCCGACGTCCGCCGTCCCGACAGCGCCGTCGGGGGCGTGAAGATCCAGGAGATCAAGGGCGACCTGTTCGTCGTCCCGGACGAGGCGGCTCCACTGCTGGGCGCCGGGAAGCTGGACCGGCGGCTGTTCAACGTCACCGACCTGATCGAAATGGGCTACGACGACGCGAAGTCGGCCGCGGTGCCGCTGATCGCGGCGTACGCCCAGCCGAAGTCCCGCTCCGCCGTCGAGCCGACGGCCCCCCGCGGCAGCAGGCTGACCCGCAAGCTCAAGGGCATCCACGGTGCCGCGTTGAGCACCGAGAAGCGGCGGGCCCGCACCTTCTGGACCACCGTCGCGCCGCGGGGCGGCGCGGAGTTGGGCGCGGGTGTGTCGAAGCTGTGGCTCGACGGTCGCGTCAAGGCCAGCCTGAAGGAGAGCGTGCCGCTGATCGGCGCGCCCGAGGCCTGGAAGGACGGCTACACCGGCAAGGGCGTCAAGGTCGCGGTGCTCGACACCGGCATCGACGTCAACCACCCCGACTTCGCGGGCGTGATCGACGGCACGACCAGCTTCGTGCCGGGCGAGGGCGTCACCGACGTCAACGGGCACGGCACGCATGTGGCCTCCACCATCGTCGGCTCCGGCGCCGCCTCCGGAGGCGACTACAAGGGTGTCGCCCCCGGCGCCGACCTGTTCGTCGGCAAGGTGCTCGGCGGCGCCGAGGGCTACGGCCAGGACTCCTGGGTCATGGCCGGCATGCAGTGGGCGGCCGAGTCCGGTGCGGACGTCGTCAACATGAGTCTCGGCGACACCTACCCGACGGACGGCAGCGACCCGATGTCGCAGACGGTCGACGCGCTGTCCGAGCAGTACGGCACGCTGTTCGTCATAGCCGCCGGCAACGCGGGCCCGGAGAGCGTCTCCGCCCCGGGTGCGGCCGCCTCGGCGCTGACCGTGGCCGCCACGGACAAGCAGGACCGGCTCGCGTCCTTCTCCAGCACCGGCCCACTGGCCTACTCCGGCGGCATGAAGCCGGACATCGCGGCGCCCGGCGTGGACATCACCGCGGCCCGCTCGCAGGACATGACCGACGGTGGTGAGGGCCTGTACCGCACCCTCAGCGGCACCTCCATGGCCACCCCGCACGTGGTCGGCGCGGCGGCGGTCCTGGCCCAGCGGCACCCGGACTGGACCGGCGCGCAGCTCAAGGAACACCTGATGAGCACCGCGAAGGGCCTGGACGGCGGGTACTCGCCGTACGAGGTCGGCACCGGCCGTGTCGACGTGGCCGCCGCCGTGCGCACCACGGTCCGCGGCACCGGATCGCTCTTCTTCGGCAACTACACGTGGCCGCACGAGCCGAGCGACGCCGCCGTCACGAAGGACCTGACCTTCACCAACACCGGTTCCGCCGACGTCACGCTGAACCTGACGCTGACCGACGACGGCGGTCCGTTCGCGCTGGGAGGCACCGAGGTGACCGTCCCGGCGGGCGGCACCGCCGCCGTCCCGGTGACCGGTGACCCGCGAGCCGCCTCGGCAGGCCGGCACGTCGGCTACGTGATCGGCACCGACGCGGCCACCGGGAAGCCGGTGACCCGCACGTCCGTGGCGCTGCTCAAGGAGGAGGAGCGTTACGACCTGAACATCAAGCTGGTCGGCCGGGACGGCAAGCCCGCCGCCGGCTGGGTCCAGATCAACCTGGCCGGTGACTTCTGGCCGTGGGCGCTCTACGTCGACGGCTCGACCACCATGCGCATGACGCCCGGCCAGTACACCGTGGCGGCGTACCTCGACGTGGCCGGTGAGAAGGCGGACCGCTCGGGTCTGGCCGTGCTGGTCGACCCGGAGACGGTGCTCGAGGACGGCTCCGCCGACGTGGTGCTGGACGCGCGCAGGGCACGCCTGCTGCGGACCGAGGCGCCGCAGCGCACCGAGGACCGCCAGCGCAAGGTCGACTTCAACGTCCACTACAAGGGCCTCGACCCGTACACGGACTACCGCAGCGCGTACGTGCTGCCGCCGACGTACGACGACGTCTACGTCGCGCCGACGGAGCCGATGAAGCAGGGCGAGTTCATCCTGACCACCCGCTGGCGCAAGGGCGAACCGCAGCTCAGCCTGAGCACGGCGGGTGGTCACCGCAGCTTCGGCGCCCTGGTGCAGGCGGGCAGCGCGCTGGGCACCGTCACGAACAGGCTGGACACCGTCTACGCGGGCAACGGCTCGGCGGCCGCGTACGAGAAGATCAGGGCCAAGGGCAAGCTCGTCGTCGTCGAACGCAGCGACGAGGTCTCGCCGCAGGAGCGCGCCGAGGCCGCGGCGGCGGCCGGTGCGAAGGCACTGATCGTGGTCAACGACGGTGTCGGTGCCCTGATGGAGTACGTCGGTGAATCGGCCGTCCCGGTCGCCACCGTGCACCGCGACGAGGGCAAGGCCCTGGTCGCGATGGCCAGGACCGGCCACTTCAAGCTGACCGTGAAGCAGACCGAGTACACACCGTTCGTCTACGACCTGACCCGGGACTACCCCGGCCGGGTGCCGGACCGGCCCCTGGTCTACCAGCCGGCCGAGCGTGACCTCGCCCGGATCGACGCCCGCTACTACTCGGCCACGGGCGGCACGTCGGCGGAGGGCTACCGGTCCGACTTCACCCTCAGCCCGTCGTTCAACCTCCCCGAGGCCGAGTGGCACCCGGGCACCCGCACGGAATGGGTGACCCCGGGCCAGAACTGGAGAGAGTTCCACGCTCAGGGCGTCGACGGAGACCTGCCGTGGGTGATGGTGTCGGGCGACAACACGTATGCCAAGGGCAGCGCCACCCGTCTGGACTGGTTCGCTCCGGCGACCCGGCCCGCCCAGAGCGAGTCCTTCGGGGTGTACAACTCCCGCTGGCAGAACTACATGACGTGGAACGTGCAGGCGTGGGCCTCCGCCAGCGACAACATGCGGCTGGGCGGCTTCCTGGACTGGGGCGAGACGCCGACCCGCCTTCAGGTCTTCCAGGGCGACACGCTGATCCACGACAACCCGAACAGCACGGACATGCAGTGGCAGGAGGTGCCGGCGGGCGACCTGCCCTACCGCGCCGTCCTCGACGCGGAGCGGCCCGGCGACGTCTTCCGGCTGTCGACGCGCACCCACTCCGAGTGGACGTTCAGGTCCGGCACGGTCGACTCGGACTTCTTCGAGCCGTTCTCGGTGCTGAACCTGGACTACAGGCTGGAGTCGGACCTGCACGGCGACGTGAAGGCCGATGCGACCCAGAAGATCGCGCTCAAGCCGGTGTCGATGGGCCTCGGCACCGTGCCGGGCAAGGTCACCACGGTGAAGCTGGACGTCTCGTACGACGACGGTGCCACCTGGCGGAAGGTGACCTTGGCCAAGGGCGACGGCGGTTACTGGCAGGGCTCGTTCAGGACGGCGAAGAAGTCCGGCGGCTTCATCTCGGTCCGCGCGAGCGCCGGGACGGACCGCGGCTACAGCGTCAAGAACGAGATCGTCCGGGCGTACGGCCTGCGATGAACCGCGCTGTCGGGCCCCGGGGAGTCACCTCCCCGGGGCCCTTCTTGTCACACCTGCTCCCAGCAGGGACTACTCAGGGTCCGCCGACTTGGCACATACTCTCCCCGCTGCGGCAAGTGGAAGGAGGTCGGTCGCCGATGCTGGATGTTCTGGGCCTCGAACCCGATGACGAGCTGGTCTACCGGGCGTTGGTCGGACGGCCGGACTCCACCGCGACGCTGCTGTCGGATCTGCTCGCCGTACCGCAGGCCCACGTCGACAAGGCCTTGTCCCGGCTGGTCGAGTGGGAACTGGTGATCAGGTCGGCGGACGAGCGGTTCACCGCCGCGCCGCCGGCCATGGCGTTCGGCGCTCTCATCAGCCAGCGCCGGGACGGGCTGCGGATGGCCGAGCAGGCGCTGGTGACCCTCGCCGAGGAGCACCGGGCGGCGATGACCGGCAACAGCATCAACGATCTGATCGAAGTCGTCACGGGCCGCGACGCCATCCGCCATCGCTTCCTCCAGGTGCAGCAGGCGGCCCGTACGCAGGTCCGCAGCTTCATCACCGCGCCGTTCCTCGCCGTCCCGCCCGAAGAGAACACGGCCGAGCCCATGGCCATCGACCGCGGCGTGCACTTCCGGGCGGTGCTGGACCGGGCCGTGCTGGCAGAACCGGGCATCATCACCGATGCGATCGCCTCACTGCGCAACGGTGTCCAGCTGCGTGTCGCCGACCAGCTGCCGATGAAACTCGTGCTGGCCGACGCCGAGCTCGGCCTGGTCCCGCTCGCGGTCACACCGGCGGGAGAGCCCGGCGCCGTACTGCTGCACCGCAGCGGCCTGTTGGACGCGTTGGACGCACTGTTCGAGACGGTATGGCGCACCGCCCACCCGCTCGAACTGTCGGGTACCGGCACAGAGGCCGAAACCACCGTGGAGCTCGGCGCGGAAGGCCCGGGCGACCTCGACCGCAGGATCCTCGCGCTCCTGCTGGCCGGCCTGACCGACCAGACGATCGCCGCACAGCTGGGCCTGTCACCGCGCACGCTGCACCGACGCCTGCGCCACCTCATGGACATGGCCGGAGTCCGTACCCGGATGCAGCTCGGCGGTCACGCCGTCCGGCACGGCTGGGCAGCGCCACCCGTGCCGGGCCGGCAGACATCTCCTCCTGGCGCGCACGGTGTTCCGGACGAAACCGCCTAGCCGGCTCGGGTCGGGCCGAAGAGCGTGAGCCCGTCAGCCCGGGCCCCCCGGGCCGTGCGAGGCCGCTACAGCACGGTCACGGCCCGGTCCGCCTCCATCACGGATTCGGCCCGGTCCGCCTCCATCACGGATTCGGCCCGTTCCGCCTCTCCCTTCGCGGCCAGGGCATTGGTGGCGGAGTTGAAGCGCTCCATGGAGGTGGGGTGGTCGAGTCCCAGGACGTACTCCTTCAGGGTGCGGCGGTCGAGGACCATCGGGTCGGTGTGCGGAGCGCGGACCGAGTCGAGGATCTCCGGGAGACGGGTGCACTCGCGGTCGAGGAGGTAGGCGCCGCCCGCAGTGGTGTAGGCGGCCCGGAACTCGTGGTCGGGCAGGTCGCGCGCGTTGGTGAGGACGTACGGCTTGAGGCTGGCCACGAAGTCGGCGACCACCGAGGAGACGTCGCTGACGAGCATGTCCGCCTGGTTGAAGCACTCGTAGAGGTTGGGCAGTTGGCCGAGGATCACGTTGTGGCGAAGGGTGCCCTGGCTCTCCCAGAAGATCCGGTGCCACTCGGCGCGCAGTTCCTGCCACTCGGCCGCGCCGGCGCGGTCGGGCACCCGGGCCTCACGCATCTGCTCGGCGGCGTCGCCGCGCAGCCGGCCCGCCAGTTCGTCGAGGCGGGCCCGGATCTCCTGCAGCCGGGGCCGTACGGCGAGGGCCGCGGCCGCCGCCTCCGCGGGGTCACGCCGCTCGTTGTCGGCGCGCAGCAGCTCGCGGATCGTCTTGTCGGCGTCCGCCGCCCGGGCCGAGCGCTTGCCGGTGAGCGGGTGCGGTTTGTAGATGATCCGTACGTTCTCCGTCAGGAGTTTTTCGATGAGGGGCACACCCATCGGGATCAGCGAGGTGTGGCAGTCGTCGTCGCTCCAGCCTTCCCAGGTGGGCGCGTAGAGGACGACGGGCACAGGACCGGGGACGTGCTCGGCGTGCAGCCGGATCGGGGACAGCTGCGGGCGGCCCACCTCCACGATCGCGCTGTCACTGATCGCGTGCCGCACCCGCTGGTAGCGGTCCCGGCCCGCGCGGCCGGCCACCCAGATCTCGTCGTACACCTTGCTGACCCGGTTGCTGCTGGCCAGCTTGTCGCTGTCGCCGTGCCCGATGAAGACGTGCTTGGCCTCGGCCACGCGGAGCATGTGCACGTTCTTGCCCGCGTTGCCGGGATACAGCACGACCCGGACGTCTGACAGTTCGAGCTCGGCCAGGTCGTCGGCCTTCGGTACGCAGACGACCGGGATCCAGGTACGGCTCAGGTAGCGGAACGAGGCGTTCTCGCGAAGGATGATCACCGGACGCAGGTCGAGCTGCTCGAGCGTCTCGATCCACATGTTGACCTGGTACATGAAGTCACGGGAGACGGCCGCGAAGCTGAAGTAGAGCGCCACCTCCGGTCGGTACTCCTCCAGTTGACGGTTGACCTCGGCGAACACCTCGTCCCGTGCGGGCATCCGGCGCGCCCTGCGGTACTGACCCAGCAGCGCGAGGACAGCCGCCGCGGTCACACCGACGGTGAGCGCGAAGCCCGCGTAGGCCGGCTCCCAGGTGCCGGCGGCGAGCGCGGCGAGGAGCCCGACGTGGGCCGGCAGGTCCAGGTGCAGGAGTTTGCGCAAGTGGCGTCTGAACAGGACGGCGGGCGGCTGCGGGGGTATCGGCAGCGCGCTCAGGTCGAGGTTGCGCACCATCAGCGGCAGCACCCGGCGCCGTCGGATGGCGTGGTGCACCGCCGTATAGAGCATCATCATCGCGAAGTGACCGCTGACGACCGCGAGGGCGGTGACCAGCCACACGCCCGGCGCACCCATCCGGCTGGCCAGCGCGAGCAGCATCACCGTGCGAACCGCGAACCGCATGGTGCGATCGAGATGCAGCGCCGCCAGCCGGCGGACGAAACTCGGAGCGCGCGTGTGCAGTACCTCGTCCACCACGTACGTCAGGGCCGCCGTCGCCATGAAGCCCCACAGGGACGGCAGCAGGGCGAAACCCGGCAGTGCGACGAAACCGGCGACGAGCAGGAGCACGAGGAGCAGGTCGGTCACCCCGCGCACGCGTAGAACTCCACACAACCGACGAATCATCATGGGCAGGCCTTCTCTTCCGAGACGCTCGCCCGAACGGGCGACCTGTGTACGCCAGTTCGGCGTATATGCCAGTTCGACTCGAAAAGAAGGTAAAAAGTTGTACACCCGATCTACAGAAAAAATTCATTTCCTGTTGGGAATGTCCAGGCTGGTCCGACCGTCCCAGTGAAGCGACGGATACGTACAGGCGAACAGCGGGAAACCAGGTGTTCCGCCACATCAGACACCCCAGGACGCCGAACGGTTGTGACGAAGAGGGCCCCGGAACGGTCGTCCGGGGCCCTCTTCGTCGTAACGGGTTCGAGAATCGAGCTCGCGCTCTCATCCCGGCGGCCCGAGTCGGCCGCCGAGGGGTCCTACTTCTTCACGGGGTCCAGGCAGAGGACGAACTTGTCGGCGTCCCACTGCTGCGCGAGCGCGGCCTCGCCGACCGTGCACGCGTTGGTGTCGAAGGTGTTCTCGACGACCTTGAGGACCTTGTAGTTGGCGTCCTTGTCGTCGCAGCTCTTGGTCTCCACGTCGGGGTCGTTCTCGGCGCCGGTGACCTTGACGCAGTCCCCGACCTCCGCGCGCACCGGGGAGTCGAAGACGTAGCCGATACCGAGCTTCACCACCACGGCGACGACGATCAGGACGACAACACCGAGGACCTTCTTCAGCTTGCTCTCCCTTGCGGGGGCGGGGGCCGCGGGTGCGGCTCCGGGTACGGGCTGCTCCGGGAACGGAGAGGGCTGGGGGTCTTGCGGGGCGGCGGGGGGCGTCGGAGCGCTCATCTGCGATCTTCCTGGATCTTGCGGGATATCGAACGCGCGCACGCTACACGAGATGTAAGAACCAGATAAGTGCGGGGCACGTCGGGGCACTAGCGGCTGCTGCGGCGGCGGCCCTTGGAGCGGCGGGGATAGGGGAAGAGCCGCGGGCGGCGCTTGGCGGCCACGTCCTCGATCCAGCCGAAGAGCAGGATCGCCAGGCAGACCGGCGGAACGGCGACCACCAGCGGGGTCCACTTGCTCGACAGCAGCCACCGGGCGTGGTCGTACATGAAGTCGTTGCTCCACAGCGGGTCGAGCAGCGGTTCGGTCAGCACCAGCGCGACGGCGTGCCACAGGTAGACGGTGACCGCACGGGAGTTGAGCAGGGTGATCACGCCGTTGAACCGCTCCAGCGGCTTGGGCCACCGCTCCCAGGACGGGCTCAGGTGGAGCAGCAGCAGCACCGCGCCGAACGACCAGATCGCCTGGGCGACCGGCACCGCCTCCAGATCGTGCCCGAACCGCGGGTTCTCCACCGGCGACCGCATCAGCCACCAGTAGCCGAACATGAGCACCAGCGGCGCGAGGGACGGCACGATGTACTGCGGGATCCTGCGGAGCAGCCCCTCCTGGTGGGCCATGCCGAGCAGCCAGCAGGAGCCGAAGGTGGTGAAGTCGGTGGCGGCCTCCATCAGCCGGCCGGACTGGTCGACCAGTCCGGAGTTGATGAAGAACGCGAGCGCCAGCGGCACCAGCAGGGTGACCCAGGGCAGCTTCCGCATCGCTTTGAGCATGAGCGGCGACAGCAGGACGTACCAGAGGTAGGCGCGCAGGTACCACAGCGGCACACAGATCTGTTCGGCCCAGGAACTCGGCAGGTGCCCGCCGAAGGTGTTCAGCGGGACCCCGAACGGCGGCTCGCTGAACGGCAGGATCCAGTAGGCCAGGTCGCCCCACCACCAGTTGGCGTGATGGGCGTCGGGCCTCCAGCCTTCCAGGAGCATCAGGGGCACCACGATTGCGCCGAACAGCCACAGCGGCGGCAGCAGACGGCGCAACCGGCCGCGGATCACGCCCAGCGCCGGCCGGTCGAGGGACCGCGCCATCAACGACCCGGCCAGCGCGAACATGACACCCATGGAGGGGAAGACGATCGGCAGCCAGGTCCAGTTGACGTTGTGGTAGATCACCACGCGGACCAGGGCGAGCGCCCGCAGCAGGTCGAGGTAGCGGTCACGGCCGGGCTTGTGCGCGGGCGCGGGGGCGGCCTCCTCGGGCTGCGGGGCGAACTGCGGGGGAGGCACCACGGGGTCCATCACCCGCAGGGCGACGGTGTCGTAGGAGTTCCGGGCGCCGAAGGCACCTCGTTCCGCACCGCTCATGACGACATCGCCCCCGTCGTGTGCTCAAGCCCGACCTCACCGGTGCGCTTCAGCTTCTGCCAGCGCAACCGGCCCCCGGTCAGCGCGGTGATGGTGGACTGCAGCAGCACCATGTACATGAGCACCCGGTAGACCACCTGCTGGGCCGGCAGCGTGATCAGATGCCACGCCTTCTCCTTGTCGAGGTGGAAGGACCACCAGGCGCAGACGGCCTGGAGGGTCATCACCGCGAACCAGGCGGCCAGGGTCCTGTACGCGTCGACGAAGACCACGCCGTAGACCATGCCGATGTCGATGGCGGGCGCGAGCAGCGGGGTGACCACCATGAACAGGGCGACGAACGGCAGGCCCACCCGGCCGAAGCGGCCGGCCGCGCCGCGTTCCAGCACCGCGTGCCGGTGCTTCCACATCGCCTGCATGGTGCCGTAGCTCCAGCGGTAGCGCTGCGACCACAGCTGCTTCATGCTGACGGGCGCCTCGGTCCAGGCCCGGGCGTTCTCGGCGTGGACGACCTTCCAGCCGGCCCGGTGCAGGGCCATGGTCACGTCGGTGTCCTCGGCGAGCGTGTCGTCGCTCATGCCGCCCGCCTGCTCCAGCGCCGAGCGGCGGAAGCCGCCCACGGCGCCGGGGATGGTCGGCATGCAGTCGAGCACGTCGTACATCCGGCGGTCGAGGTTGAAGCCCATCACGTACTCGATTCCCCATCGACGCGCGCACCGGTCGCACCACCCCGGTCGCGGGCCTGCCGGTGGGGACCGGCAAGTGGGGCTTCACCTCCGGCACGGTGTACGTCACCTCGGACGGGGGCGTGCTGGAACTCAACGCCCTCGGGTCGAACGGCGGCGTGCGGTTCTACCAGTAGGACCTTCCGCCGGGCGGCGGGATCCCTGGCGGGCGCGGCCGGCCGGTCTCGTACGCACGCCCCTCCGCTACTACGCCTGGGCGAGGGACCCGGTCCGCCCGGCCGGGACCTTCGCCGCGCTCGCTGCCGGCTTTCTGCCCAAGTAAACCCAGGCCAGGGTGGCGAGGACCGTGCCGTTGAGCAGGAGGAGCAGCCACAGCAGCTTCGGCAGGAAGCGGACGCGGTCACGGGGCGTGCGGGCGCAGTCGATCAGACCCCACAGCCAGACGGAGCCCGCGAGGGCGATCAGCGCGAGGGACGTCGGGTCCACCATGTGCAGCATCCGTCTTCTCCTTGCTCGGACTCTCGGGCTCGGGCTCCGCGGGAGCGGCGCTCACCCCCTCATCGGACGAGCCCCTCCGATCGGTTCACGAAATCCCCGGCCGGGTTCAGAAAAGCCCGGACCGGTCCGGGCAGGCACCGATCGATTCACGGACGCGCGCAACAGGCCCCGGTGCCACGGCGGGTCACCGCCCGCTCCCCGGCCGGGGCAATGGTCATGCGCAAGTAAAATGCTACGATCCGGCCACTCGCTTGGGGGGTGTCCGAACGTCCTATGCCCGCACGTCTGTGACCTGCGGTGCGACGGCCCACGCACATGTCTCTCCACGCTTTCAGCCACGTTCCCGGAGAGGTCCCGCATGGGCAGACGCGCGCTCGTACGATGCGCCACCGCCGCCGCTGTCTCCTTCACGCTCGCTCTCGGACTCGGCCCGCTGACGGCCGGCGTCGCGCAGGGTGAACCGGTCACCGGAGAGGTGGTCGTGCCGGCCACCACGTCCCTGGTTCCCCGGACGGGCCTGCTCAGCGCGGGGCCCTCGGGATTCCTCCGGTACGAGGAGGGGCGCGGCCAGCTGTGGACGACGTACGACGGGGTCGACACCGTCGTCGACGCCTCGGGCACGGACGCGTACGGCGTCACGAGTGCCGGCGCGGGTTCGGACGTCGTCGCCCGCTTCGACAGCTCCGCCCGGACCGTGACGCTGCGGAACATGACGTCGGGTCAGGTCGGCACGGTCGCGCTGCCCGACGGGCACTTCTACTTCAGCACGCTCGGGTCGACCGTCGTCACGACGACCGGAACCCCCGGTGACTCCCGGTGGCATCTGCTGGACGCCCGCGACGACGGATCCGTCTCCGACCGCACGGTGGAAGGCGTCCCCTCCGGTGTCTACACGCAGTCCGCCGCCGGACTGGGCGACGCACGCGGACAGGTGGTGCGGTACCGCAAGGGCGACGACGAGGTCACCGGGTGGCTCGACGTCGCGCAGGCGCGCTTCACCGCCCTGCCGTACGACGTGCTGCCGTGGTACGACATGGTCGCGCTCAGCCCCACCCACCTGGTGTGGTGCTACGACGGTGTCCTGCACGTCGCCTCCCGCCAGAACCCGGACGCCACCGTGCGGACCGTGCGCGTCGGCGACGTCTCGCAGGTGCTGGGCCTGGTCGGCGACACCGCGATCGTGGCCCGGTACGACTCCTCCCTGGGCAGGTCCGGCACCGACCGCGCGGTCTCGCGGGTCGAGGCCGTCCCCCTCGACGGCTCCGCGCCGCGGACGCTGATGGCCAGGACGTCGGTGCGGGCCATGGCGACTCCGGACGGCGGGCTCCTCGTACCGGGCGGCGCCGACACGGACCACTGGGGCGTCTCCCTCGTCGAGGCCGCCGCGGGCGGCGGGGTCACCGTGCGCCGGATCGCGGACGCGTACCCCCGCAAGGCCGCCCACACGGTCTCCCAGCTGACCCTCTCCCAGGGGCGGCTGACCACCACGGAGCTGGACCCCGTGGGCGACTGGACGTATCTCCACACCCGTGAGACGGGGGTGGCCGGCTCCCCCACAGCGGGAACGCGCACCACCCGCGGCCGCATCACGATGGAGAACTACGCGGAGGGCCGTCCTCGTCTCCTCGACACCGGCGACGGCCGCACCGTCATCTCCGGCTACGGCACGAACACCGCCCAGCAGCCCCAGCTCCTCGGGGCCGGCCAGTCGCTGCCCGGCACCCGGATCGACAGCTCCCGCAGCTATCAGACCGCGGCCGCCGCGAACGGCCGCTTCGCCGCCCTGAACAGGCCGTACGACAGCAACGGGGTGGCCGAGACCCGGATCGTCGACGTCGACTCCGGACACACGGTGTTCACCACGACGGAGAGCGTGCGGGCGATCTGGGGCACCACCGCCTGGGTGATGTCCGGCAACGACAGCGTGGTCCCCTACGACCTGCCGACCGGGAAGCAGGGCGAGCCGGTGTGGTTCGGGCGCGGCTGCCTGCTGAACGACTTCCAGGCGGTCGGCCGGTGGCTGCTGTGGAACTGCGTGCTCGACTCGGAGGGCCAGGGCGTCTACGACACCGTCACCAAGCAAAATCTGACGCTGGTGTCGGGCGGCGACTGGGAGCAGGCGCAGCTCGGCGACGGCTTCGTCGCGACGGTCGCGTCCGGACAGCTCAAGGTGATCGACGTGCGCGGCGGGACTCCCGTGGCGCACACCGCCGGGGCGTTCGAGGGCAACGCCTGGGACGTCGACCCGTACACCGGTGTGATCGCCCAGCTCCGCTCCGACAACAGCGTCCGTCTGACCTCCAGCGATGTCCCCGTCTCCGCGCTCGTCCAGCGCGACGCCACCGTCGCCGCCTCGGCCGACGTCAAGGGCGGCGCCACGCAGTGGAGCCCGAAGTGGTGGCTGAACAAGCCCGCGGCCTCCTGGAAGCTCGAGATCGGCGACAAGGCCGGTGCGGCCGTGCGCACGCTCTCCGGAGGTCCGGCCCGCGGTGTGGTGGACCCGGCCTGGAACGGCAAGGACGGCTCCGGCCGGCTGGTGCCCAACGGCGCCTACACCTGGAAGCTGACCGTCACCCCCGCGGACGGACAGGGCGCGGCACTGACGAGGACGGGTTCGGTCAAGGTCACCGGAGCCGCCGCGGTCCGCCGCGACTTCGTCGGGTCGGACGGCTTCGGCGAGCTGGTGACGCTCAACGGCTCGGGCGGCCTGACGTACCAGTACGGGACGGGCAAGGGAACGTTCACCGGCAAGGTAACGGGCTCCGGGTGGCCGACCACGGTGAAGGCGGTGCCCTTCGGCGACCTGAGCGGTGACCGCTGCAACGACATGCTCGTACGGTTCGGCAGCGGCTCGCTGCGCGCCTACCGGCCCGCGTGCGGGGCGGCGGTGACGCCGTCCACCACGTACACCTCGCTGGGCGCGGGCTGGAACCAGTACGACGTGCTGACCTCGCCCGGGGACGTCAGCGGCGACGGCCGGGCCGACCTGATCGCCCGCCAGTCCTCGACCGGCGACGTCTACCTCTACAAGGCGACCGGCTCGGGCACGTTCTCTGCCCGGGTGAAGGTCGCGTCCAAGTGGACGGGGTACAAGAAGGTCGTGGGCGCGGGTGACCTCGACGGCGACGGTCACGGTGACCTGCTGGCCCAGGACAGGTCGAACGAGCTGTGGCGCTACGGCGGCACGGCGACCGGCACGTTCAAGGCCCGCGTGAAGGTCTTCGACGACTGGGGTTCGTCGTACGACGTGGTCGTGGGCGTCGGCGACGTCACCGGCGACGGCCGGGCCGACCTCGTCTCCCGCGACACCGCCGGCACCGTCTGGCGCAACGACGGCAACGGCAAGGGCTCCTTCGGCGGCCGTACGAAGACCGCCACCGGCTGGCAGGGGTACAAGGGCCTGTTCTGACCGGCCTCCGCCACCGCCCGACGGGCCCGGATCTGGCCCCGCTCAAGGTGACAGTCTCGAAGTGATCCCGTGTCCGGGCCGCCTTCCTCCCAGAGAGCGGCCCGGACCACCGGCGGATCAGCCGGTACGGCCCTGGCCATCGCGGGGATGCCGGCCGGTGCGTACGTGCGCGGGCGAGTGCGTCACCGTGGCCGCGATCAGGAGGAACAGGGCCACCAGGGTCGCGGGGACGGCCGCCGCCAGCCAGTACCCGCCGCCGGGGCGGGCGGTCAGCGGCAGGGCCGGCTCGCGCAGCTGACGGTGACTCAGGACGGCGAGTACCGGACGTTGTTCGCGAACCTGCTGCGCGAGGAGCACGGCAGGATCTTCCAGCAGCTCGCCCAGGTGCGCAGCAGCACCCGCAACACGCTGATACGGGATCTGGCCACGGTCGCCAACCGGACCGAGCTCGGCCACATCTCCGCGCCGGAGAGGACCGGATACGTCGACTTCGGTGCCGTCGCACGCGGGGCGACGGCCTCTCCGGCCACGGTCCCGACCGTGCTCCCGGTGCCGTCGTCGCCGTGAGAACCGGCGGCCCCGCGCGGGCGGGGCGCGCCGGGATCCGGGGAGCGAGGAGGGCGGGCGGTTCAGCGCGCGAACGAGCAGTTCCCCCACGCGGTGGCCAGGGCGTCGGGAATCGCCGGGATGTCGCCGCAGCCGTGCGGACCCGCGGGGAGGCCGTCGCTCGCGATGTAGACCCAGCCGCCACCCGAGTCGCGGAAGTACTTGGTGACGCTTCCCTCGTCCTGCATGCCCACGAGTTCCGCCTGCGTGGCACCCGCGAACGGCTGGAAACGCGTGGCGGCGTAGCGGACGGTTCCGCACCGGCCGTAGAAGAACGTGTGCGGCACCGGCTCGATGTGCTGGAAGTGGGTGACGTCGTGCCGGTACATCCGGGTGACCTCGGCCTTCACCGCGTCACCGGCGGCCAGGTTGCGGCAGCCCGCGACGGCGGTGGCCGCGTGGCCGGCCGGGGTGGCGGTGGCCCGCTCGGGGGAGCCGGTGGCCGAGCCGCGCGAGGGGGCGCTCGTGCCGACGGGACTCGACGAGGGGGCGCTCGTGCCGTCGGGACTCGACGAGGGGGCGCTCGTGCCGTCGGGACTCGACGAGGGTGAGGCGGCCGGGGTGTCCTTCCGGACGGCCTCCGCGGCCGAGGCGGCCGCGGAGGAAGTGGGGGTGTCCGCGGCGGAGCCCGTGCCCGCCGGGTCCTGGCACCCCGTCAGCAGCATGATCCCGCCCGCCAGCGCCAGCGCCGACGTACGTCTGAGACCCGACATGTCCCATCCTCGTTCTCGACGACCTCGCCCGGCCGGCTCCCACCGGCCGTCCCGGCCTTCCCGACCAGCGAAGTCATGGCCACGACATGCGTGACCACGGCATACGGCCGTCGCTCGCCCGGCCGCGGATTCTGTCCCCCAGGACAGCACGGGACCGCCCGGCAGTTGCGGAGAGAAGGACGCGGGATGATCTCGATTCCGCATACGGACCGTCCACCGCGGCGATCGCCGCGCGCCACGGAAAATCCGATCCCCGCGCGTCGCGAAACCTGTCTTTGTCACAGTAGACATCGAGCTGTGGCGTGATTAGGGTTTCTTGTACAGACAGCGTCGGTCCGGAGGAGAACGCTCCCGGTCCGGCGAGTGATCGACACCGAGCCAAGGACGGAGGAAGCAGACGCCATCAGGATCGCGCGGCACCGGAGCAACACGGCCGATACCGCAAAAACCCGGAATGGACGGTGGTTTCCGGTCACGGCATACACGATCCCCGCTCATCCGCCCCTCAGACGGGCCCGGTAGCGGAAACAGAAGGTCGGCTCCGCAGCGGAGCCGGCAGATGGTGTTCAATTTCCTTCGGGGCCCTGGTGCCGTACGGCAGCGGGGCCCCTCGACGCGTGCCACGACGAGGTGAAATGACAGCGGACACTCCACTCAGTGGTCGTCTCGACGACGACGACTATCCCGCGTACACGATGGGCAGGGCCGCCGAGATGCTCGGCACGACGCCCGGATTCCTCCGGGCCATCGGTGAGGCCCGGCTGATCACTCCGCTCCGCTCGGAGGGCGGCCACCGCCGCTACTCCCGCTACCAGCTGAGGATCGCCGCCCGCGCGCGGGAACTCGTCGACCGGGGGACCCCGATCGAGGCCGCTTGTCGCATCGTCATCCTCGAGGACCAGCTCGAGGACGCCCAGCGCATCAACGCCGAGTACCGGCGCGCCGCCCAGGCGGAACGGGAGGGATCCAGCGCCGGCTGAACACGTCTTGGCGATGACCTCCCGGAACGTCCGGTCCGGTCGTCGCCCCCGAACTCCCCGACGCGCCCCGCGCCGGTACGACGTACAGGAAGCGGCCGACCATGATGTACGACCAGACACGCGCCCAACAGCCTCCGGAGGGGCGGCCCGGTTCCGCCGGACGTCGTACGCCCGGCCCGGAACCGCTGCTCGGGGCGGACGAGCGGGCCGACGTCACCCAGCGGCTGAACCACGCGCTCAACACGTTCGCGCACAACCCGCTGGAAGCCCTGGAAGAAGCCGAGACCGCGTTCGACGAGGTCGCCGCCCACCTCATGAGCGCCCTCACGGAACGGCGCAGCGACCTCCACGCGGCCTGGCACGGCCAGGACCCCGAGACCCAGGGCGAGGAACTGCGCCACGCGCTGCGGCAGTACCGCGAGATCGCCCAGCGGCTGCTGCGTATGTGAGCACGCGCGACGGTGTCCCGGGTCTTACGGTGCGGTGACGTGGTGGGCGTGGTGCTGTCGCCGGACACGGCGGCGGTCCTAGCGTGCGTTCCATGCGTGTACTGGTCACCGGCGGGGCCGGGTTCATCGGAGGTCGGATCGTCGCGGCCCTGCGTGCGCGAGGCCACGAGGCGGTCGTGTTCGACCTGCGGGACGGCTTCGACGTGCGGGACGCCGAGGCCGTCGCGGGGGCGCTGGACGGCGTGGACGCGGTGTGCCACCAGGCCGCGATGGTGGGTCTCGGCACCGGGTTCGGCGACGCCGTCGAGTACGTGTCGCGCAACGACCTCGGCACGGCCGTGCTGCTCACCGGGATGGCGGACGCGGGGGTACGGCGGCTCGTGCTCGCCGGGTCGATGGTCGTGTACGGAGAGGGGCGGTACGCGTGTGAGCGGCACGGGGTGGTCCGGCCGGGGCCGCGTGCCGTCGCCGATCTGGACGCGGGGCGCTTCGAGCCGCTCTGCCCGCGCTGCGGTGAGGAGCTGACGCCGGGCCTGGTGGGTGAGGACGCGCCGGTCGACCCGCGCAATGTGTACGCGACGACCAAGCTGGCCCAGGAGCACCTCGCGGCGGCGTGGGCCCGTTCCACGGGCGGCACCGCGGTGTCGCTGCGCTATCACAACGTCTACGGACCCGGGATGCCCCGCGACACCCCGTACGCGGGCGTCGCCTCCTTCTTCCGTTCCGCGCTCGCCCGCGGTGAGGCCCCGCGCGTCTTCGAGGACGGCGGACAGCGGCGGGACTTCGTCCACGTGCGGGACGTGGCAGCCGCCAACACGGCTGCCCTGGAGGCGGGTTCGCCGAACGGCGCGCTCGCCGTCTACAACACCGGCAGCGGCGAGCCTCGTACGGTCGGCGAGATGGCGCGGGCGCTGTCGGACGCGTACGGGGGCCCCGAGCCGGTCGTGACCGGGGAGTACCGGCTGGGGGACGTACGGCACATCACCGCGGACTCGGCCCGGCTGCGGGCCGATCTGGGCTGGAAGGCGGAGGTCGGATTCACCGAGGGGATGCGGGAGTTCGCGACGGCGCCGTTGCGCGGCGCATAGGGCGCTTTCGGCGGCCGGGACACGGGCCGGGGCCTCGGACAACCACCCCGGCCGGAAGGCCCAGGGCCTCGGAGGGTGAACGCCCCGGACGGAAGGCCCAGGGCCTTGGAGGGTGGACGGCCCGGACGGAAGGCCGGGGCTTCTCTCACACCCCCGCCATCGGGAGGGTGACCTCGAAACGGCAGCCGCCGGGGACGTTGTGGACGGCGGCCATGCCCCGGTGCGCCTCCACGATGCCGCGGACGATGGCGAGGCCGAGGCCGGCTCCGGCGGGTGGTGTACGGGCGTGGGTCCCGCGCCAGCCGGTGTCGAAGACCCGTGGGATGTCCTCCTCCGGGATGCCGCCGCAGCCATCGGTGACGGACAGGACGACGCCCGCGGCCGAGCGTTCGGCGGCGACCGCGACCGTGCCGTCGGCGGGCGTACGGCGGATCGCGTTGACGAGGAGGTTGCCGAGCACCCGGCTCATCTCCTTGCCGTCCACCTCGACCGGCACCTGCTCGACACGGTTCCCGACCAGGCGCACCCCGTACTCGCGTGCCAGCGGGTCCGCTCCGGCGAGGGCGTCACCGACGAGGTCGTACACGGAGACGCGGGAGGGGGAGAGGGCGAGGGCGCCCGCGTGGATCCGGGAGAGTTCGAAGAGGTCTCCGACCATGCCGTCGAGGCGTTCCACCTCCGTACGCATCTGGCGCAGATAGCGGTTCGGGTCCGCGGCCACACCGTCCTCCAGGGCCTCGGACATCGCGCGCAGCCCGGCGAGCGGGGTGCGCAGGTCGTGCGAGATCCAGGCCACGAGTTCGCGGCGCGAGGTCTCGAGCGCCCTTTCGCGGTCGCGGGACTCGGCCAGTTTGCGGCTGGTGTCCGCCAGTTCACGGCTGAGCGCGGAGAGTTCGGCGGTCGTCGGGCCCTCGGGAGCCGCGAAGTCGCCGCCGTCGCCGAAGGAGCGGGCGGCGAGGGTCAGCGCCCTGCTGCCGGCCACGACCCAGCGGCCCAGGAGCAACGCGGTGGCCAGCGAGACGACGGCCGCCATGGTGATGACCGTCGTGACCACGCTCAGGTCGTGCGGGGACAGGAACATCGCCCACGCCACCGCCAGCGTTCCCGCGAGCACGGCGCAGACGGCGACGGCGGCGACGACCGTGAGGGACGCGGTGAGCGAACGGCGCCGCAGGAGCCGGAGCGCGCCCGCGCCGAGCAGGCCCGCCGCGGCGGCGCCCAGGAAGGCGAACAGGGCCATGACCAGTATGTCGTTCACGCGCCGGTCTCCTTCTCGGTCACGGGATGTTCCCGTCCGGCAGACCGGGCCGCCCCGGTCGCCCCGGTCTGCCCGGCCGTCGCCTCCGTGTCGTCGAAGCGGTAGCCCACGCCCCACACCGTCTGGATCAGGCGAGGCCGCGCGGGATCGTCCTCGACCTTGCCGCGCAGTCTGCGGACGTGGACGGTGACCGTCGACAGGTCACCGAAGTCCCAGCCCCACACCTCGCGCATCAGGTCCTCGCGGGCGTACGCGCGGCCGGGGTGCTTCAGGAAGAACGCCAGGAGATCGAACTCACGCAGGGTGAGGGCGAGTTCGGTCCCGTTCTTGGTGGCGCGGCGGGCCGACGGATCGACGGCGAGACCGGCGGCGCGCAGCGGGCGCGCGGCGGGTACCGGCCGGGTCCTGCGGAGCACCGACTCGACCCGCAGGACCAGTTCCCGCGGGCTGAACGGCTTGGTCACGTAGTCGTCGGCGCCGACCTCCAGGCCGAGGATCCGGTCGTCCTCGTCGCCGCGCGCGGTGAGCATGATGACCGGCACGGGCCCCTGGGCACGCAGCCGGCGGCACACCTCCAGGCCGTCGATGCCCGGCAGCATCAGGTCGAGCACCACCAGGTCGGGCCGGTGCGCGGCGGCGCGAGCGAGTGCGACGGCGCCGTCCGCCGCCCGGTCCACGAGATACCCGGCGCGTTCGAGGTACCCGGAGACGACCTCGGCCACGGTCGGGTCGTCGTCCACGACGAGCACACGGGTGGCCGCCGCGGAGGCCGGAACGGAGGCCGGAGGGGAGTCGGGCGCGGACGCCGGAAGGGGACGCGGGGCGGGTTCCGGAGAAGGAAGCGCGCCGGGGCCCGGGTGCGGGTCCGGAGCCGTCCCCGGGCTTCCGTTCACGCTCGGGGCAGGTCCGGCACCTGGGGATTCGTGCGCTCGATGCATGGATCCAGCGTCGCACCGGGCCGGGTCCGGCGTGGCTCGTCGGCGCCGACGTCCGAGTTTCGTAAGGACATGAAGTCCGGTATATCCCTTTCGCGTTCGTAAGGTGAAGGCCGTGACGACCTTTCCCGTACCGGACCCGGACGTCGACGTGGTCCTTCCCTGTCTGAACGAGGCCGGCGCCCTGCCCTGGGTGCTCTCCCGGATCCCGCCCGGCTGGCGCGCGCTGGTCGTGGACAACGGCTCCACGGACGGCTCCGCGGAGCTGGCCCGCGCGCTGGGCGCCACCGTCGTGCGCGAGGAGCGCCGGGGGTTCGGTGCCGCCTGCCACGCCGGGCTGACCGCGGCGACCGCCGACATCGTCTGCTTCTGCGACTGCGACGGTTCCCTCGACCCGGCCCTGCTCCTGCCGTTCGTCGCCGAGGTACGGGCCGCTGAGTCCGACCTCGTGCTCGGCCGGCGCCGGCCCCAGGAGCGCGGCGCCTGGCCCGTGCACGCCCGTGCGGGCAACATCGCCCTGGCCAGGATGCTCCGGCGCCGCACCGGCCTGCGCCTGCACGACCTCGGGCCGCTGCGCGCGGCCCGCCGCGAGGCACTGCTCGGCCTCGGGCTCACCGACCGGCGCAGCGGCTACCCGCTCCAGATGGTCGTCCGCGCCGCCGACGCCGGCTGGCGCGTCGCCGAGCACGACGTGCCGTATCTGGCGCGCACCGGCGTCTCCAAGGTCACCGGCACCTGGCGCGGCACCTGGCACGCGGTACGGGACATGCGCCGCGTCCTGGCCGAACCGCCCCCGCCCGCCCGGGCGCACGACCCGGTCCCGTCCTCCGGCGGTGCCCGGACCGAGGCGCGGCCCGAGGCCCGGGCCGAGGCACGGCCCGAGGACCAGGCCGAGGCACGGCCCGAAGTGCCGGCCGGCGTGCCGGCCGGAGCCCAGGTCACGGCGCCGCCTCCGGCGTCCGCTCCCGCACCGTCCCGAGGAGGAACCGTCCAGTGAGCGTCACCCTGCTCGTCATCGCCAAGGAACCGCGTCCCGGACGGGTGAAGACCCGGCTCACCCCGCCCTTCACCCCCGGGGAAGCGGCCGCGCTGGCCGAGGCGGCCCTCGTGGACACCCTGCGAGCGGTGGCGGCGACGCCCGCGCGGCGCCGGGTCCTCGTGCTCGACGGGGAGCCCGGCCCCTGGCTTCCGGCCGGCCTCGACGTCGTACGACAGTGCGCGGGCGGTCTGGACGAGCGGCTGGCCGCGGCGTTCGCGGGCTGCGACGGGCCCGCGCTGCTCATCGGCATGGACACGCCCCAGGTGACACCCGCCCTCCTCACGGTGGACTTCGCGGACTGCGACGCGTACTTCGGGCCGGCCGACGACGGCGGCTTCTGGGCGCTGGGGCTCGCCGAACCCTGCCCGGAGCTCCTGCGGGGCGTCCCGATGTCGACGAGCACCACGGGGGCCGCGCAACGGTCACGTCTCGTCGGAGCCGGGCTGCGGGTGCGGGATCTGCCCCGTCTGCGGGACGTCGACACGGCCGCGGACGCGACGGCGGTCGCGGCGGCCGCGCCCGCGGGGGTCTTCGCGGCGGAGCTGGGCAGGCTCAGGACGGCGACCGCTCCGGTCCCGGGGCAGGTTCCCGGACGGACCGCGGGCCGGACCCCGGACCGGACCTCGGGGCCGGCGACCGGATGGAACGAGGGTTTCGTCGCCGGGCTCAAGACCGTGCGGGCCGCCGGAACGGGCACCGGAGGCAGGGACACCGGCCCCGTCTCCGGGCGGCGGGGGGCCGGGCGATGAGCGGCGTGGGGAGGACAGCCTCTCGGGGCGCCGGCGCCGCACCGAGCTCCGTACCCGTCCCGGGTACCGGGAGCGGCACCGGGACGGGAGCCCGGACGGGCGCGCGGGTCGAGACAGGGGCCGCGGCGGGGACCGGAACCCTGCCCGGGAACGGAAGCGGGAACGGAAACAGGAACGGAAGCGGGAACGGAAGCGGCGGGGGACCCGGAACAGGGGCCCTGTCCGGGCGGGCCGCGCGCTCATGGGCCGCCGATCCCTACGCGGAGGCGCTGGGCGCCGGCCGGGGGCCGCTGTTCCTGCGGCGGACGGACGGCTGGATCCTTCCCCTGGACGTGGAGCGCTGGTGCGCTCGCGCCGACGCCGTGGACCTCCAGGTGCTCGCGTGCTGCGAGGGCGCCGTGCTCGACGTGGGGTGCGGTCCCGGGCGTCTGGTCGCGGAACTCGCGGCACGCGGCAGGCCCTCGCTCGGCATCGACGTCAGCGAGGCCGCCGTGACCCGCGCGGTACGGCTCGGCGGCCGGGCGCTGCACCGGTCGGTCTTCGAGCCGTTGCCCTCGGAGGGCCGCTGGGGCACCGTCCTCCTCGTCGACGGCAACATCGGCATCGGCGGCGACCCTGCCGCCCTCCTGCGCCGTACGGCCGAACTCCTGGCCCCGGGCGGCCTGCTGATCGCCGAGACCGTGGCGGGCGCGGACATCGACGAACGCGTCGACGTCCGCATCGTCCGCGCCGCGCACCCCGACGACACCGACGACACCGACAGCACCGACAGCGGCGCGGCCGGGAGCGGGAACGCGGGCGGGGCCGACGGCCGGGGCACGGCCGGCGACCGGGCCGCCTTCCCGTGGGCCCGGCTCGGCACCCCGGCCCTGCTCCGGCACGCGGCGCGTGCCGGATGGCGCGCCGACGCTCAGTGGGCGGCGGGCGGACGGTCCTTCGTGGCCCTGCGCAGCGGGCCCCGGCGGGAGGCCCGGAGGGACCGCAGGGCGAGCAGCAGCGCGGACCCGGCGAACAGCGCCGCCGTGATCAGCAGCCAGCGGGCCGCGAACCCGTCGGCCGGCAGGGCGGTCGCCGACCGGTAGCGGTCGGCGACCTGCCCGCTGATCAGCGGGAACCACACCAGCAGCAGGAGACCGGAGAGAGCCGCCGGAACACGGACGTACATCGTCAGGTCCCGGTGGCCCCTCGCGTCGAGCGTCTTCGAGACGGCCCGGTCCGCGACGGCGTACAGCGGCACGAGCACCAGGTCGTGCAGCACCGCCGCGCCCACGAACCAGAGGGCCACCCGGGACCAGTCGGCCGCGAGGAGCCGCACCCCGGCGTAGCCCGCCAACGCGAACGAGCAAGCGAACAGCAGCAGTTGGAAGGGGCTGCCGATCAGGTCGCGGCCGGGACGCCGACGCGCCGCCGCGAGCCGCGCCTCCAACCGCCGTCGCGGCGCGGGCCGTCGCGGTTCTGGGCCTCCGGGTTCAGAGTTTCCCGGTTCTGGGCTTCCCGGTTCTTGGCCTCCGGGTTCTTGGCCTCCGGGTTCCGGGCTTCCCGGTTCCGGGCTTCGCATCACAGGTCTCCGAACGTCATCCGGGCCACCCACTTGGTGTTCAGCACGCCGGGCGCGGCCGGAACGATGACCCGCGCCGGATAGCCGTGATCGGGGGTCAGGTCCTCGCCGTTGACGAACAGCGCGAGCAGGGAACGCGGATCACGCACCTGGTTGTCCCGCAGGGCGGCCACCCGGAACGCTCCGTGCCGCTGGAGCGACTCCACGAGCACATCGGGGGCCGCGTCCGCCTCGTGGCCGACGAGCGCCGCCAGGTCCCGCAGCCGCACACCCCGCCACCACTGGTCGGACGTCGACCAGCCCTCCACGCAGGCGATGGGCAACGCGGCACTGTGCAGGGGGAGCCGCCGGAGGTCGGCGCGGCTCAGCCGGACCGTCCGGCCCTTCCCCGTGACGACCAGGCGCCAGGCCTCCTCACCGGTCTCGGCGGCGGTGACACCGCGGGACGCGGCGGTCTTGTTGATCTGGAAGCCACCCGGTCCCGAGCCCGGTTCGGCGCCGCCGTGCGGAGCCAGCAGCGCCGTGTCGCGCAGCGGCCCGTCGAAGCCCTGGCCCGCCGTGGTGGCGGTCAGCAGCAGAGCTCCGCCCCCGACGAATCCGAGGGCCCCGCGCCGCGAGACCGTGGGCGGCAGCGGGTCCGGCGACACCAGCTCGTCCTCGGGACGCGGCGGTTCACCCGTGCCGGGCGCCGAGCCCGGCGGCTCGGGCGGCGGGCCGGGAGCGCGCATGCGGCGCAGATTGCGCAGAGCCGCCGGCACCCGCAGGACCGCGTGCGCGACGAACGCCGCGATGAACACCCAGGCCCCGTAGAAGTGCAGGGTGTAGAAGGAGCCGGGGAAGACGTAGTCGAGCTGGATGTTGAGCACACCGGTGGTGAACTCGAAGAGCGCGCCGCCCACCAGAAGGAGCAGCGAGAGCCGTTCCAGGGCGTGCGCGACCGAGCGTGCCGGGGGCAGCGCGAACAGTCTCGGCACGACCGACCACAGCTTCGCCAGCAGGACGGGGATCAGCGCGATGCCGAGCGTGACGTGGACACCCTGGGTGAGGCGGTACAGCCAGACCGGGCCGGTCGGCCAGGAGAAGAGGTAGAACCCGAGGATCCCCTTGTCCGGGGTCTTGTCGTTCACCGGCGAGAGGTCCGGGTTGTAGGCCGCGTACGACAGGAGTCCGGTCACGAACAGCACCGTGATCCCGACGAGCAGCACGACTCCCAGCACGGAGGTGAACCAGGGGCCGCGCAGCGGGCTGCGCCAGAACGCGGGGGACGAGGGAGACCGTGGCATGCCCCGACCGTAGGCCTGGGGCACCCCCCGAACGGGTTCTCAAACCATGACGAAACTCTGACGTCCACCTCAGTGGCCCCTGCCACCGGGGCCTCCCGGCCTAGCGTGCGAGGGTGAACCGCGATCTCCCCCGCGACCTGCCGCGCGATCCGTCCCGCGCCCGCCCCGAAGACCCTTCCGGGGTTCTTCCCACGGCCCCTCCCCCGGCCGTTCCCCGGCGCCTGCCACCGGCTCTCGGCCGGGCCCGGGACAGGGCCCGGGACCCCAGGCTCTCCCGGGCCCTGCTGAGCGACCGGCCCCGGGCCGTCCTGAGCGACCTGGCCGCCGCTCTGGCCGCGGCCCTGCTCGTGCTGACGGCGGCCGTCGTCGGCTACGTCATCGAGCACCGCGACGGCACGCTGTTCGTCAGCGCCGCGCCGTTGTACGGGCACTGGGGACCGCATGCCGGACCCGGCACCGCGGCCTCGGTCGCCGTGGCCGTCGCGGTCGTGGCCTACGGTCCCCTCCTCGCCGCCCGGCTGCCCTGGCACAAGCTGCTCGCGGCCGTGTGGGGCACGACGACGGTGTGGACGTTCTCCCTCGCGCTGGTCGACGGCTGGGAGCGGGGCGTGGCCCGGCGCCTCACCACGCGGTACGAGTACCTCCAGGTCATCTCCCCGGTCGACCGCTTCCACGACATCCCGGCCGCCCTGCGGGACTTCACCCACCACATCCTGTTGCACTCCCCCGACCACTGGCCCGCGCACATCGCCGGACATCCTCCGGCCGCCACCCTCACCTTCGTCCTCCTCGACCGCGTCGGACTGGGCGGCGGGGCCTGGGCGGGCGTCTGGTGCATCACCGTCGGCGCGACGGCCGGGGTCGCGGTGCTCGTCACCGTGCGCGCCCTGGCCGGGGAGGCGCTCGCGCGACGCGCCGCGCCCTTCCTCGCCCTCGCCCCGGCAGCCGTGTGGATGGGCACATCGGCGGACGGGTACTTCGCGGCCGTCGCGGCCTGGGCCCTCGCCCTGCTGGCCCTCGCGGTCACGGGGCGCCGGCCGCGGACGGCCGGCCTCGCCTCCGGTCTCCTCCTCGGGCTCACCGCGTATCTCTCGTACGGCCTGACCCTGATCGCCGTGATCGCCGGCGCCGTTCTGCTGCTCGGACGCCGGTCCCGGCTCCGCCCGCTGCCGTACGTCCTGGCCGGACTCACCGTCGTACCGCTGGTGTTCACCCTGCTCGGCTTCAACTGGTGGGAGGCCTATCGCCTGTTGGTCACCCGCTACTACGAAGGTGCGGGCGGCATCCGGCCGTACGGCTACTGGGTCTGGGCGAATCTCGCCTGCACGGTGCTCATCACGGGACCGGCGACCGCGGCGGGACTGCGCAGGGCCGGAGCGGCGGCCCTGCGCATCGGGGCGGGCCTCGTCCCCCGGGGGCGCACCGCGCGGGAACACCGTCCCGGAACCGGGCGGGAACGCCTCCCCGGCACGGCGCCGGGCGCGGAGCCGGTGTCCGGCGTGGCCGGCACGGGCGTTCGCCCCGCCCTTCGCCCCGCTCCCCTCCGCCCCGCCCCGGGCACCGCCCCGCGGCTCGCCGTCCTCGTCATCGGGGCGCTGTCGGCCCTGCTCGTCGCCGACCTCTCCGGCATGAGCAAGGCGGAGACCGAACGCATCTGGCTGCCGTTCGCGCTGTGGATGCTGGCGGCGGGCGCGTTCCTCCCCCGCCCCCGTGCCTGGCTCGTCGCCCAGGCCGCGTCGGCCCTGCTCCTCAACCACCTTCTGCTGACGGGCTGGTGACCGCCGGCTGGGCGAGGACCGCTCCGAGGACCAGGCCGACGGCGATGGCGGTGACGATCGTGACGAGTTTCAGCAGGTCGCGGAAGCCCTCGATGACATGGCCGCCGGCCAGGGTGGTCAGCCCCCGCATGCCGAGGGAGCCGACGGTGAGGGTGAAGAAGCCGGGCAGGAGCAGCACGAGCCGGGGCGGCCGGTCCGGGCGCAGGGCGAGCCGGGTCGCGACGGCGGCCAGGACGGCCGCCGCGACGAACGTTCCGCCCGTCTCGCCGATCGCCTTGGTGGCCAGGGACTGCACGGCCACGGTGACGTACACCAGTGCCCGGCGGGAACCGGGCCCCGCCCCGGCCGGGGCGGGAGAGCGCCGTCGCCGGCGGACCCCCGTTGCCCCGGACGGGCGAGACGGCGCCGGAACCGGTGCGGGACCAGCACCCGTCCGGGTGATTCGTACGACGCCGGCCCCCGATCGGCACCGCCGCTCACCCGGACAGGCCACCCGCCGCGCGGTGCCACTCACCCGCACGGGCCACCCACCGCGCGGTACCACTCACCCGCACGGGCCACCCACCGCGCGGTGCCGGTCACCCGCACGGAGGCTGGCCCCATCGCTTCGACACGGGAACAGGGAGGCGTCCGATGAGCTCGATGGACATGCCCGCGGACGCGCCACGGGAGACGGCGCGGGCCGCCCGGGCCACGGCTCCGGCGGCGCCGAGACTCACCTGGCTGACGCTGGCGCTCATGACGACCGCCTCGGTCGCGAGTCTGCGGGCCGCCCCCACGATGGCGGTGTACGGCCTTGCCTGCGTGTTCCTCTACCTGGTCCCGGCGATCGTGTTCCTGCTGCCGACCGCCCTGGTCTCGGCGGAGCTGGCCTCGGGCTGGAACGGCGGTGTCTACCGCTGGGTGAGCGAGGGACTGTCCAAGCCGCTCGGATTCCTCGCCGTGTGGTGCCAGTTCGCGATGACGATCTTCTACTACCCGAGCCTGCTGGCCTTCGTGGCGAGCACCATCGCGTACATCATCGACCCGGCCCTGGCCTCCAGCGGCCTCTACACGGCGATCGTCATCGTGGTCCTGTACTGGACCGGCGTCTGGGTCTCCTCGCGCGGCACCAAGGCCCTGGCGGGACTGTCCAGTTGGGGCCTGGTCATCGGCACCCTGGTACCCGGCACGATCCTCGTCGTGCTCGGCATGGTCTTCCTGGCCCAGGGCAACCCCTCGGCGGCACCCATGACGGCCAGTCATCTGCTGCCGGCCTGGACGGGCCTCGCCAGTCTCGTGCTGATCGTCAACAACTTCCTCTCGTACTCCGGCATGGAGATGAACGCCGTCCACGTGTCGTCGCTGAAGGACCCGGCGAAGGAATACCCGAAGTCGATGTTCCTGGCGATGGGCCTGGTGCTGCTGATCTTCATCCTTCCCGCACTGGCCATCAGCTGGGTGGTGCCCGCCGACCAGACCAGCCTCACCGCCGGTGTCATGCAGGCGTTCGACGCGTTCTTCTCGTACTTCGACATCGGCTGGATGACCCCGATCGCGGCGGTCATGCTGATCTCCGCGTCGCTGGCCGGCATGCTGACCTGGCTCGCCGGACCCTCCAAGGGCCTTCTGGAGATCTCCCGCAGCGAGGGCTATCTGCCCCCGTTCCTGCAGCAGTTGAACCGGTTCGGCATCCAGCAGAACATCCTGGTGACCCAGGGCGTCGTGACCACGGTGATCGCGCTGGGCTACGCGTTCATCCCGAACGTCTCCAACGTGTACTGGATCTTCTCGACGATCACCACGCAGGTGTACCTCATCGTCTACCTGCTGATGTTCGTCGCGGCGATCCGGCTGCGGAAGAACCAGGCCGACCACCCGCGCGGCTACCGCGTCCCTGCGCTCACACTGGTGTGCGTCGTCGGTTTCCTGGCCTCGGCCGCGGCCATGGTCATCGGTTTCGTGCCGCCCTCGCAGTTCGGCAGCAACAGCGTCCTGCTGTACGTCATCATCATCGGCTCCGGTCTCGGCGTCCTCGGCCTGCTGATCCCCTGGGCGTTCCTGAAGTTCCGCAAGCCCGGCTGGCAGTCGGACGCCGCTCGCGAGGAGGAGGCGGGGGCATGAGTCCCACCCGGTTCGCATCCGAGCACAAGTGGATCTACTACGGCGCGATCGTCGTGCTGCTCGGTCTCGTCGTGGCCGGGCTCGTGCGCTACTCGGCCATCACGACGAACAACAAGGCCGTGAGCAAGGCCAACCAGCTCGCCGACGCCGCGGTGGAGGCCGGACTGCCGCGCCCGGACACCGAGTTGGTCGCGAGCCTCCTGGGCACCGACGGCGGCCTGGTCTGCGACGATCCGGCCAGCGCCCTCAAGTCGGCGCTGTGGAAGATCAACGTGTCCAACGGAGCCGCGTTCGTCGGGCAGCGGCCCGTCATCGGAGACGGCAGGGCCCTCCGGGCGGAGGCCACGATCATCGAGGTCTACTGCCCCGAGAAGCTGGACAAGATCCAGGACAAGCTCGACGACCTGAAGACCGACGACACGGTGAGGCGGTGACCGTGTCCGGACTCGCCGAGAAGATCACCGGGTTGATGGGGCGGGCCAGGGCGGACCTGGCCGAGCTGGTCGCGATCCCGTCCGTCGCCGACCCGCGCCAGTACCCGCCCGAGGAATGCCACCGGGCCGCGCAGTGGGTGGCGGACGCCTTCACCGAGGCGGGGCTCCGGGACGTCCACCTCGCCGAGACGCCCGACGGGAGCCACGCGGTCATCGGCCACCGCCCGCCGCCCCCCGGCGCCCCCACCGTCCTGCTCTACTGCCACTACGACGTGCAGCCGCCGCTGGACGACGACGCCTGGACCACACCGCCCTTCGCCCTCACCGAACGCGACGGCCGCTGGTACGGGCGCGGCACGGCGGACTGCAAGGGCAACATCGTGATGCACCTGACCGCCCTGCGGGCGCTCGGCGACGACATCCCGGTCGGCCTGAAGTTCGTCGCCGAGGGGTCGGAGGAGCAGGGCACGGGCGGGCTGGAGAGTTACGTGGCCCAGCACCCGGAGCAGTTCCTCGCCGACGCGCTGCTGGTGTGCGACACCGGCAACGCGGAGGTCGGCACGGGCACCGCCACCGTCACCCTGCGCGGCCTCGCCAACATCGTCGTCACCGTCGACACGCTCGCCGGAGAGGTGCACTCGGGCATGTTCGGCGGCCCCGCCCCGGACGCGCTCGCCGCGCTGGTCCAGATGCTCTCCACCCTGCGCGACCCGGCCACCGGCGCCACTCGCGTCGACGGACTCGACTGCGAGGGCGAGTGGGAGGGCGCCGGCTACGACGAGGAGCGGTTCCGCGCCGACGCCGGCGTCCTGGACGGCGTCCGTCTCACCGGGACCGGCACGGTCGCCGACCGGCTGTGGGCCCGCCCCGCCGTCACCGTCCTCGGCATCGACTGCCCCCCGGTGGTCGGCTCCGCCGCCGCCGTACCGCCCACCGCACGGGCCCGGGTGAGCCTGCGGATCCCGCCCGGCACGGACCCGGCGGCGGCCCGCGCGGCCCTCACCCGGCACCTCACCGGGGCCGCGCCCTGGGGCGTCCGGGTCGGAATCGAGGACGAGAGCGCCGGCGCCCCCTTCAGAGCGGCCACCGACGGCCCCGCCTACGCGGCGCTCGGCCGCGCCGTGCACGAGGTCTACGGCAGGCCCATGGCCTTCCTCGGCCAGGGCGGCTCCATCCCGCTGTGCAACGTCCTCGCCGAGACCTACCCCCGCGCCGAGATCATCCTCATGGGCGTGGAGGAACCCAAGTGCCTCATCCACGCGCCCAACGAGAGCGTCGACCCGGCCGAGATCGAGCACATGGCCCATGTCGAGGCGCTGTTCCTGCGCGCCTACGCGGCCACCGGGGGCCGCGGCCGCTGACCCCGGCCGGATCGCTCCCCGCGGGATCACGGCCGTCGCGTACGGCCGCGATCCCGCCCCCGTCCCGCGCGCGGCGCACTCAACCGCCGTGCGCGGAAGCCTTCTTGATCGCCTCGCGGATACGGGAGTAGGTGCCGCAGCGGCACACGTTCTCGATACGGTCGATCTCGGCGTCCGTGGGGTGCGCCGTCTTCTCGAGCAGGGCCGCGGCGGCCATGATCTGGCCGGGCTGGCAGAAACCGCACTGGGAGACGTCGCAGTCGAGCCAGGCCTGCTGCACGGGATGCAGGCGGTCGCCGTCGGCGAGGCCCTCGATGGTGGTGACCTCGCGGTCCGCGCAGTCCGCGACCGGGACGACACAGGGCTGGATCTCCGCACCGTCGAGATGGCTGGTGCAGGCCCGGCAGACCCCGACACCGCAGCCGTACTTGGGCCCGGTCACATCCAGCAGGTCGCGCAGCACCCACAGCAGCGGCATGTCCGCCGGTGCCTCGACGGTGACCTGTCCCCCGTTGAGGACGAAGGAGTAGGACGGCATCAGCACTCTCTCCATAGCGGCATCGGTACTCGCACCTCTGACGGGTCTCGGAAGCAGGTCGGGAAGAAGCCTCGGGAAGAGGCCTCGGAACGAGGTCTCAGAAATCGATCGGGAAACGGCGGGGACGGGTTCCCGTCGCACGGGCGTAGGCGTTGGCCACCGCTCCGGCCGCCGCGGGGACACCGAGTTCACCGGCCCCTCCGGGCTCCCCTCCGGAAGGCATGATGTGCGCCTCGAAGCGCAGCGGGGCGTTCCGCTGACGGGCCCAGCGGAAGTCGGCGAAGCTGCCCTCGCGGACGGCGCCCGCGTCGAGGTGCAGGCCGGCCGTGAGCACGGTGGAGATGCCGTCGACCGCGGTGCCCATGAGCTGGGCCTCGAGTCCGCGCGGGTTGACGGCCGTTCCGACGTCGGCGGCCATCACGACCTTGGTGACCCGCGGGTTCTTCGGGTCACGGACGTCGATCTCGACGAGACAGGCCACGCAGGAGCCGTACTCCTCGTGCACGGCCATGCCCTGGGCCTGTCCGGCCGGCATGCTCCGGCCCCAGTGCCCGGCCTCCGCCGCCCGGTCGAGCACGGCCCTGACCGCCTTGCCGCGCAGCGTCGTACGCCGGAAGGCGACCGGGTCCTGTCCGAGGGCCCGCGCGATGTCGTCGACGACGATCTCCTCCGCGGTCCGCATGGTCCCGGAGTCCACCGACCGCCAGGCGCCCAGCGGCATCGCGAGGCCCACCGAGCCCGAATCCCCGGAGACACGGCCGAAGTCGTAGAGGCCGCTGTCGCTGGGCAGCGGGCCGGCGGCCCGGGCGCCCGTGGTGGTGACACCGCCCTGCGCGGTGGCACCCGGCTTCTCGTACGACTCGCTCACCGACGCCGTCATGTGCGTGAACGCCACCACCCGGCCGCCCGCGTGGCTGGCCCGGATGCGGTGGTGACTGGCCGGGCGCATCCGGCCGTGCCGCATGTCGTCCGCGCGGCTCCACATCAGCTTCACCGGACGGCGGGCCGCCTTGGAGACGAGGGCGGCCTCGACGGCGGCGTCGTGGGTGAGCCGCCGCCCGAACGAGCCTCCGCCGCGCAGGACATGGACCCGGACCTTCGACGCGGGGAGCCCGGTCACCGAGGCGATCGTGTCGCGCGCGTCCATCGGCGTCTGGGAGGAGAACCAGATCTCGGCACTGTGCTCCCGTACGTCCGCGACCGCGGTCAGCACCTCCATCGGGGCGTGCCCGACGAAGGCGAACTCGAACTCGCCGCCCACCTGCCGGGTGCCGAGCGGCGGCGTGCCGAGCGGCGGGACGGCGGCCCGCAGCCTGGCCCGTACGGCCGCGTCGGACAGTGCGGCGAGCGGGCCGGGCGACCAGGTGATCCGCAGGGCGTCCCGGGCCTCGAAGGCGTGGTGGAAGGTGTCCGCCACGACGGCGACACCGCCCTCGATCCTGACGACCGCGTGGACACCGGGCAGCGCGCGGGCCGCCCGGTCGTCGAGCGAGCGGACCTTCCCGCCGAGCGTCGGCGGCCGGGCCACCACGGTCGGTTTCGCCCCGGCCACCGTCAGGTCGCCGGTGTACTTCGCCCGGCCGGTCACGATGTCCCGCGCGTCGATCCGGGACGTCGGCCGCCCGATCACCCGGTGCCGGGAGGCCGGCTTGGGGTCGGTGGACACGGCGGGCCGGTGGATCCGGGCGGCGGCCGCGGTCAGCGATCCGAAGGTGGCCGTGCGGCCGTCGGGCGCCACGACCATGGTGTCCCGCGTGCGCAGCGCCTTCGGGGGCACGTGCCAGCGCCGGGACGCGGCGGTCACCAGTCTGGCGCGCGCGGTGGCGGCCAGCGCGCGGGCGGGCCCGTACAGCGAACCGACGGAGTTCGAGCCGCCGGTGAACTGGTTGCCGCTCCTCCGGGCCTCGGCGAGCGGGATCTCGACGTCGGCGAGCCGGGCGTCCAGTTCCTCGGCGATCATCATGGCGACCGCGGTGGTGATGCCCTGGCCGACCTCGACCCGCGGCAGCCGGACGACGACCTTGTTGGCCGCGGTGACCTCCAGGACCAGCATCTCGTCGTCGGTGCCGGTCACCAGGACGCCGGAAGGCCCCGCGGTGGGCTCGGCGCCCTCCGCCGGGGAGGTGTCGCAGCCGAGCGGCGCGGCGACGGTCAGGGTGGACGCGGCCAGGGTGTGGACGATGAACCTGCGGCGGGACAGCTGACGGGCCAACGAAGGCTCCTCTCCGAGCCGTTCGGGGGCGTACGACTGGTAGGAGGGGCGGATCGGCCGTGCGGTTCCCGCTGAACGTATGCGGCGTCCGGCGCGTCCCCGTACCACCGGATGGCGGACGGGGAGGATCACATGAACAGGCGGAGCGGGATCAGGGCGACCGGCGGCGTCGTGGCGGCAAGTGCCGTGGCGCTCGTGGCGGTTCAGGGGTCGAGCGGCGGCGCGGGAGTCAAGGAGACGCCCGTCGCGGAGCGCACGACCGTGTGCGTCGGCACCAAGCCGACGCACAGTCTGCCCGGTAGGGAATCCTCCCTGCTCAGGGTGGCGATCTACATCGACAAGCAGGGCGCGTCCCGCTACAGGAGCGTCTTCACCAGCGTGTCGGTCGACGAGCGCAGGAACACCGTGACCGTGTACCGCATCCCGTCCAAGGCGTTCGACGCGGACGTCTGCGGTCACGCGGAGAAGGGGGTGAAGGTGCGGATCCACGACTCGGACGTCACCCGGCGGCAGCTCAACGCCATGGTCGACCGGGTCGGCGACGACATGGACCGCTGGGACGGCCGGTTCGAGCTGTACATGGTGGGCCTCGACGGCAGTGGCCATGTGGTCTTCGGCGTCGACGACCGGGCGGCGGCCGAGCCGGTACTCAAGAAGGCCTTCGGGAAGTTCTGGGCGAGGCACATCCTGGTCGAGCGCACGGGACAGCCGAGGCTCGACTGACGGCGGCGACGGTCCGGGGCGGGGCCCTTCGCCCTGCCCCGGGACGGCCGGCGCCCTCCGGGGAGTCCGGCTTGCAGGTGCGAGGACCGGCTGCCTATCGTCGCGCGTATGCAGTCCTACACCATCGGCCAGGCCGCCCGGCTCCTCGGCGTGAGCCCCGACACCGCCCGTCGCTGGGCGGACGCCGGGCGCGTGGCCACCCACCGGGACGAGGGCGGACGGCGCCTCATCGAGGGCCGCGACCTCGCCGCGTTCTCGGTGGAACTGGCCGGAGCCGGTGGCGAGGAGGGCGTCACGTCCCACACGTCCGTGCGCAACGCCTTCCCCGGCATCGTCACCGCCGTCAAGCTCGGCGATGTCGCGGCCCAGGTGGAGATCCAGGCGGGACCCCACCGGCTGGTCTCCCTGCTGACCCGGGAGGCCGTGGAGGAACTGGGCCTGGAGGTCGGCGTGGAGGCCACGGCCAGGGTCAAGTCGACCAACGTGCACATCGACCGCGCCTGACCTACCGTCAGCCGGCGATCGCCGATCGCCGATCGCCGATCGCCGGTCGCCGGTCGTCAGCCGCCGGTCGCGGGCCGCCGACGGTCAGCCGGGGTATCAGGATCAGCCGGGCGCACCGGCCGGCCAGGACGGATAACGGCCGTCCACCCGGATGCCGTCGACACCGCTGATGTGCCGGGCCCCGCACCGGTCCTGCGGCAGGACCAGCTGCGGTCCCGCCCGGTCCAGCGGGGTGCCGTCGACGCCGACCGCGAGCAGCACCGGAGCGTCCGCGAAGTCGGGGTCGATCTCGGCCCAGGTGAGCAGTGCGTGGTGACCGTCCGCGCCCGCCACCGCGATGAGGAAGCGCAGCCGGTCCTTGCGACGGGACGGATCGAAGCGGGGACCGGCGTCCCGCAGCACGTCGTGCAGCAGCGGGCCCTCGAATCCGTGGTGCCGCACCCCGCTGGTGGCGCACTCGAAGGCGACCCGCACATGACGCTGGGGCCAGGCGAGCAGGTCCGGCACGGTCAGCAGGGCGGGCCGGGCGAGGTCACCGGTCAGAGCGAGTTCCGCGAGCGGGGGAGCCGGCGGCGTCGGCTGTGTCAGGGACTGGCTCACTGGACAGCACCTCCCGGTGGACGGTACCCCGCGGGCGGCCCGAGGCAAACGCACATGCGTACATCCGAAGCCATTGGGCACAGCTCATGCGATGCGACAGGAGACTTACAGCTCGCATATGCGGAAGTATGATCAGGCCATGGCAGAACGTGGGCCCAGGACCTGGGATCACGACGGAGGCTTCAGCGAGCCTCAGAGTCTTCGAGGGAGTAGATCCGTGACGACCCGATCCACGCGCCGGACCCGCCGCACCACCCGGCCCCTGCGGGTGGCCGGCATCGGTGCCGCCGCGCTGCTGGCCCTGAGCGCCTGCTCCTCCTCCGACTCGTCCGACGCGGCGGAGAAGGCGAAGGGATCGGCCTCGACGTCCTCCTCGCCGAAGCTCTCCGGCACGGTGACCGTGTTCGCCGCCGCCTCCCTCAAGGAGAGCTTCACGGCCCTCGGCGAGCAGTTCGAGAAGGCCCACCCGGGCACCGAGGTCACCTTCAGCTTCGGCGGCAGCGACAGCCTCGCCGCGAGCATCACGGGCGGCGCGCCCGCGGACGTCTTCGCCGCGGCCAGCCCCAAGACGATGGCCATCGTGACCGACAAGGGCGACGCGGCGACCGCCCCCGCCACCTTCGTGCGCAACCAGCTGGAGATCGCCACCCTGCCCGGCAACCCGGACAGGATCTCCTCCCTGAAGGACCTCACCAAGTCCGGCCTCAAGGTCGTCCTGTGCGACAGGACCGTGCCGTGCGGCGCCGCCGCCCAGAAGGCGCTGGACGCGAGCAAGCTGAAGCTCACCCCCGTCTCCTACGAGCAGGACGTCAAGAGCGCCCTGACCAAGGTGGAGCTGAAGGAGGCCGACGCGGCGGTCGTGTACAAGACCGACGTGAAGGCCGCGGGTGACAAGGTGGAGGGCGTGGAGTTCCCCGAGTCCGCCGAGGCCGTCAACGACTACCCGATCGCCCTGCTCAAGGACGCGCCCAACACCGACGCGGCCAAGGCGTTCATCGAGCTGGTGCGGTCCCCGGAGGGCCAGAAGGTGCTGACGGAGGCCGGCTTCCTGAAGCCCACGTCCTGACCCCGGCCGTCCCCGCCCGACCGTGTCCCGGCGCCCGCCGCACGGCGCCTCTCCCGTGCGGCGCGCCCCTTGAAACGGACGCGCCGCACCCCGTCTCCTGAAGCCGTGAGTGATTCCGTGACCCCGCCCGACCCGTCCGGCGCCCCGGCCGACACCCTCGCCGGTGGGCCGCGGCGCGGGCGCGGCCGGACACCGGGCCGGATGCGGGGCGGGGCCCCGCTTCCCCTGCTGCTGCCCGCCCTCGTCGGGCTCGTGTTCCTGCTCCTCCCGCTGGTCGCGCTGCTCGTACGGGCGCCCTGGCGCAGCATGCCGGAACAGCTGTCCAAGCCCGAGGTGTGGCAGGCCCTCCAGCTGTCCCTGTTCTCGGCCACGGCGGCCACCGCGGTGAGCCTGGTGCTCGGGGTGCCGCTCGCCTGGCTGCTGGCGCGCACGGAGTTCCCCGGCCGCGGACTCGTCCGGGCCCTGGTCACCCTGCCCCTCGTGCTGCCCCCGGTGGTCGGCGGTGTCGCGCTGCTGCTGGCCCTCGGCCGCAACGGCGTCGTCGGGAAACTGCTCGACTCCTGGTTCGGGATCACGCTGCCGTTCACGACGGCCGGGGTGGTCGTGGCCGAGGCCTTCGTGGCGATGCCCTTCCTGGTGATCAGCGTGGAAGGCACCCTGCGGGCGGCCGACCCGCGGTACGAGGAGGCCGCCATGACCCTCGGCGCCTCCCGCTTCACCGCGTTCCGCCGGGTCACCCTGCCCCTCATCGCGCCGGGCATCGCCGCCGGCTCGGTGCTGGCCTGGGCCCGCGCCCTCGGCGAGTTCGGCGCGACGATCACCTTCGCGGGCAATTTCCCGGGCCGTACCCAGACCATGCCGCTGGCCGTCTATCTGGCCCTGCAGAGCGACCCCGACGCCGCGATCGCCCTGAGTCTGGTCCTGCTCCTGGTGTCGATCGCGGTTCTCGCCGGACTGCGCGACCGCTGGATGACGGCTGCCTCATGACGGACACGGACACGGACACGGACACCGGCACGCGCACAGGCGCGGACACAGGTGCGGACACGGACACAGGTACGCGTACGACGGACGCCGTGCGTACGAGGGTGAGGTGATCGCGTCATGACCGAGGCGAACCCGAAAGCGGCGGCCGCGCCGTCCGGCAAGGGCCTCGACGCCCGGCTCGTCGTCCGGCGCGGCTCGTTCCACCTCGACATCGCACTGTCCGCCGCCCCCGGTGACGTCGTCGCGCTGCTCGGTCCGAACGGCGCGGGCAAGACGACCGCGCTGCGCGCGCTGGCCGGGCTCACCCCGCTGTCCGAGGGCGGCCGGCTGTGGCTGGACGGCGCCCGTCTGGACCGTACGCCGCCGGAGTCCCGCCCGGTCGGCGTGGTCTTCCAGGACTACCTGCTCTTCCCGCATCTGTCCGCGCTCGACAACGTCGCCTTCGGACCGCGCTGCCAGGGCCTGCCCAAGGCGGAGGCCCGGATCCAGGCCGCCGCGTGGCTGGAGCGCATGGGCCTCGCCGAGTTCGCCGGGACCAGGCCGCGCCGGCTCTCCGGCGGACAGGCGCAGCGCGTCGCCGTCGCCCGCGCCCTCGCCACCCGCCCCCGGCTGCTGCTGCTCGACGAACCGCTCGCCGCGCTCGACGCCCGTACGCGGCTGGACGTGCGGGCCCAGCTCCGGCACCATCTGGCCGACTTCGAGGCCGTCGCCGTCCTCGTGACGCACGATCCGCTGGACGCGATGGTGCTGGCCGACCGGCTCGTGGTCGTCGAGGACGGGCGGGTGGTCCAGGAGGGCGGGCCGTCGGACATCGCCCGCAGGCCGCGCACCGACTACATCGCCCGGCTGGTCGGGCTCAACCTCTACCGGGGCGAGGCCGAGGGGCACACCGTACGGCTGGAGGCGGGCCCGGCGATCACCACGACCGAGCGGCTGGACGGGCCCGTGTTCGTGGCGTTCCCGCCGGGCGCCGTGACCCTCCACCGCGACCGCCCCACCGGCTCCAGCGCCCGCAACCTGTGGCAGTGCCGCGTCGCGGGTCTGGAGACGCACGGCGACCAGATCCGTGTGGCCCTGTCCGGCGAACTCCCGCTCGCCGCCGACCTGACGACGGTCGCCGCGGCGGAACTCGGCCTGCACGCCGGCTCCGCCGTCTGGGCCACGGTGAAGGCGGCCCAGACGCACGCCTATCCGGCTTAGCGCCTCCGGCGGACCAAGCGCGCCTCCGGTGGGCCAAGCGCCTCCGGCGGACCGGCCGGAGACACGGGACAGGCCCCGGGACGCCTACTCGCCCGCCGGGACCGCCGTCGCGCGGACCATCACGCAGTCGAACTCCACCACCCGGCCGGTCGCCTCCTCCCGTGACACCGGGTACATGCCGGTGATCTCGAAGCCGCGCTCCTCGTACACGGCTATGGCCTCGCCCATGCGGGGACTGCCCTCGTACAGCCGCAGTGTCGCGACCTCCGACTGCATCCCGACGAAGTCCTCCGCACGGTCCCCGGCGCCCGCGAACACCTCCAGGTCGTAGCCCTGGGTGTCCATCTTCAGATAGGGGCGGGGGTCGTCGATCCCGGCGAGGGCCGTGTCCATCATCCCGTCGAGACGCCGGACTTCGATGTCCTCGGTACGGGTCTTGGCGAAGCGCTTGTAGCGGTCCTTGCCGTAATCGCTGGGCGGAAGAAGGGAGTTCATGGTGTTCCAGCCCACATGAATGGACTGGGTGGTGTCCTCGCGGCCGAGACCGATCCGGTGCACCTGCCAGTCGGGGTCTCCCTCGGCCGCCTGCCGGAGCTTTCCGAAGGCCTCCGCCGTCGGCTCGAACGAGACGATGCGGCCGGTGTAGCCGAGGCGGCGCAACTGACGTCCGTACTGGCCGGAGTTGGCGCCCACGTCGAAGACGCAGTTCACCTCGTACCTGTCCAGCAGCGCCGTGACGTGCTGCCCGCAGAGATAGGAAGCGGCCGAGAGCTGGAACTTGCGTTCGTCGGCCGCCGTCTCCTTCTCGTCGAGCAGGAGCCGGGCACCGGTGCCGCCGAGCGGCACCTGCTTCCAGGCCGCCGTCCGCCCCCGCAGCACCAGATCGGCGCCCTTGCCCAGGGCGACCCGTCTGCGCACTCCGCGCCGGTAGACCACCGCGGCTCCCGATCCGAGATCCAGCACCTGCACCCCTACGCGGGGAAGCAGACCGAGCAGCTTTCTGTGAAGGGTCGCCATGGACCACACCCTGTCAGACATCCACGCGTGTCCACCGGGAGTTGGTTGAACCCCCTTTCGCCCACGTGATAGAGGCAGGGGGTGACCTCTCCTGAGACCGAAATCCCGGACCTGGCCGCCGCCCTGGGCATGCACCCCCACCCGGAGGGCGGCTGGTTCGTCGAGACCTGGACGGCGCCGCAGGCCTTCCTGCCCGACGGCTACCCCGGACCGCGCGCCGCCGCCTCCGCCATCTACTTCCTTCTCACGCCCGGTGACACCTCCGCCTGGCACACCGTCCGTTCGGACGAACTCTGGCTGTGGCACCGGGGCGGCCCCCTCGACGTGCTGCTCGGCGGCGACGGGACCAGCCCCCAGTCCACCCCGCAGGTCGTCCGGCTCGGCCCGCGTGTCGAGGCGGGGGAGCGCCCTCAGGTCCTCGTCCCCGGCGGCGTCTGGCAGTCCGCCCGGCCGGCCGGCGACGAGGAGGTTCTGGTCAGCTGCGTGGTGGCGCCCGGCTTCGACTACGACGACTTCCGCCTGCTGGACTCCGGTCGCTGAAGCGGCCGTTGAGCGCCCTCGGACCTCTCTTGGCGGCTTTGTGACGCAGGTCGTTGGTTGCGGGCCGTTCGGGTGGGGCATCACCCGAGGGCAGGACCGGCCGCGCACCGTTTCGCGCGGGGTCCCGGTCGACGGGGACGGAGCCGTCGGCCGGGTGCCGGTTGTCCTGGAGGGGGAAGAGAGGTGTCAGTCATGCGTGCGCACCAGCGCACCGTCCGGCCGACCGCCCGCGTGGAGTACACACTGCCGCGTACGGCCGTCTCGGCGGGCAGGGCCCGCAAGCTGACGACGGCGTTCTTGACCCGGCCACGGCCACGGCTCGCGTCGCCGACCGCGGACCAGGTGGACGACGCCACACTGATCGCCTCGGAGCTCGTCGCCAACGCCGTGCGGCACGGCCGCAGCGGCTGCCGGCTGCGGCTGCAACTGGGGCACGGGCGGGTGACCGTCGAGGTGCACGACGACAGTCCCGGACGACCGCGGATCGGCGCGCTGGACACGGAATCGGAAAACGGCCGGGGCCTGGCCATGGTCCAGCAGCTCGCCCACAGCCTGGAGATCGTCAGTACGGGCTTCGGCGGCAAGACCGTACGCGCGGTCCTGGCGGTGCGTTAGCGGTGCCTTAGCGGCGTGTGCCCGGCGATTCCTTCACGGCGATCAAGCCGGCGATCCAGGTTTGACGCCGCCGAAAATGGGAACGGGCACCGAAAATTCATCGCAATTTCCATGACCGCAAAAAAACGAACGGCCGGTGCCCGCACCCTGAGGTGCGGACGCCGGCCGTCCGGTGTCCCTGACTAGGCGGGGACGATGTTCTCCGCCTGCGGGCCCTTCTGGCCCTGCGTGACGTCGAAGGTAACCTTCTGGCCTTCCTGGAGCTCACGGAAGCCAGAGGTGGCGATGTTCGAGTAGTGAGCGAAGACGTCGGCGCCGCCGCCGTCCTGCTCGATGAAGCCGAAGCCCTTTTCCGCGTTGAACCACTTCACGGTGCCAGTAGCCATGTCAAATCTCCTTCGGGGCAAAGCTCGAAGGTCCACACTGTGTGGACCTGCGTCGCCGCAATGATTGCCCCAACCGGAATGCACCGGTAAAAACTTTGGGAACCACAACTGCAACTGAAATCGACAGTAGCACGTCGACCGTCCCGAAGCGGGCGCACTATCTCACTCCGGCGCGGGGAATATCAAAACCTCGTGGGCCCGTGCACCAAATTCTGTACCGGCCGGAGCAGATATCCGGGCCCCGTCGGGAAAACGCCGCCAGAGGGCCTCTGCCGTCCCCTTCACGCGCCCTGCGGTGTGGAGCCGCGCAGCTCCTCGTTGATCCGCAGAGCCTCGTCGAGGCTGTCCTCCAGCGTGACGATTCTGCAGGCGGCCTCGACGGGCGTGCCCTGGTCGACGAGGTCCCGGGCGCGGGCGGCGATCCTGAGCTGGTTGCGGGAGTACCGCCGGTGGCCGCCCTCGGAACGGAGCGGTGTGATCAGCCCGGCCTCCCCGACGGCCCGCAGGAACGCGGGGGTGGCGCCGATCAGCTCGGCCGCACGTCCCATCGTGTAGGCGGGGTAGTCGTCGTCTTCGAACCGGTCGGTGGGGCTCATGGTGCTTCCCTGGGGCGCGTGCATCACCTTCCACTCTGGCAGATCCCCGCCGGTGCCGACCCGGGCACCCGGCACCTGCCCGGTGACATCCGCCGCCGCACTCACCCGGACGGCCCGGTGCGCTGGTGGGGGACCGTGGCCGGTGGTGGCGTGGAGGGACACAGCCCGTCCTCGGGACCGTCCTCGGGAGGCCCTCGCATGATCCGTCCGTCCTGTCTCCTCGCCTCCGCCCTGACCGCGGGGATGCTGCTCTCGACGGCCGCCTGCTCGAACGGCGGAGGTGACGGCGGCGGCTCCGGCCGCACGGACTCCCCCGCGTCCCCCGCCTCCACGGTCCCGGCCTCTCCCGTCGCCGAGGAGCCCGGCGCCGCGTCGGCCTCGCCCTCCCCTTCCGTGCGCGCGCTCACGAAGGCCGAGGCACGGGCGGCACTGATCACCAACTCCGACCTGGGGTCGCAGTGGGACGAGTCGAAGGGCGTGGCGGCCTGGCGCGACGCGCTGCTCAAGAGCAAGGTCGACGCGTCGGCCTTCGTCACCGACAAGGGCGACGCCGAGGAGTGCCAGAAGCTGCTGGACGGCCTGTACACGGAGGACCTGCTGGGCAAGCCGCAGGGGGCCGGCGCCGTCACCGGCTTCGACGACAGCGACAACGACGCCCAGATGCGCTACGAGGTCGCCTCGTACGGGAAGAGCGCCCTGGACACGCGGCTGAAGTGGCTGGAGACGCTGCCGGACATCTGTGACCAGTTCACGGCGGTCAACGGCGAGGGCGACCGGCAGACGGTCCAGGTCGTCTCGACCGGTCTGCCCGATGTGGGGGACGCCCGCCAGGGCTTCCGGGTGACGATGAGCGGCGAGCTGGAGGGCGACCCCGAGACCCTGACGCTCGACTTCGCGGCGGTGCGGGTCGGCGACAGCGCCCTGTCCCTCACCAACGGCGGCCTCTCGGGAACCGAACACCAGTCCACTGAACAGGCAGTCGAAGCGGGTACGAACCGCCTGAAGGACGTGCTGGCCGGAAAGTCGCCCGCCCCGACCCAGGGCTGAGTCACGACAGGCCCCGGGCACACCACAGCCCGGGCAACCTGTTACGGGGTTGCCGCGGGCCGGAGGTGTTCAGAGGATGCGCGTCAGAGCCGGTCCATCCGGGTGTAGGGGCTCAGGACGCGGACCTGGCGGGCGCCGAAGTCGACGAGCATCGCGATGCCCTCTTCGACGCCGACGATCGTGCCCAGGCCGTACTGGTCGTGGGAGACGCGGTCTCCGAGGCTGAACTCCTTGGCCACGGGGACGACGGGTGCAGCGAAGGGGCTGGTGGGCAGGTGGCGCCGGGGCGCGGAGGATTTACTCATCGTGATTCCAGTATGGGCCCTATTCCGGCGGGCGGTAGGGCTTGATGGTCTCGATCCCGCTCCGACTCGGCGTCCCCGCGGACTCCGGGCCACGGCGGGCGGGCGTCCCCTCGCACCTTCCCCGCCCGGCCGGCCGCGCGTTCCGTGAGGTCATCCGCCGGGGCTCCGGCTCCACGATCTTTCCGGTGCGCGGAGCCGTCCGCCGGGCGAGCCTGTCGGGGACCGGACAACCCGCGACGGCGCGTTCCCGGGCCGTCCGGTACCGGGGGAGCGGCGGGGCGCGGGAGCCGGCCGGAAAGGGCCGGCCCCCGCGCCCGAGTGCTCAGCTCAGGTCCAGCCGGGAGTAGATCCCGCCCTCGGTGTCGCGGACGACGATGTGCTTGACGCCGAAGTCCTCGTCGGAGGCGGGCAGGTCGGTGCTGACGTACCAGACGCCCCAGCCGGGGTCGCCCGCGAGCTCCAGGAGCTCGGCGCGCAGGGTCCCGGCCGTGGTCCGCACCGTGACCCGCGAGGCGGTGCCCTTGCCGCCGTAGTACAGGCCGGAGAGCGTGACGTGCCCTTGGGCGGTGCCCTCGACCTGCGCCGAGACGCCGGGCGTGCCGAGGTCGATGTTCCCGTCGACCACGCTCCTGAACTGGGGATCGGTGTTGTCGAGCGTCGTCCAGTGCTTGCCCTCGGCCGTCAGCCAGAACTCGGCGCCGCCGGGCTCCGTGACGTGCTCGCCCGGGGCGACGATCCGGGCCGTGGGAGCGGTCTTCGCGACCGGGAGGGCGGGAGCGTGCGCCGGGTGGCCGGTGACGTGCGCCGACAGGACGGCGGCGGGCGCCCCCTTCCCCTGCGGGGCGCTGTGGGCCGCCGTGGGCACCGCGATCAGCGCGACGGCGACCGCGGCGACCGCCGCGTACTTCTTCGTACCTGCCATGAACGGACAACTCCTCGTGATGTGAACGGTGTTCGGATGGTGCAGGGGCGCCGCTCCCCCGTGGAGACTCCTGGCGCCCGCCGGCCGGACGACACCGGCCGGAGCTTCTCCGCGCGGACGCGCGTCAGTCGAGGGCGCTCGCCGCCCGCCACTGGTCCCAGGTCAGGTTCCAGTCGCCGTAGCCGTTGCCGACGGCGACCGTGTCGCGGGAGCCGACGACCTTGACGACGTCGCCGGGGATGACCTCGTCGAAGAACCGCTTCGCGGGACCGCCGGTGGCGAGTCCGACGCAGCCGTGCGTGACGTTCCGACGGCCGCCGTGGATGTTCGCCTTCGGGTTCTGGTGGAGGTAGGTGCCCGAGGCGGTGAGGTGGACGGCGTAGTAGTAGTAATCCGCGTACGCGTCGCCGTAGCCGACCGATCGCGAGTCCATGAAGACCTTGGACGCCTTGTCGGAGACGACCATCGTGCCGTTCCAGGTGTCCATGCCCGGCGCGCCCGCGGTGATCGGGACGCGGCGCGACGATCCGGCCGTTTCGAGCGTCATGAAGTGTGTACGGACATCCACTGTGGCGACGAGGGAGCGGCCCACCGTGAAATGCCTGGTGATCCCGGCTCCGGCCCGGACGGTGACCGCCGTTCCGGGCTTCCAGTACGCGCGGGGCCGGAAGTCGACGCGCTGTCCGTCGAGGAGGTTACGGTCCCTGATCCACCCCCAGGACCCCTCGACGTCGGCGGTCACCTTCAACTGCCGTTCCACATCGGCCCGTTCGACCACGGGTATCGGGCGGTCGAAGGTCACCGAGATCGGCATGCCGACACCCACGGTCTGCCCGTCGGCGATGTTGACGTGCGCCCCTGTCAGGGACTTGAGCGGTGCGGCGGAGGGCTTCGGCCGGGCCTTGCCCGTGGCCCCGGCCGTTCCGGCGGCAGGCCGGCCCCCCGGCTCGGCCCCCTTGCCCCCGCCGTCGGCCAGCGCCTGCGCCGAACACCCGGCGAGCGCG
Source organism: Streptomyces sp. NPDC002698 (assembly GCF_042888945.1). NCBI lineage: Bacteria > Bacillati > Actinomycetota > Actinomycetes > Kitasatosporales > Streptomycetaceae > Streptomyces > Streptomyces sp. NPDC002698. The sequence goes on from NZ_JBIAQM010000006.1 coordinate 326,534, forward strand.
AGCACGCACACGGCCGCCGCGCTCCATGCGCGGGCCAACCGGCCTCCGCGGCCCCGCAGTCCCGTGGTCATGGTGATCCCCCTGTGGTGTGTTTCGATGTGCGACGTACGGGACCTGTACGCACGGCCGGGACGACCGGGTTGCACACGGCCGGAAAAACTTCGGACATTCGGGCGGGGGGCATGACCGAGGAAGAGTTCGACGCGTTCTACGCGACCGCGTTCCCCCGGCTGACCGGCCAGCTCTACGCGTTCACGGGGGACCACGGCGAGGCGCAGGACGTCGTCCAGGAGGCGTTCGTCCGCGCCTGGGACAAGCGGCACGAGTTCCTCGCCGACGGGGCTCCCGAGGCGTGGATACGGACCGTGGCGACGCGGCTCGCGGTGAGCCGCTGGCGCCGGGCCCGCCGCTGGCTGGAGCTGGTGCGGCGCACGCCTCCGGCCGACCACGCCCCGGGCCCGGGACCCGAACGCACCGCGCTCGTCACCGCGTTACGCACGCTCCCCGAGGCGCAGCGGATGGCGATCGTTCTGCACCATCTGTGCGACTTGAGCGTCGAGCAGGTAGCCTCCGAAACCGGTGCCCCCGTCGGCACGGTCAAGGCCCGGCTCTCACGGGGCCGGGCGGCGCTGGCGCGGGTGCTCTCGGAGGATTCGGCGGACCTGGCCGGCTCCGCGCGCCCGTCGAGTTTCGCGGGCGCGTCCGGCAAGGGCGAGAGGGAGGACGACCGTGTCCGATGAACTCGCCTCCGCCCTGCGCGAGTTGGCGAACGAGGCGGAGAGGCCTCCGGTGCTGAGCGGTGCGGAGATCCGCGGCCGGGCGTCGGGCCGACGGCGCCGCCGCCGTACGGCTCTGGCCGCGGGCGGCGTCTGCGTCGCGGGCGCGCTCGCCCTGGTCGTCGTGGTGGGCCTGGACGGAGGGGCGCAGCGGAAGTCCCCGCCGGCCGCGAGCCCCACCGCCGTCCCGAGCCTGCCGGTGGCACCGCCCGACGCGACGGTCGATCTGGGCAGGCGCGTGATCTCGGTCGCGGGCCACGAACTGACGCTCCACGGCGACAACCTGACCGGGAACGGGCCGGCGGTCCGGACGACGGTCACGGAGAAGGACGCCCACATGAGGGTCTCCGGCAAGACGGTCGGCCTCGACGGCGGCTACTCCTTCAAGGCCTCCTGGGTGGTCAGGCTCGCCGGTCCCGACGGCAGAACGGACTACGTGGGAGCCCTGCCCGATGACCAGACCTTCTCCAACCCCGACCACGGCTGGATCGGCCTGGACATGACCGACGCCAAGCTGCTGTACGACCGGCTCGAACCGGGCGCCGTGGTCGAGATCCGCCCGTCGGCCAACGCCTCGGCCTCCTCGGCGGCGCACCGGGGCACGGCGACGGCGGGCTCGGGCGCGGCGGCCGGCTCGGGAACGGGGACCTCGGGCGGCTGACGCGGCCTTCGCGGCCGACGGCCACGCCCCGGAGTCCGGCAGCACCAGCGGCACTCGCACCCCGAAGCCCTCGGCCCTCAGCCCTCACCGGAACGACCGGCGCCCGCGTGCCCTCAGAGGGGCGGCTGGGCCGGAGCGGGGCCGAGGGTCGTCGTGCCCGGGGCGGTGCGGTGGCCGAGGCCGGTGCGGTAGGCGTCCAGAGCCGCTTCCACCCGGCCGGTGCGCCGCAACAGGTCGCCCAGCAGCCGGCACAGGTCCGCCAGGTCGCCCGCCGCGCCCGCCCGCTCCAGCAGGCTCATCGCCCGCACGTAGTGCTCCTCCGCCGCCTCGGTGTCGCGGGTGTCCTCCGCGATGATCCCGAGCAGGCGGTGCGCGGCGGCGGCGTGGATGGCGCCCCGCTCGGAACTCAGGTCACCGAGCACCTGCCGCAGCAGTCCGTCCGCCTCGTCGGACTTGCCGCGCCGGTGCAGCACGTCGGCCAGTTCCACCGCGACCTGGCTGGTGTACAGCGCGGCCCGCTTCGCGGAGAGCATGGCCTGCGCCTCACGCAACTCGCCCTCCGCGCGATCCAGTTCACCGTTCTGGGCGTACAGATAGCCGCGCATCCAGTGGCAGTTGGCGAGCTCGGTGCGGATCTGGAGCTGCCGGTAGAGCTCGGCGGCCTTGGCGAGGGAGGCGTCGGCCTCGGTGATCCGCCCCTCGGCGATCATCGTCCGCGCCACCGACCGGTGCATCCGCGCCACCAGCGCCGGGTCCTGGACCTGCGGCGCGAGGGCGAGCGCGAACTCGGCGGCCTGGGCGGCACGGGCGTGCGCGCCCATGTCCATGTAGGGCCCGATGACTCCCGTGTAGAGGAGAAGCAGCGCCTCGGGATCGTGCAGGCCCGTCCGGTTGAGCTCGTCGAGGGTGGACTCGAACAGGTAGCAGGCGTAACGGAGTTCACCGGCGAGGTAGTGGGAGACCGCCCGGCCCCGTACGGCGGGCACCCGCTGCGGCAGCGGCGCGTCCCCCATCCGCTGCTCCGATTCCTCGAAGCGCCGCTGCGCCGTCTCCAGATCCCCCGTGTCCAGAGCGCATTCGCCGAGCCCCAGAAGCGCCGCCGCCTGCTCGGCGACCAGTCCGTGGGCCTCCGCCTCCGCGAGCAGAACCGCGTAGACCTCGGCGGCCACCTCGGCCTCTCCGGTGGACAGCGTGCGCTGCGCGTCCGTCAGCCGCAGCCGCAGGCCGGTGGCGAGATGGGCGGGCCGCCCGGTCGCCAGCTCCTCGTACGCGATCCCGAGACGCCCGGCTATGTGCCGCAGCGCGGGCTCCGAGGCCCGCACCCGGCCGGCCTCCAGAGTGGAGATGTACGCGGGCGTGTACACGGGCTCCGCGAGCTGCTTCTGCGTCAGGCCTCGTTCTGTGCGCAGCTGTTGCACCCTGCGCCCGATGATCTCAGGGTCGTCCCGCTCCGCCATGAACCAAGCATGCCATCAAGCCGAGTTGAACCGGTCCGGCTTTTGACTACTGTCCGGCCTCGGAGCCCTCTTGCGACGGGAGCCCGGGAGCCTCTACGTTAAGCGCCGGATTAAGCATGCTTAATACGCCGCTGTTGTTGCGAGGTCACCGTGCTCCGACGTATTTCCGCGCGCTACTCCAGAGGGTTTCTCGCCGCCGTCATCGCGGTCGCCGCGCTGGTCACGGCGGCGAACGTCGGCCCGGCGAGAGCCGCCGAAGCGGCCCCCACGGCACACACCACCGCGCACACGACCGGTCAGCGGTAACTCCCGGCGGGCCGTCGACACGCGCTCCCCGAGCCGTACGACAGCGGCGAATCCCCCGTACGGGGCAAACGAGGCGCCTACAGTGAACCGGTGACCTCTACCGCCGCTCGTACCGCGCTGGACCTCACCGCCGACCTCCCGGTCCTCGCCCTGGAGGACTTCTACCGGGATCTGCACCGGAATCCCGAACTGTCGCTGCGCGAACACCGTACGGCCGCCGCCCTCGCGGAACGGCTGCGGAAAGCCGGGTACGACACGACCGAGGGCGTGGGCGGCACGGGCGTCGTCGGCGTCCTGCGGAACGGGGACGGGCCCACCGTCCTGCTGCGCGCCGACATGGACGCGCTGCCCGTCGCCGAGGAGACCGGACTGCCGTACGCCTCGGCGACCGACGGGGTCATGCACGCCTGCGGTCACGATCTCCACGTCACCTGGCTCGCCGGCGCGGCGGACGCGCTCGCCGCCGGGAGGGACACCTGGTCCGGCACGCTGGTGCTGGTCGGACAGCCCGCCGAGGAGACCGGCGGGGGCGCGGCCCGCATGGTCGCGGACGGCCTCCACGAACGCTTCCCGGTGGCCGACGTCCTGCTCGCCCAGCACGTGGTGCCCGGCCCCGCCGGGCTGTACCCGCACTCCCCGGGTCTGATCATGTCCGCCTCGACCGACCTGGACATCGTCGTGCACGGGCGGGGCGGGCACGGTTCGCGGCCCGAGACGACCGTCGACCCGGTGGTGACGGCCGCGTACATCGTGACGCGGCTCCAGACGGTCGTCAGCCGGGAGATCGCGGCCCGGGAGTCCGCCGTGCTCACCGTGGGACGGATCGAGGCCGGCACCCGGCACAACATCATCCCGTCCGAGGCCCGGATCGCCCTGAACCTGCGGACGCAGTCGCCGGACGTGCGGGAGCGGATGATCGCCGCCGTGCGGCGCGTCGCGGCGGGCGAGTGCGCGGCGGCCGGCTGCCCGGCCGAGCCCACGGTCACCGTCGGCGACGACTTCCCGGTCACCGTCAACGACGCCGGCACCGACCGCCGGATCGCCGCCGTGCACGGCGAGGTCTTCGGCGCCGGGACGATCCTCGACCCCGGTCCCGCCATGGCCAGCGAGGACTTCCCGCGGCTCGCGGCCGGCCGGATCCCCTACTCCTACTGGTTCGTGACCGGCACCCCGGCCGACGTCTGGAACGCGGCCCCGGGCGGCGACGACCTCATGACCAGGCTCGAGGCCGTGCCCAGCAACCACAGTCCGCACTTCGCCCCCGACCTGTCCACGGTCGCGCCGGGCGTACGGACGCTGGTGTCGGGGGCGCTGGCCTCGCTGTCGGCCGGGAAGTGAACCCTCCCGGTCCGTGTTCGCTCAGGTCTGCGTCTGCAACTGGCTGAGCTGGCGCCTGACATGGTCCAGTGCGCCCTCCCTGCGTCCGGGCACCCGCTGTCTCAACCGGGCCAGTTCCGCCCCGAGTTCACGGGCCCGCGCCGGATCGTCGACAAGGCCCCACTGGTGGTGCGCGCGGTCCACGGCGGACTCCACCTCCGGGGCGCCCGGCGCCTGTCCCGCGTCCAGCCGGTTCGCCGCGAGGGCCAGCCAGCCGCGGCAGCTGCGCTCGGCGTCCCCCGCGAACATCGCGAGGTCGGCCCGTACCTCCATCCAGTGCAGCACCGGCTCGGACCCGGACCCGTGCGTCCGCAGCGCCTCCCGCTCCCACCGCGCCGCCAGCGCGAACGCGTCGTCGTGGCGTCCGTCGCGGACCGCCGCGGTGATCTCCTGGTGGGGATCGCGAGGGACCGGACTCCCTCGCCGGCCGGCCTGACCGGGAAGCTGCGCGGACGGCGCGGACGGCGCGGGCGGTGGGGTCGGCACGGTCGGCATGGACACGGATGGCACGGACGACACAGGCGACACAGGCGGTGGAACCGGTGGGTGCGGTGGATGCGCGGGCGCGTGCGCGTGCGGCGGAGCCGTGACAGTCGTGAACTCCGGAGCCGGGGGCCAGGGTTGCCCGGCCCACGCCCGCCCGGGCGCGAGCACCAGGTCCGCCGCTCCCGGCCGGGCGTTCTCCTCGCCCGGGATCCTCGTCAGAGCCTGCTGGTGAAGCTGGTCGGGGGAAGGGCGGTGGCCGCTGCGGAGCAGCGTGGCGACGGCTCTCATGTACGCCGGCTGTGCCACCGTCCGGCGCGACGGCGGCGGGGCGACCCGGCCGTACAGCTCGGTCGACGGGCCCGCCGTGAGGGGGCGCCCGGCGAGGAACTCCCAGGTGTCCGCGTCCGCGTGCAGGTCGACGAAGACGGTCGTCGAACCCGGTGGGCGCAGCCGGAGTTCGTCGGCGACCCAGCGCCAGGGGAAGGCCGTGTAGCGGACCGTCGCCGGGGTGGTGCGGGCCAGCGCGAGGTGCGGAAGCCGCTGGCGGCGGTCCAGTTGGAGCTGTCCCGTCACGAACATGGTCAGCGGTCCGGGCGCCGTCGCCGCCGCGCGCAGCCGGGTCAGGACGGCCTGCGGCTCCAGCGGGTCGGCCAGTTCGACGACATTGGCCGTCTCGGTGCCCGACAGCACCGCAGGAGCGACGGCCGCGAGCACGGGGAGCACGGAGGCCGCGTCCACCAGACACCCCCTGCCCACCGGCGAGGCCGCGAGGAGCAGCACGGTTCCGGGCACAGGTTGCCTCCCCCATCGATCGGACACATCAGCACCGTAACGGCTGCGCATGCAAAGAGGGGACGTGAAGAGGACGAACCCCCCACCCGGCCGAGAACCCCGAAGTCCGCGTCCGCCACCACGGCTACGTCCCTCGTCCGCCGCCCGCCCGACGCCGTACGGCGAAGATCGTCGTGTCGTCGGCCAGCCTGCCGCCGCAGTGGACCAGGGTGCCGTCGCGCACGAACCGGACGAGCCGCTGCGGGTCGGCGATGCGCGGGTCCCGTGGCAGCGCCTTCGTGAGGGTGTCACGGAGCGGGAAGAAGTCGCCCGCCGTGTCGCGGGCCTCGGTCACCCCGTCGGTGACCAGGAGCAGGGTCTCGCCGGGGGCGAGCGGGACCCGGAGCACCGGTGGCGGCGCCGGCGCCAACTCGCCCATGCCGAGCGGGAGTCCGTCCCCGGCCGGCAGGCTCCGCACCCCGTCGGGGGTGACCACGAGCGGCGGTTCGTGGCCGAAGTTGACGACCTCCACGGTGACCGGGGCGTCCTCGGGGAAGGCGACCAGGACGCCCGTCGCGAAACGGTCGCTGTCGCTGCGGCCGAGCGCCACGCGGTAGCGGTTGTGCCGCAGCATCCGGACCTCCAGCCGGGCGGCGACCGTGGCGAGGTCCGGCTCGTGGTACCCCGCCTCGCGGAAGGTGCTGAGCAGCGCGGCCGCCGCCTCGACCGCCGCGAGTCCCTTGCCCTGGACGTCTCCGAGCAGCACGCGGGTGCCGTGCCGGCCGGGCTGGATGTCGTAGAAGTCGCCGCCGACCCGGGCCTCGCTGTCGGCGGCGAGGTAGACGGCCGCGTGGTCGAGGCCGCCCCAGCCCGGAGCCATCGGGCGCAGCACGGTACGCCGGGTCGTCTCGGCGATGTCCCGCATGTGCAGCATGCGCCGCTCGGCGCGCAGCCGCACGGAACAGGCGAGGGCGGCCAGGCCGCTGCCGACCATGACCAGGACGAAATCGGGCAGGCCGTTCTGGTACGGGTGTGGCCACGACGTGTCCACGGCGCCGTAGACGAGCAGCGACAGCGCGGCGAACGCCAGGGTGCCCAGCACTCCGCAGATCGCCGCGGCGATGACCGGCACGAGCACGAGCCAGGAGATGATCCGGAACCGGCCGGAGGTGTTGACGTCGAGCAGCGCGATGCCGATGAGCAGCAGCAGCGGGGGCACCCAGGCGACGCTGCGCCCGTTCACCCGCAGCGGCGTCGACTGCCGGAAAGCGTCCTGCACCCCGGTGCGCGGCCGCAGGGCGTGCCGTAACCGGTCGTATAGGGATCTCCGGTCGGCCACCTCGCCGTACCGCCTCCGTCTCGTTGTCTCAGTAGGCGACGGACATACGGCCGTGCGGGTGGACGGGCATCTCCAGCTGGTCGACGAAGGCCATCGCGTAGTCCTCGGCACTGATCCTGCTCTGGCCGCCCGCGTCGGTGAGCATGCGGTCGCCGCCGATCCTGAACTCGCCCGTGCGTTCGCCGGGGCCGATCTCGGCGGCGGGTGAGATGTAGGTCCAGTCGAGATCGTCGACGTCGGCCCTCAGATAGGTGAGGGCGTCACGGTGGGCGAGGGCCTCGGGAAGGTAGGCCTCGGGGAAGTCCGGCTGGTCGCACGCGGCCTCACCGGGGGCGACCTCCAGGGTCCCCGCCCCGCCGACGATCACGAGCCGGTGCACCCCGGCCTCACGGACGCCCTCCACCAGGGAGTGGTTGAGGGCGAGGAAGGGTTCGCGGGGATCCGAGCCGTCCCGGGGCGGGACGCACGCCGACCCCACCGCGTCCGCGCCGGCCACGAGCTCGGCGACCTTCGCCGGGTCCGCGGCGTCGGCCGCCGCCGCGGTGACCCCGGGAACCGGGGACTGGCCGGACCGGCTGACCGCGACGACCTGGTGTCCGCGCGCCGACGCCTCCGTGGCGATACGGCTGCCGACCATGCCGGTGGCACCGAAGAGTACGAGCTTCATGCACCTCAGCGAAGCACGCGACCATGATCACCGCATCCCGGCGAAGCGGCGCGGAGGGTGTCGTGGGGTGCAGTGGAGGGGTGCCGTGGGGGTGCGGACCCCGACTTGCCAGGGGCTGCGGCGAGGTGTGACCTGGAAGGCGGGGGCGAGCAGAGAGGAGTCCTTCCATGGCTCAAGCCGCACCCGTGTCAGGGACACCAGGTACATCCGGATCGACCGACGTCTTCGGGGAACGGACCCACACGATGGCGAAGTGGGCCGTGCCCGTCGGCGGCGGACTCGTCTACGGCTACTGGGCCGCCGCCATCAACCGGGACGCAGGTGCCATCACGGGCTGGAACGTGCTGTTCGGCTTCGTGTGCGCCATCGCGTTCGCGGCGGCCTACATGGGCGCCCGGACGGTGGCACCGCTGATGCGGCGCGAGACGCACGCGCTGGTGTGGGCCGTGTTCGCGGGCTGCGCGTTCGGTTTCCTGTACAGCCAGACCGACGCGACCATTCTGCGGTCCGTGTTCATGTCGCTGCCGGTGGCGGTGGGCGTGTTCGCGGTGGCCTTCTACCGCTATTACACCCACGAGGACGCGGCGGGAAAGGCGAACTGACGTCGTTCGTGTGCGCCGTCGCTCGTCGCGACGGCGCACACGCACATGAGGCCCCGGCACCGCCGGGGCCTCATGCGTCTCCCTCACTCACCTACTCACCCACCACCTGGGACCCAGTCCCAGGAGTTCGAGGAGGAGCCCGACACGGTCCAGCTCCACGCGCTGGAGACGGTGAAGCTCCAGGAGCCGGAGGCGGTCACGCTCCATCCGGGGTCGTTGCGCGGGTTGCGCCCGTCGTCCCAGTGCGCGTTGTGCCACGTCCCGTCCTTCTGGTCGGGGCACGGGTCCGAGCAACTCGGCACCCACCGGCCGTCGGTGTCGACGAAGGCCGCGCTGGCCCAGGCATGGGCGCCGACGAGCCAGTACCAGACGGTGGTGCCGAGCACGCTCTGCCCGTTCACCGCGCACTGGACGCGGTCCTGGCTGCCCGGGGAGAGCGCGCCGACGACGGGCGAGTTCGTGCTGGGCTGAAGCCGCAGGTTCAGTTCTCCACGGGAGACGACGGTGCCCCGGACGGAGCTTCCGGAGCCGTCGCCGGTCGACGCCGACCCGGTCGCCGCCATGGAGGGACCGGCGGCCAGGACGGTCAGTACACCGCCGCTGAGCAGGGCCGCGGCAAGAGTCCGCGGGGCTGGGGTGGTGCGCATATCGGCCTCCTTTTCCCCAGATCCAGGAAACACCCGTTCGGGTGAGGGCTCCACCTGAGCGGCCAAAGCCCTTGGGGCCACAGGGATGCACGGGGGTGAGCGGAAGTCCCGGAGGGCGCCGGCGGAACCCGCACGGCCGTCCGACGGCGTAACGGCGGGGCACGGACCGGGTGCCGCCGGAATCGGGCGGGCTGCCGGCGGGGGCCGTGGTCCGGCCCTGCGGGGCGGGTGCGGCAGCTCCCCGTACGGCTTGTCACATGCGCCCATTTGCAGTCGGCCCGGTCGCGTACGGGGTCCGGGAGGCCTTGCCTGAAGACGTGTCCCCTCGTGTCCGGAGCGCCCTGTCGGCCGTGCTGATCGCGCTCGCCTGCCTCCTCGCGCCGCTCGGCGCGCTGTCGGCCTGGGCGACGTACGGTCTCGGCGACTCCGAGCGGTACGAGGCCACCATGGCGCCGCTCGCCGGCGACGACGACGTCCGGGACGCCATCGCGGCCGGCGTCACCGACGACATCCTGCGCGAGGTCCACGTCCGGCCAAGACTCCAGGGGCCGGTGAACCACTTCGTACGGGACGCCGTGCGCTCGTTCACCGAGACCGAGGCGTACCGCACGGCGTGGGAGGCCGCCAACATGGCCGCGCACGACGCCGTGATGCGGGCGCTGCGCGAGGACCGCGAGGGTGCGGTGACCGTCGATCTCGCGCTCGTCACCGAGCGGGTCAAGCGCCGGCTGGCCGACGACCACATGCCGTTGGCCGGCCGGATCCCGGTCGCGCACACCGAGGTCACCGTGCTCGAGGCCGAGGACCTGGCCCGGCTCCGGAAGGGGTTCCACGTGCTCGAAGTCGCCGGATTCTGGCTCCCGTCGGCGTCGGTCGTCTTCGCGGCGACGGGCATCGTCATCGCCGTGCGCCGCCGCCGGGCGGTCCTCGCGACGGGCCTCGGCACCGCTCTGGGCGCCGCGCTGCTCGGTGTCGCGATCACCGTCGGCCGCAGGCTCACCCTCGACGACCTGCCGCCCGATGTGTCCCGTACGGCCGCGGGCGCGGTGTACGACGCTCTCACCGAGACCCTCCGGTTCGTCAGCTGGCTGCTGCTGGCCATGGGTCTGACGGTGGCTCTGACCGCCGCGCTCGCCGGTGCGTACGCCCGCCGGCGGCGGCGGGCCGAGACGCCCCGTCAGATTCCCGCCGAGCAGTCGACCCACGTGGGCGCCTGACCCGGGGCCCGGCGGGACCTCACCCGGGTCCGCCCCGGGAAAACCGACATACTTGGGGCATGTCCCGCGCGTTCCCCATCGGCCTCACCCCTCCCGACTGGCTGGTCAGGAACCTCCAACCGCAGCGGGTCCCCGTCAACCGGGCCGCCGCCGCCCGCGCCGCCGTGGCCCTGTCGCTCCCCCTCGCGATCGGCCTCGCCTGCGGACAGCCCGCGTACGGCGCCCTGGCCTCCATGGGAGCCCTGTCCGGAGTCATCAGCGACACCGCGGACGCGTACCGCCTGCGGATCCTCAACATCGCCGTCCCGCAGTTCTTCGGCGCGATCGGCGTCACGATCGGCGCCGCGGTCTTCGGGCACGGCTGGACCACCGTCGTGACGGTGACCCTGATCGCCCTGGTGTCCGGGATGATCTCGTCGATCGGCGCCGTCGCCTCCGTCACCGGACTGCTGCTGCTCCTCAACTGCGTGATCGGCGCCGGACTTCCGCTGCCCGGCGCCTGGTGGCTCGCGCCGCTGCTGATGTCCGGCGGCGGGCTCCTCGTCCTCGCGCTGACCCTGCTCGCCTGGCCGCTGCGCTCGGGGGTGCCGGAGCGGTCCTCCGTCGCGAGCACCTACCGCACGGTCGCGGACCTGCTCGCCGCCGGAGGCACCGACGACTACGAGCGCCTCCGCGTCGCCGTCACCCGGTCCCTGAACGAGTCGTACGACCTCGTCCTCGCCCGGCGGGCGTTCCACCACGGCAGCAGCCCCGACCTCGTCCGGCTGCTCGCCCAGCTCAACGCCGTCACGCCGGTCGTCGAGGCCGCCCCCGCCGCCCACCAGCGGGGCGAACCGCTGCCCGCCGCGATCCCCGCCGCCGTGAGCCTGCTCGCCGACACCATCGAGACCGGCGGCACCGGCCCCCTCGAACTGCGGCTGCCCGCCCCGGCCGACGCGACGGGGCGTGCCGTCGACCACGCCCTGCGGCACGCCGCCGGTGTCGTGACCGACCGGTCCCCCGACCCGCGCACCCTCGACGACCGCCTCGGCCGGCCCGCCCGCCTGCGCGTCCGCGCCTCCCGCGCCACCCGAAACGTCCTGCTGTCGGCGGCCTCCTGGCGCTACGGCACCCGCCTCGCCCTGTGCATCGGCCTCGGCCAGGTGCTCGTCTCCACCGTCGAGGTGCCGCGCTCCTACTGGGTCGCGCTCACCATCACCTTCGTCATGAAGCCCGACTACGGTTCCGTCTTCTCCCGGGCCCTGCTGCGCGCCCTCGGCACGGTCGCGGGCCTCGTGGTCGCGGCGACCGTGCTGACCCTGGTGCCGCGCGGCTGGTGGGACGTGCCCGTGCTGACGGTGCTCGCCGCGCTCATCCCGGCCCTGACCCCGCGCGGCTACGGGTACCAGACCGCCGCCATCACCCCGGTGATCCTGCTGTTGTCCGACATCCTCAACCACCAGGGCACCGGGCTCATCGTCCCCCGCCTGATCGACTCCCTGATCGGCTGCGGCATCGCCCTGGTGGCCGGATACCTGCTCTGGCCGGAGAGCTGGCACGCCCGGGTCGGGGACCGGCTCGCGGACGCGGTCGCCGACACCGCCGGCTATGTCGAGCTGGCCTTCGGGGACGCCGCCGAGCCGTCGGCCCGCGCCCGGAGCAGGCGCCGGCTGTACCGCGACCTCTCCTCCATCCGGACGGAATTCCAGCGCGCGCTGACCGAACCGCCGCCGAACGGGCGCCGCGCCGCGGCCTGGATGCCGCTCGTCGTCGCCGTCGAGCGGATCGTGGACGCGACGACCGCGGCCCGGGTCCGTGTCCGGCAGGGCGCGGCCGAGCCGTCCGCCGCCGAGATCTCCACCATCGCGCGCCAGCTGCGGGAGCTGTCCGAGGGACTGCGCGAGACGGACGTGCTCTTCGCCGTCCGCACCGACCTCACCGGACCCGAGGGCAGCGTCCTCGAACCGGTGCGGCAGGAGGTCGCGGCGGCCAGGGCGATCACCTCACCGCATTGACACGGGCGGCGTCGGCACCGACTATTCGGCCATCGTCCCGACTCCACGCGCGGGACGGACGAAAGTTAGAATTCCGACAAATCACCGTGGTAGGAAAGTGAACCCGTGGGCGCTGTAAAGGGGTTGACGCGGCGGTTGTCCGGTGCGCGGCCCCTGCCGAAGATCACCATCTATGGCCGCTAACCTTACGTGTCCGTCCTGGCCAGGGATTGACGGGATCAACTCACGCGAAGGGTTGCGCACATGGGCATTCTCACTCTCCTGCGGAATGCGTTCGGCCGCTCACGCAAGGGTCGTGACGCGGACGCGGAGACCTCGCGAGAGGCCACGTCGACCGCGACGGTCCCGGCTCCCGCCGCGGAGCCGACACTTTCTCCCGAGGCCGAGCCGGCCTCGACCGCCGCCCCGGAGGCCGAGCCGAAGATTCCGGCTCCCGCGTCCGAGCCCTCCGTCGTCGAGGAGCTGGTGTCGGCCGCCTTCGACAACGTGACGGTACCGAAGCAGACCACGACCTCCTCCCCGGAGGCCGAACCCACACCCGAACCCACCACCGAGCCCGAGGCCGCCGCCGAGCAGGCGGAGGAACCGGTCGCCGAGCCCGCCGCCGAGGCGGAAGCCGTCTCGGAAGCCGAGCCCGCCGCCGAGGCCGAGGTCGAGTCGGTCGCGGAGCCCGAGACCGAGGAAGAGCCGGAGCCCGTCACCGCCGAGCCCGAGGCCGAGGTCATCCCCGAGCCCGTCGCCGAGGCCGAGCCCGTCGTTGAGCCCGAGGCCGCCGTCGAGCCCGAGGCCGCCGTCGAGCCCGAGGCCGTCGTTGAGCCCGAGGCCGAGGTCATCCCCGAGCCCGTCGCCGAGGCCGAGCCCGTCGTGGACGCGGCTCCGGTCGCCGAGGCGGAGCCCGAGCCGGTCGCCGAGGCCGAGGTCGCCGCCGAGGCGGAAGCCGAGGCCACGGTTGAGCCCGAGGCTGAGGCTGTTGCCGAGGTGCCCGTGGCCGCGCAGGTGGACGAGCCCGCGGCCGCCGATGGCGAGGAAGCCCCACAGGCGGCACCAGCAGCCGAAGACGAGACCAGCACGGGTGGTGCGGGCGGGAACGACGACGCCGAAGGCGAAGCCGAGGCGGAAGCGGAGACCCCGGCCGAGCCGGTCACCGAGGCCGAGCCGGTCGCCGAGGCCGCGGTCGAGCCCGAGGTCGAGGCTGAGGCCGCGCCCGAGGCCGAGGCCGAGGTGCCCGTGGCCGCGCAGGTCGACGAGCCCGCGGCCGCCGACGGCGAGGAGGCCCCACAGGCGGCACCAGCAGCCGAAGACGAGACCAGCACGGGTGGTGCGGGCGGGAACGACGACGCCGAAGGCGAAGCCGAGGCGGAAGCGGAAACGGAGACCCAGCCCGCGGGAGACTCCGCCGTCGCGCTGAGCGAGGTCAAGACAGAGGCTCCGGGCCTGGTCACGGCATACCAGGAAGCGGGCACCGCGCTCCAGAAGCGGGACCTCACCGGCAAGCGCGCCAAGGTCTACCTCGTACTCGACCGCTCGTCGTCCATGCGCGCCTACTACAAGGACGGCTCCGCCCAGGCCCTCGGCGAGCAGGCCCTCGCCCTCGCCGCCCACCTGGACCCGGAGGCGACCGTCCACGTCGTCTTCTTCTCCACCGAGCTGGACGGCACCGGCGCCCTCACGCTCACCGAGCACGAGAACAAGGTCGACGACCTGCACGCCGGCCTCGGCCGCATGGGCCGTACGAGCTACCACGTCGCCGTGGAGGAGGTCGTCACCCACCACCAGCGGTCGGGCGGCGGCGACCCCGCCCTGGTGATCTTCCAGACGGACGGCGCCCCGGACGCCAAGACCCCCGCCACCCAGTCCCTCACGGACGCGGCGAAGGACCACCCGGGCGTCTTCTTCTCGTTCGTCGCCTTCGGCGAGTACGACAACAAGGCCTTCGACTACCTGCGCAAGCTGAAGACCGGGAACACGGCCTTCTTCCACGCGGGCCCGGCCCCGCGCGAGCTGACGGACGTCGAGGTCTACGACGGCGTCCTGGAGAACTGGCGCCCGTAACCCGTACGCCCGCGTACACCGCACCACCCGGGCCGCCCCTTCCCACGCCTCAAAACGGGAAGCGGGCGGCCCACCCATGTCGGCTACGATTTCAAGGTTCACCGGCGACGGCCCGCCCACCGGAAATCCGAGGCGATCGTCGCCCCACGCAGCGACCTGGGAGCAGCCCGCGATGGCTCGACACCTCATCACCAGCGCCCTTCCGTACATCAACGGGATCAAGCACCTGGGCAACATGGTGGGGTCCATGCTCCCGGCGGACGTGTACTCCCGGTACCTCCGCCAGCGTGGCCACGACGTCCTGTACATCTGCGCGACGGACGAGCACGGCACCCCCGCCGAGCTGGCGGCCAAGGAGCGCGGCCTGCCGGTCGACGAGTTCTGCGCGCAGGCGCACGACGCGCAGAAGGCCGTGTACGACGGCTTCGAGCTGGCCTTCGACTACTTCGGCCGCAGCTCCAGCCCGGAGAACCGCGACATCACGCAGCACTTCGCGCGCCGCCTGAACGAGAACGGCTTCATCGAGGAGCGCGCGATCCGTCAGGTGTACTCGCCCACCGACGGCCGTTTCCTGCCGGACCGCTACGTGGAGGGCACCTGCCCGCACTGCGGTTACGACAGGGCCCGCGGCGACCAGTGCGAGAACTGCACGCGCGTGCTCGACCCCACGGACCTGATCGACCCGCGTTCGGCGATCTCCGGCTCGACGGACCTGGAGGTCCGCGAGACCAAGCACCTGTTCCTCCTCCAGTCGAAGCTCCAGCACGAGGTCGAGGAGTGGGTGGCCCGCCACGAGTCCGAGTGGCCTCAGCTCGCCTCCTCCATCGCCCGCAAGTGGCTGACCGAGGGCCTGCACGACCGCGCGATCACCCGTGACCTGGACTGGGGCGTCCCGGTCCCGGCCGACACCTGGCCGGAGCTGGCCGCCGAGGGCAAGGTCTTCTACGTCTGGTTCGACGCCCCGATCGAGTACATCGGCGCGACGAAGGAGTGGTCCGACCAGGACACGGAGAACCGTGACTGGAAGTCCTGGTGGTACGACGCGGACTCCGGCGAGAACCCGGTCCGCTACACGCAGTTCATGGCGAAGGACAACGTGCCCTTCCACACCGTGATGTTCCCGGCCACCGAGCTGGGCGTGCGCGAGCCGTGGAAGAAGGTCGACTACGTCAAGGCCTTCAACTGGCTGACGTACTACGGCGGGAAGTTCTCCACGTCCCAGAAGCGCGGCGTCTTCACCGACCACGCGCTGGACATCCTGCCCGCCGACTACTGGCGCTACTTCCTCATCGCCAACGCCCCCGAGTCGGACGACTCGTCGTTCACCTGGGAGCACTTCACCACCACGGTCAACAAGGACCTGGCCGACACCCTCGGCAACTTCGTCAACCGCGTCCTGTCCTTCTCCAAGAAGCGCTTCGGCGAGGAGGTCCCGGCGGGCGCGGAGGCCGGCGAGGCCGAGGCGAAGCTGGGCGCGGAGATCGCGGGCCTGCTCGCGGAGTACGAGACCCAGATGGAGGCCCTCCAGTACCGCAAGGCGGCCGCCGCGCTGCGCGCCCTGTGGTCCGCGGGCAACTCCTACCTGGAGGAGAAGGCCCCCTGGCTGGAGATCAAGACCAGCCCCGAGGGCGCCGCGCTGACGCTCCGTACGGCGATGAACCTGATCCACCTGTACTCGGTGGTCTCGGAACCCTTCATCCCGGCGTCCGCCCGCGCGATGCGCTCGGCCTTCGCCCTCGCGGACGACACGGCGACCTGGGTGAGCGCCGACGAGGCCCGCGCCCTGTCCTTCCTGCCCGCCGGAACCCCCTTCACCGTTCCCCCGGTCCTCTTCGCCAAGATCACGGACGAGGACCTGGAGTCGTACAAGGAGCGCTTCGGCGGCGCACCCGAGTAACGGCGACCGCTCGACAGGAGCCCGGGAACGAACCGTTCCCGGGCTCCTCGCCTGCCGGAAACCGCTCCCACCTGCGACGACATCCCGACCTCGTGATCTGTACAACCGTCACCTCCTGCTACCATCCGCGCACTTGTGCGAGGGCGGGGGCCCTCGCGGGGAGGGACAGTTCACGTGGGCAGACACGCCCCGAGACGGCGCGGCCTTGCCGCGGCCGTCTCCTCCGTAGCGGTCGCCGTGGCGGCCGCCACCATCGCCGTTCTGCCGCAGAACGGCGCCTCGGCGGACCCGGCCGCGCCGGCCGGGACCATCTCCGAGATCACCCTGGCCGACCCCGCCGACACGCAGCCGCGCGCCGACCGCCCGCTGGTGGCCGGCGCGAGCGGCTTCCTGCACCGGCAGACGGGGATCACCGGGCTGCTGTGGACGGACTACGCCACCGGCACGAGCACCGTCGTCCGGACCGCCGACGGCGTGTACACGCCCGCGGGTGCCTGCGAGAGCCTCGGCTCGTCGACCTGCCCCACCGCCTGG
Source organism: Streptomyces sp. NPDC002698 (assembly GCF_042888945.1). Lineage (NCBI taxonomy): Bacteria > Bacillati > Actinomycetota > Actinomycetes > Kitasatosporales > Streptomycetaceae > Streptomyces > Streptomyces sp. NPDC002698. Next base: position 343,317 of record NZ_JBIAQM010000006.1, read on the forward strand.
TACGGCAGCGACGGCGACCTGGTCGCGCTGCCGTCGGCCGGTTCCGTGGCCCTGTGGGACCCGGCGACCCGGACGACGTCGTCGTTCACCTCGGACGAGGCGTACCGGGGGCTCGCCGGACGGACGGTCCTCACCGAGTGGTCGGTGCACGACCTCGTCGACGGCTCCTGGCGCTCCCGCGCCATCGCACCGGCCGACACCCGGATCACCTCGGGTTCCGTCACCGCCGCCGACGCGCACGGCGCGCTGTTCAAGGTCGGCGGCAGCCTGTACTACCTCGACCTGGCCACGGCCACCGCCACCAGGGCCTTCTCCGGCATGGACGCGCGGCCGTACACCGTCCTCGGTGACGACCGGATCGGCTGGTACGACCCGGTCGGCGGCAACCTGCGTGTCAAACCGCGCACGGACCCGGGCGCCGACGAGCAGGTGATCGACCTGCCCTCGCCCGGTGCCCAGCTCGACGGTGCCCCGGTGCTCTCCGGCGACTGGCTGCTGCTCCCGCTGCACACCGGCACCGGCACCAGCGAGCTGCGGGCCGTCTCCCTGAAGGACGGCTCCGCACAGACCCTGGCGGCCAAGGCGGGGGCGTACATCGTCCGCCCGTCCGGCAACACCGCCCTCGTCACCGGCGGCACCGGCGCGAGCGACTGGTGGGTGCGGCGCTTCGCCGCGGCCGCCGACGGCACGCCCGGCCTGGAGCAGCTCGCACGGATCCCGGCGACGGAGAACGCGAAGACCGGCCTGGCCCTCAGCCGCGGCAGTCTGCGCGTCGCCGAGGACGACCCGAGCGGCACCATGGACACCACCTCGCTGCGCACGCTGGCCGTGGTCGGCGGGCAGCTGACCGCCTCCGCGCAGGAGGCCGGGGACAAGGTGCTCACGCGCTGCCCGTACACGGGCGTGGCCTGCTCCATGCTCTGGGGCAACCACGGCGACGACCCGCGGGACGCCTTCCTCGGCACCGGTCTGTCCGGCAAGGACAGGCTGTCCGCCATGCTGGACGGTTCCTCGGACTGGACCCTGGAGTTCGGCACCACGGGCGGCCACATCGTCGACGTCTCGGACAACTACGCGGTCTACGACTCCGGGGGCGCCGCCCCCGAGCAGTACATCGGCGAGTTCGGCCAGGGCCAGAAGCTGAAGCGGTCGGTGCGCGCCGCCGCGCTGAACGGCTCGACCCTCTGGAGCGCCTCCACCACCGGCAAGCTCACCTCGTACAGCCTGACCGAGGACAAGACCCTCGCGACGGTGACGGTTCCAGGCCTGTCCTGCGTGCCGGGCGAACTCCAGGCGGCGGGCCGCTGGGTCTACTGGGCGTGCGGTACGAGCTCGGCCGGCGTGTACGACTCCGCGGCCGGCACGTCCCGCTCGGTCGCCCCCGGTGACGTGCTCCTCGGCGACGGCTTCACCATCCGCCACGACCACGCCGCCGGCCTGCTGGTCCTGACCGAGGCGGCCACCGGTACCACGCGTGTCATCGCCTCCGACCTCCCCGAGAAGGGCACGGCCACCGACCGGCGGTACCGCTGGACCGTGGACGAGTACACAGGCATGGTCGCCTGGTTCGACGCGTTCGAACAGACGCACGTCGCCACGACCCGCATCGCCCCGTCCGCCGTGACGTCCTTCGTGACGAGCGCCGGCAGCTACGTCGAACCGGGCATGCGCTTCGAGGGCGAGTGGCTGCTGTCCCGCCCGGTCACCTCCTGGTCCGTCACCTTCAGCTCGGTCCAGAGCGGTGCCAAGGGCAGGGCCACCTCCACGGTGACCGGCGGCGCGTCCGCCGCCCGGGTGGCCACCGACTGGTACGGCAAGACGACGGACGGCAGCTACTTCCCCAACGGTCTCTTCACCTGGACCCTCAAGGCCACGGGCACCGGCACCTCCACCGCGGTCACGGTCGCCACCGGCGAGGGCTTCCTCAGCCGGGGCGCCGCCGTGCGCCACGACTACGGCAGCGTCGACGGGCCCGACGGCCGGGGTGACCTGCTCACCCTCAACTCCTCCGGCGGTCTGACCGTCCAGCAGGGCACGGGAACGGGCAAGTTCGGCGAGAAGACCACCGGCACCGGCTGGCCCACGTCCGTCAAGGTGGTCCCCTTCGGCGACGCGAACGGCGACCGCTGCAACGACGTGCTCGTCCGGCTGAGCAGCGGGGCCCTGCGCCTGTACAAGCCGGGCTGCAACGCGGCCGTCAAGCCGACGACGTCGTACACCACGCTCGCGAGCAGCGGCTGGACCCAGTACGACGTCCTGACCTCGCCCGGCGACGTGAGCGGTGACGGCCGCCCCGACCTGATCGCGCGCGTCGCGTCCAGCGGGACCGTCTACCTCTACAAGGGGACGAGCACGGGAACGCTCTCCGCCCGCGTGAAGCTCTACGACAACTGGAAGGGCTACAAGAAGATCGTCGGGGCCGGTGACCTCAACGGCGACGGCATCGGCGACCTGCTCGCGCAGGACACGTCCAACACCCTCTACCGCTACAACGGCAAGGGGGACGGAACCTTCGCCGCCCGCGTGAAGGTGTTCGCCGACTGGGGCGGCTCCTACAACGCCGTCATCGGGGTCGGTGACATCACCGACGACGGCAGGGCCGACCTGGTCTCCCGGGACACCGGCGGCAACCTGTACCGCAACAGCGGGGACGGCAAGGGATCGTTCGGCTCGCGCACGAGGATCGCCACCGGCTGGGGCGGATACCGGTCGATCTCCTGAGGCTCCTCACCCCCGGAAAGGGGGCACGGACAACACGTCCGTGCCCCCTTTTCCGCGTCTGCGGGGCCCTGCGCGCCGAGGCCGCCGCCCCGGCGCCCGGGACTAGCCGGACAGCACGGAAGACCAGGTGAGAGCCCGGTGAAGCCCCGGCAAAGAGCCGGGAAAGCGACCCTCTGCCCGATGCCGCCGATCCGTAATGGACCCCGGCGCCACAAGCCCCCCGGTCACCCGTATGGTTTCCGCCATGGCAGTCCCCGAGGTCATTCCGATCGCCTACGAACCGAAGCACCGCACCGAGACCATCGGCCGGTACGCGGACGGTCAGTTCCTGGCGTCGATCACGTACGCCTTCCCCGAAGGGTTCCGTCCCGACGACGGCTGGGAAGAGCACAAACGTCTGTACGTGGTGCTCCACACCTTCGATGCCGAGGGCCGCTACCGCGACTCGGAGGTCTGGTGCGCCGGCACCTGGGCCGAACAGCAGCGGGCCGTCCAGGGCGAGTACTCGGTGCTGTCACGCGCCCGGGTCCACCTGGCGAAACTGCTCCGCAGTCTGCCCCGGCGCTCGTACACGGACATCGCGATACGGCCGTTTCAGCTCACCGTCGACGGCGTCCGGTTCGGCCTCGTGACGGGCGTGGACGACGGCGAGGCCTGGGCCGAGCTGTACCCGGACGGCCTCGGCTTCTCCGAACCGTGGGACGGCACGTACGACACCTGAGCCGCCCCCTTCCCGGCGCGGCCCTGACGGAAATCACCCGGTACGGGCCGCCCCGAGTCGGCACAGAAGCGCGGCCAGCCCCTGTGGGGTGACGGAAAGTATTCGCTCCGGATCATCGCTCTCACGGAGCAGCAAGGTGTCCTCGGCACGGGCGAGCTCCACGCACTCGTTGCCATCACCGGGTCCGGAGAACGAGGACTTCTGCCACTGAGTCACGACTTGGTTTTCCTTCGCCAGCCGGTGCATGAAGTCCCGCGACTTGGCGGGCTCAAGAGATGCCGACTCCACCTTACGGAAGAGCGTTCGCATGGCCAGGAGTTGAGCGGAGGCATCCAGGAAGACCGAGCCGTACGGTGCGTCCCGTTGCGCGGTGTCCAACGCTGTCAAGTTCATCTGGTGCGAACTGACCACGGCGGCGTGAACGTTTCGCCGGTCCCCGAAAAGCACTTCGGAGCAGAGCTGATCAAGCCCCGCACGGGCAGGGGCCCGGAACCAGCGTGTTCCGGGCCCCTGCCTGTCAGGGAGTCAAGAGGCCCGGAACACCACGGGTTCCGGGCCCCTTGTGTGCCGGGAGGGGTCAGGACGCCGAGGCCGACGCGCTCGGCTGGGTGTCCGTGCTGTCGTGGGTCTCGTCCGGGGCGACGCCCATCGTCAGGTGGGCCTGGACACCCTTGGCGATGTTCTTCTTGTCGTACTTGAGGTACAGCAGGCCACCCTCATGGCCGTTCTGGGGATAGATCGTGTCCTCGGTGAGGGTGGTGCGGGTGGCGGTGTTCGTGGAGTACGGGGACACCTCGGCCGACGCCAGGACCGACTTCTCGTCGAAGAAGAACTGGCCGGTGTGGCAGGTGTGGCCGCCCTCGTAACCCGCGTCGGTCCAGGTGCCGTCGACGTGGACCTTCGTGTGGATGTGGACGGCGCGGCCCTGGTACCAGCCCGGGAAGACCGTCTTGAAGGTGACGTAGCCGTGTTTGTCGGTCTTCCAGGTGCCCCGGAGGTAGCGCTCGTCGTCGGTCGGCTCCGAGTGGCCGCCGCCGGTGCCGCCGGAGGGAGCGCCCGACGGGGGCTCACCTGTGGGCGTGCCCGAGGGGGCGTCGGACGGGGAGCCGGAGGGCGGGGTGCCGCCGCCACCGCCACCGCCGCTGCCCATCGCCTCGTAACCGGAGTAGACGCCCAGCGCGGTGCAGTGCCAGATGTCGACCGCCGCGTTCTTCACCGGCTTGCAGGTGTCCGCGTCGATCACCTTGAGCTCGAGGGTCAGGGGGATGCCCTCTTCGTCCTCGGTGATGTCCTGGCGGACCTTGTCCGCGTCGATGTAGTAAGGGCCCTCGGTGGTCTCGGAGGTGAGCTTGTAGCAGCCCTCGGAGGCGGTGGCGCTCGCCGAGGCGGTCGCACCCTTCCCCTTCGTCTCCCCGGCGAAGGCGCCGGCGGCGACCGTCCCGCCCACAGCGACAGCGGCGACCGCACCGGCACCGGCGACGACGACCTTACGGCGCGTCAGATCGCGTTTGTGCTTGGGGCCTTGCTCGTTCTCATGGCTGTTCTCGGCGTTTCCCGTCATGGGCAGGGACGCTAGGAGGCGGCCCTGTCAGGGACGTGAGAAAGGCCTGTGGAATCCCCTGCGCACGCAAAAGAGCGTCGAGGGAAGGTCCTCCGGATTCCTGCGGGGCTCCGGTGAGGTGTCCAGGAGGGTCCGGTCCCCGGCTGTGAAGGGCGGGGACCGGAGACCGCCGGTCCGTCCGTCCGTCAGCTCGCCGAAGCCGATGGTGACGCCGACGCACTCGCCTGGGGCGGCCCGCCCTGACCGTCCTCCGTCGCGTCAGGGTCGACGCCGACCGTGAGCGACGCATGGACGCCCTTGGTGATGTCCCGCTTGTCGTAGCGCAGCCTGAGCAGGCCGCCCTGGGTACCGCTCTGGTCGTAGATCGTGTCCTCGGTGAGCGTGGTGCGCTCGGCGGCGTTGGCGGAATACGGCTCCACCACCGCCGAGGCCAGGACGGACTCCTCGTCGAAGAAGAACTGGCCGGTGTGGCACGCGTGCCCGCCCTCGTACCCGGCGTCCGTCCACTCGCCGTCCACGTGCACCTTGGTGTGGATGTGGACGCAGCGGCCCCGGTACCAGCCCGGGAAGACCGTCTTGAAGGAGACATGGCCGTGCCGGTCCGTACGCCAGGTGCCGCGCAGGTAGCGTGTGTCGTCCGTCGGCTCCTGGTGGCCGCCGCCCGGCATGCCGGTCGGGGGCGCTCCCGTGGGCGCACCGGTCGGCGGCTCGCCGGTGGGAGCGGGGCCGCCACCGCCGCCGTTGCCCTGGTTCTCGTAGCCGGAGTAGACGCCTGCGGCGTCGCAGTGCCAGATGTCGACGGCCGCGTTCCGGATCGGTTTGCAGGTCTCGGAGTCGATCACCTTGAGGCCGAGGAGCAGGGGGATGCCTTCGCGGTCCTCTCTGACGTCCCGGCGGATCTTGTCCGCGTCGATGTAGTACGGGCCCTCGACCGTCTCCGACGTCAGCCGGTAGCAGGCCTCGGTGCTCTCCCCGGCTGCCGGTTCCCTGTCCTGCGCGACCGCGTTCGCCGCGAAGGCGCTGCCGCCGAGGCCGGCCACCGCGAGCGCGCCCGCGCCGACGGCCACGACCTTGCGGCGCGTCAGTTCACCGCTTTCCTGGGGTACTTGGGGGACCTGGGGTTCCTGGTGCTGCCCATTCGCTGTCATGCGCCGGGAAGTTAGGCAGGAAGGCTGTCAGCAGGCTGAGAAAACAGCGGTCTTTGTCACGGGCACGCGAAAGGGACCTGAAATCGACGTCGACTTCAAGCCCCTTTGCGATCAAGCCAGTTGAAAGGCTTGCCTTACCTCGGCCGCGGCCACTTCGGCCGCGGCCACCTCGGCAGCGGCTACTTCGGCTGCGGCTACTTCGGCTGCGGCTTGCGCACCGTGAGGTGCAGTTCGCGCAGGCGGGTCTCGTCCAGCTCCGTGGGCGCGCCCATCATCAGGTCCTGCGCGTTGCCGTTGAGCGGGAACGCGATCGTCTCGCGGATGTTCGGCTCGTCCGCGAGCAGCATGACGATGCGGTCGACGCCCGGGGCGATCCCGCCGTGCGGCGGGGCGCCGAAGCGGAAGGCGCGCAGCATGCCGGCGAACTGCTCCTCGACGGTCTCCCGGTCGTAGCCGGCGATCTCGAAGGCCTTGAGCATGATCTCGGGCTCGTGGTTACGGATCGCGCCGGAGGACAGCTCCACGCCGTTGCAGACGATGTCGTACTGCCAGCCGAGGATGTCCAGCGGGTCCTGGGTCTCCAGGGCCTCCAGACCGCCCTGCGGCATGGAGAACGGGTTGTGCGAGAAGTCGATCTTCCCGGTGTCCTCGTCCTTCTCGTACATCGGGAAGTCGACGATCCAGCAGAAGCGGAAGACGTTCTCCTCGAAGTTGCCCGAGCGCTTCGCGGCCTCGACCCGCACCGCGCCCATGATCTTCGAGACCTCGTCGAACTCGCCCGCGCCGAAGAACACCGCGTGACCGGCGGCCAGGGAGAGGCGCTTGGTCAGCTCGGCGACGTTGTCCTCGGTGAGGAACTTGGCGATCGGGCCGGTCAGCGAGCCGTCCTCGCCCACGCGCACCCAGGCCAGGCCCTTCGCGCCCTGCTCGACGGCGTAGTCACCGAGGCCGTCGAAGAACTTCCGGCTCTGACCGGCCACGTCCGGCACCGCCAGGGCGCGCACGTGCTTGCCGGCGAAGGCCTTGAACTCGGAGCCCTCGAAGATGTCGGTGATGTCGGTGAGCTCGAGCTGGGCGCGCAGGTCCGGCTTGTCGGAGCCGTACTTCAGCATCGACTCGCGGAACGGGATGCGCGGGAAGGGCGAGGTGACGTGACGGTCACCGCCGAACTCCTCGAACAGCTCCGTCATGAGCTTCTCGATGGGCTGGAACACGTCCTCCTGCTCGACGAAGGACATCTCGACGTCGAGCTGGTAGAACTCGCCCGGCGAACGGTCCGCACGGGCGTCCTCGTCGCGGAAGCAGGGCGCGATCTGGAAGTAGCGGTCGAAGCCGGAGATCATCAGCAGCTGCTTGAACTGCTGCGGCGCCTGCGGAAGCGCGTAGAACTTGCCGGGGTTCAGCCGGGAGGGCACCACGAAGTCGCGCGCGCCCTCGGGGGAGGTGGCACTGAGGATCGGGGTGGCCATCTCGTTGAAGCCCAGCGCCGTCATCTTGTGACGGATCGCGGAGATCACGGCCGTGCGCAGCAGGATGTTGCGGTGCATGCGCTCGCGGCGCAGGTCGAGGAAGCGGTACTCCAGACGGCGCTCCTCGTTCACACCGTCCTCGGCGTTGATCGTGAACGGCAGCGGCTGGGCGGCGCCGAGCAGCTCGACCTCGCTCACCTCGACCTCGACCTCACCGGTCGGCAGCTCCGGGTTCACGTTCTCCGTGCCGCGCGAGACGACCTTGCCGTCGACGCGGACGGTCGACTCCTTCGAGACCTTGTCGAGGGCCTCGTAGGCGGGGGTGCCGGGGCGGGCGACGAGCTGCGTGATGCCGTAGTGGTCGCGCAGATCGATGAAGAGGATGCCACCCAGGTCTCGGCGATTGTGCAGCCAGCCGCTCAGCCGGACGTCGGTGCCGACGTCAGAGGCGCGGAGCTCGCCGCAGGTGTGGGACCTGTACCGATGCATCGTCGTTCATCCAGTCTTCGCGGATTGGGGGCCTGTTTCACGTGAAACACCCCCAGGGTACCGGCCAGCCCAGGCCGCCTCCCCCTCATTAGCCGCTCCACGCCGTGACGGGCGCCGGTGACGGCCATCGGTGGCAGGCACCGATCACCTGTTCCTACAGTGGGCGCATGCGCACTGGTGAGCCCCTGCCCGCCGTGGGGGACGTCCTGGCCGCACTCGCCACCGGCGTGTGGCGCTGGGACAACTCCTCGGGACTCGTCACCTTCGACGCGGAGGCCGCACGGCTGATCGGCATTCCCGCGGAGCTGACGACCCTCACCGAGGCGGGCGCGCGCTCGCATGTCCACCCCGTCGACTGGAACGAGATGGACGGGGTGGTGCACCTCGCGGCGGCCGAGGGCACGCTCGCCGAGGCCCAGATGCGGATCATGGACGAGCACGGCCGGGTGCTTCGCACGGTCCGCAGCCGCTCCAAGCCGCTCGTCGACCCCGACACCGGGCAGTACGAGCTGATCGGCACCCTCCAGGAGGTCAGCGAGCAGCCTCCGGACGCCGCCGCGCGCACCCCTGTCATCGGGGACTGGCGCCGCTCGCGGGAGGCGTTCCTGCTGGACGCCGGACGGGCGCTGGCCGAGGCCCGGTCCACGGCGGAGGTGCTGCGGGTGGCGGCGGGACTGTCGATGCCCGGATTCTCCCCGGACGGACTCGCCGTCTTCGGCGCGGAGGGCGAGCGGCTGACGATCATCGGCCACCACGGGCACCAGCCGGGCGACGAGGGCCCCTTCTCCCACATGTCGCTGGCCACGGACTATCCGGCCGCCGAGGTCGTCCGTACGGGCCGTGCGGTCTACCTCTCCTCCCCCGACGAGTACAAGGACCGCTACCCGGCGTCCTGGCCCCTCGCCCAGCACTTCGGCCGGCAGTCCTGGGCGTTTCTGCCGCTCACGGTCGCCGGCAGCACCATGGGCGCGTGGATGGCGGCCTTCACCTACCCCGTCACCTTCACGCCCGACGAGCGCTCGGTCCTGACGACCGTCGCCCGCATGCTCGCGCAGGCCCTCTCGCGCGCCGGAGCCGCCGAGACCGCGCGGGAGCTGACCGACGGCCTCCAGCGCTCGATGATGCCGACGCTCGGCCCGCGGATGCCGGGCATGAGCGTCGCCGCGCGCTATGTCCCGACCGGCGGCGGCCTCCAGGTCGGCGGCGACTGGTACGACGTGATCCCGCTGCCGGCCGGCCGCTACGCCCTGGTCATCGGCGATGTGCAGGGCCACGACGTCCGCGCCGCGGGTCTGATGGGCCAGCTCCGGATAGCCCTGCGCGCCTATGCCGCCGAGGGCCACCGCCCCGACGCGGTGCTGTCACGGGCGGCGCGTTTCCTCTACGGGGTCACCGACTCGGTGACCTACGGGTCGAGCGGCGGCGCCGACGCGGACGAGGAACCGGCGGACCCCGCCGATGTGCGCTTCGCGACCTGTCTGTACGTCGAGGTCGACCCGGAGACCGGGACCCTGGACATCGCGCGCGCCGGGCATCCCGATCCCGCGATACGGATGGCGGACGGGACCGTGCTGATGCGGCCCACGGCGGGCGGGCTGCCGCTCGGCATCGACCCGGACGCCGACTACCCGACCACCCGGCTCGTCCTGGAGCCGGGCGAGACCATGCTGATCTGCACCGACGGGCTCATCGAGACCGGCGGCCACGACCTCGACACCGGCTGGCGCCGGATCCGCCGGACGCTCGAATCCCACGACGGCGACATGGAGTCCCTCGCCGACGCGCTCGTCCAGGCCGTGCACGGGCCCTCCTCCCACCACACCACCGGTCCGCTGGCCGACCGGCGCGAGGACGACATAGCGGTGCTGCTGCTGTCCCGGCTGCCCCTGGAGGGTGCCGGCGACGACACGGCGCCACCTGTACGGCCGCTGCTGCGCCGCACGATGCTGACCGTGGCGCAGGCCGAACCCGAGCTGATCGCGGACGCCCGTCAGCAGCTGCGGGAGCTCCTGCACGACTGGGCCTCCGCCGACCAGCTCGACTCCGCGGTCCTGCTCGTCTCCGAGATGGTCACCAACGTCCTCGTGCACACCGACGCGGACGCGCTGCTCGTCGCCGAGGTGACGGGCGAGCCGGGCAAGCGGCGGATACGGGTCGAGGTCACCGACGGCAGCGACGCCCTGCCGCACCGGCGCCATCCCGGGGAGCTGGCGTCGTCCGGACGGGGCCTGGTGCTCGTCGAGATGCTCGCGGACGCGTGGGGGGTGGACCCGCGGGGCCAGGGCAAGAGCATCTGGTTCGAGTTCTCCGAGACCCCGGACACGGATTCCGGCGGGTCCGGGGCCTCGGAGGACTCCGCGCCGCCGGGAGCGTGGGACACGTTCGCCGAGGCGGTGGACCTCGACGGACCGGCGGATCCGGGCGCCGTGGAGGGCCGGAGTGCCGCCGACGTCGGCCGGCCGGCCGACGGCTACGCGTCCGCCGCCGGTCCCGACGCCCCCGGCACTCCGGGGAATCCCGGCGTCCCCGGTCCCTTCGAGCCCTCCGGAGCCGACGGTCCTTCGGGCCCCTCCGGCCCTTCCGGCTCGTAGCGCACACGGAGTTCGTGCAGGACGCCGAAGGCCGCCGCCGTCAGGGGGACGGCGAGCAGCATGCCGAGGACGCCCGCCACGGAGGCGCCCGCCGTGATCGCGAGCAGCACCACCGCCGGGTGCATCTGCACCTGCCGGCTCTGGATCATCGGCTGGAGGCCGTATCCCTCCAGCATCTGGACCGCGAGCACGAGCCCGAGCGTCCACAGGGCGATGACGAACCCCCGGTCGGCGAGCGCGACCAGGACGGCCACCGCGCCGGAGAGGAAGGCGCCGAGATACGGGATGTACGCCCCCACGAAGACCAGCGCGCCGAGCCCGACGGCGCCCGGGACGCGCAGGACCAGGAGTCCGACGGTGATGCAGAGGGCGTCGATGAGCGCGATGATCGTCGTCCCGCGCATGAAGCCCTCGACGGCCGCGTAGGCGCGCCGGGCCATGGCCTCGACGACGTCGGCGGTCCCCCGTGGCGCGAGCGACCGCAGTGATCCGGCCACCTTGTGCGAGTCGCGCAGGAAGAAGAACACGAGCAGCAGGGCGAGGAAACACATGGCGAGGGTCTCGGCCACGACGCTGACGCCGCTGACGACGTTGGACGCGGCCGTGCCGCCGAACTTGGCCAGCAGGTCCTTGGAGTTGGCGGCGATGTCGTCGAGCGAGGTGCCCGCCGCGCCGAAGTGCTCGGCGAGGGAACGCGAGGCCTGCCGGAGCGAGGACACGATCTGGGCGCCGGTGTGGAAGAGCGCGGCGACGACGACGTAGACGGCGCCGCCGACCACGACGGCCACCGCGACGCAGGTCAGGGCGGCGGCGAGCGAGCGGTTGATCCGTGCCTTGACCATCCGCCGGTACAGCGGTCCGAGCAGCGCGGTCCCGAGCAGCGCGAGCAGCACCGGCACCACCGCCGTCCGGAACTCCCCGCACAGCAGGATCCCCACCCATCCGACCCCGGCGGCCAGCAGGATCACGACACACCAGGCCGCCAACCGCCGGGCACCCTCGGGGAGTAGCTGCACCCCGCCAGCTGACCATGCGTCAGCCGGACCGGCGCTCCGGGCAGTCCGAACGGGGGAGGATCCCGCGAGGAACCCCCGTCGCCCGGCGCACGGCAGAGCCCCGTCCGGTCCGCCGGACGGGGCTCTGCCGTGCGCTGTCCCTCATGAGGGCCTACAGCCCGCCCTCCGACATCCCGTGCACCGCCGGGATCGTCCCCAGGCGGCCCTTCTGGAAGTCCTCGAAGGCCTGCTGGAGCTCGTCGCGGGTGTTCATCACGAACGGACCGTAGTGGGCCATCGGCTCACGGATCGGCCGGCCTCCGAGCAGCACGACCTCCAGGTCGGGCGTGTTGGAGTCCTGCTTCTCGTCGGCCCGGACGGTCAGCGAGGAGCCCGTGCCGAAGACGGCGGTCTGGCCGGTGTGGACCGGGCGGCGGTCCGCGCCCACGCTGCCGCGTCCGGCCAGCACGTAGGCGAGGCCGTTGAAGTCCTCGCGCCACGGCAGGGTGACCTCGGCGCCGGGCCGCAGTGTGGCGTGGACCATGGTGATCGGGGTGTGCGTGATGCCCGGTCCCTGGTGGCCGTCGAGCTCACCGGCGATGACCCGCAGGAGCGCGCCGCCGTCCGGGGTGCTGAGCAGCTGCACGGTGCCGCCCCGGATGTCCTGGTACCTCGGGGCCATCATCTTGTCCTTGGCCGGCAGGTTCACCCACAGCTGGAGCCCGTGGAAGAGGCCGCCCGACATCACCAGGTGCTCCGGCGGCGCCTCGATGTGGAGCAGGCCGGACCCGGCCGTCATCCACTGGGTGTCGCCGTTGGTGATCGTGCCGCCGCCACCGTTGGAGTCCTGGTGGTCGAAGATGCCGTCGATGATGTAGGTCACGGTCTCGAAGCCGCGGTGGGGGTGCCAGGGGGTGCCCTTCGGCTCGCCCGGCGCGTACTCCACCTCACCCATCTGGTCCATCATGATGAACGGGTCCAGGTGCCGGTAATTGATCCCGGCGAACGCACGGCGGACCGGGAAACCCTCGCCCTCGAAGCCCTGGGGCGCGGTCGTCACGGTGAGCACGGGACGGTCCACCGCGTCGGCCGGCGCGGCCACACGGGGCAGGGCCAGCGGGTTCTCGACAGTCACTGCGGGCATGTCGGTACCTCCTTGTGCTTCGAGTTTAGTTGAGAGTTGAACTTTCTGCTACCCGTAACGACGCGCGCCCGGAGGACATTCCCTCCGGGCGGCACAGGTTCGAGAGGCGTCCGGCCGAGCGGACACCGGGGCGCCGGAACACCGGACGCCGGGCACCGGGGCACCCGCGGCGGACCGTCAGCCGTACATACGGCGCATCGCGAAGTCCACCATCTGCTCCACGGCCTTCGCGTCGAAGACCATGCGGTGCTTGCCCTCCATGTCGATCACGAAGCCGTAGCCCGTGGGCAGCAGGTCGATCACCTCGGCTCCGGTGATCACGAAGTACTTGGACTCCTTGCCCGCGTATCGGCGCAGCTCCTTGAGCGAGCTGAACATCGGGATGACGGGCTGCTGGGTGTTGTGCAGCGCGAGGAATCCGGGGTTGTCACCGCGCGGGCAGTAGACCTTCGAGGTGGCGAAGACCTGCTGGAAGTCCTCGGCCGCCATGGCGCCCGTGGTGAACGCCCGGACCGCGTCCGGCAGGGACGGCGGGGACGGCTCCGGGTACAGGGGCGGCTGCTGGCCGTATCCGCCCGCCATCTGCCCGTCCGGCATCTGGCCGGGCATCTGCTGCTGCGGCGGGACGTACCCCTGCTGGGCGCCTGCGTTCTGCTCGTAGCCGTACATGCGTCAAAGAGTAGTGGGCCACATATGGCCCACCCGGGGTTGCTTCTTATTACTGGCGGGTAGCATCATCGTAGCTACTTGCTGGTACGTGACAAAGATGCGAGGAGTCAGTGCCTCGCCGATCCCTTACGGAGCCGTCGCCATGGGGCACTACAAGTCGAATCTCCGCGACATCGAGTTCAACCTCTTCGAGGTGCTCGGGCGCGACAAGCTGTACGGCACCGGCCCGTTCGCGGAAATGGACACGGACACCGCCAAGAGCATCCTCGAGGAGCTGACCCGCCTCTCGGAGAACGAGCTCGCCGAGTCCTTCGCGGACGCCGACCGCAACCCGCCGGTCTTCGACCCGGAGACCAACACCGCGCCGGTCCCGGCTTCCTTCAAGAAGTCGTACAAGGCGTTCATGGACTCCGAGTACTGGCGTCTCGGCGTGCCCGAGGAGATCGGCGGCTCCACCTCGCCCCGCTCCCTGATCTGGGCCTACGCGGAGCTGATCCTCGGCGCGAACCCGGCGGTCTGGATGTACTCCAGCGGCCCCGCGTTCGCGGGCATCCTCTTCGAGGAGGGCAACGACGTCCAGAAGCACATCGCGACGATGGCCGTCGAGAAGCGCTGGGGCTCCACCATGGTCCTCACCGAGCCGGACGCCGGCTCCGACGTGGGCGCCGGCCGCACCAAGGCGATCCAGCAGGACGACGGCTCCTGGCACATCGAGGGCGTGAAGCGCTTCATCACCTCCGGTGAGCACGACATGGAGGAGAACATCCTCCACTACGTCCTCGCCCGCCCCGAGGGCCACGGCCCCGGCACCAAGGGCCTGTCCCTGTTCCTCGTCCCGAAGTACGAGTTCGACTTCGAGACCGGCGAGCTGGGCGAGCGCAACGGCGTGTACGCGACGAACGTCGAGCACAAGATGGGCCTCAAGGCCTCCAACACCTGCGAGATGACCTTCGGCGACCGCCACCCCGCCAAGGGCTGGCTGATCGGCGACAAGCACGACGGCATCCGCCAGATGTTCCGCATCATCGAGTTCGCCCGCATGATGGTCGGCACGAAGGCCATCTCCACGCTGTCGACCGGCTACCTGAACGCGCTGGAGTACGCCAAGGAGCGCGTCCAGGGCACCGACCTGGCCGACTTCATGGACAAGGCCGCGCCCAAGGTCACCATCACGCACCACCCGGACGTGCGCCGCTCGCTCATGACGCAGAAGGCGTACGCCGAGGGCATGCGCGCCCTGGTCCTGCACACCGCCGCTGTCCAGGACGAGATCCAGGTCCTGGAGGCCGCCGGCGAGGACACCTCCGCCGCCGAGGCCCTGAACGACCTCCTCCTGCCGATCGTGAAGGGCTACGGCTCCGAGAAGGGCTACGAGCTGCTCGCCCAGTCGCTCCAGATCTTCGGCGGCTCCGGCTTCCTGCAGGAGTACCCGATCGAGCAGTACATCCGCGACGCCAAGATCGACACGCTGTACGAGGGCACCACCGCGATCCAGGGCCAGGACTTCTTCTTCCGGAAGATCGTCCGCAACCAGGGCGCCGCACTGAACTCCCTCTCCGAGGACATCAAGAAGTTCCTGGCCCTCGGCACGGGCGGCGAGGAGCTGTCCACCGCCCGCGAGCAGCTCGCCAAGGCCGCCGTCGAGCTGGAGGCCATCGTCGGCCTCATGCTGACCGACCTCGCCGCCACCGAGCAGGACGTCAAGAACATCTACAAGGTGGGCCTCAACACCACCCGCCTCCTGATGGCCTCCGGTGACGTGGTCGTCGGCTACCTGCTGCTGCGCGGTGCCGCCATCGCCGCCGAGAAGCTGGAGACCGCCTCCGCCAAGGACAAGCCCTTCTACACCGGCAAGATCGCGGCCGCGAAGTTCTTCGCCGCCAACGTGCTGCCGGGCGTCACCGGCGCCCGCAAGCTCGCCGAGGGCGTCGACCTGGACCTGATGGAGCTGGACGAGGCCGCCTTCTAAGAGCCGCCGGCCCCGTCCCGACGGGCGGGCACCGACCCGGGCACCTGTCCCGGCGTTCAGGTGTCCCGAGGTGTCCGCCCTTCACATCCCCCTTACGAGGGCCCGTTCCCAACCCCGGGAGCGGGCCCTCGTGCGTCGTTAAGGTGAACCCATGAGTGCACCCACCCGCTTCGACCGCGGCCACACCGACGACCTCATGTCCTTCCTCGCGGCGAGCCCGACGCCGTACCACGCCGTGGCGACCGCCGCCGAGCGGCTGGAGAAGGCCGGGTTCCGTCAGGTCGCCGAGACCGACGCGTGGGACGGGAGCAGCGGCGGGAAGTACGTGCTGCGCGGAGGGGCGATCATCGCCTGGTACGTGCCCGAGGGCGCCGAGCCGCACACCCCGTTCCGGATCATCGGCGCGCACACCGACTCCCCGAACCTGCGGGTCAAGCCCCTGCCCGACACCGGCGCGCACGGCTGGCGCCAGATCGCCGTGGAGATCTACGGCGGCCCGCTGCTGAACTCCTGGCTGGACCGGGACCTCGGCCTGGCCGGACGCCTGTCGCTGCGCGACGGCTCGACCCGTCTGGTCAACATCGACCGCGCCCTGCTGCGCGTGCCGCAGCTCGCCATCCACCTGGACCGTTCCGTCAGCAGCGAAGGGCTCAAGCTCGACAAGCAGCGCCACCTCCAGCCCGTCTGGGGACTCGGCGACGCCCGCGAGGGCGATCTGATCGCCTTCCTGGAGGAGGAGTCGGGGGTGCCCGCGGGCGAGGTCACCGGCTGGGACCTGATGACCCACTCCATCGAGCGCCCCGCCTACCTGGGCCGCGACAACGAGCTGCTCGCCGGGCCGCGCATGGACAACCTGCTGTCCGTGCACGCGGCCACGGCCGCGCTGGCGGCGGCCGCGGCGGCCGAACCCGGACTGTCGTACATCCCGGTCCTCGCCGCCTTCGACCACGAGGAGAACGGCTCGCAGAGCGACACCGGCGCCGACGGACCGCTGCTCGGCAGTGTGCTGGAACGTTCTGTCTTCGCCCGCGGCGGTTCCTACGAGGACCGGGCGCGCGCCTTCGCCGGCACCGTCTGCCTCTCCTGCGACACCGGCCACGCCGTGCACCCCAACTACGCCGAGCGGCACGACCCGACGCACCACCCGCGCGCGGGCGGCGGCCCCATTCTCAAGGTGAACGTCAACAACCGCTACGCCACCGACGGTTCGGGCCGCTCCGTGTTCGCCGCCGCCTGCGAGAAGGCCGGCGTGCCGTTCCAGTCCTTCGTCTCCAACAACTCCATGCCCTGCGGCACCACCATCGGCCCCATCACGGCGGCACGGCACGGCATCAAGACGGTCGACATCGGCGTGGCCATCCTGTCCATGCACAGCGCCCGCGAACTCTGCGCCGCCGACGACCCGTTCCTGCTGACGAACGCGCTGGTGGCGTTCCTGGAGGGGTGAGTCCCGCCCGCCCGTCCCCCTGCGAGATCGTTATTTTTTGAACCTGTTCAAAGATGATTGTCGCACCGTACGCTGCGCTTCAATCTTCAATGATCTGCGAACTCGGTCTCGTGGGGGACTACGTGCGAAAGAGATCCCTGGCGCTCGCCTGCGCCTCCGTCGCGGCCGCCCTGCTGATCGGCCCGGTACCCGCCGCACACGCGGCGCCGGCGCCGGTGCTGTACGGCGTCGGCAGCGGTGACCACCCCGGTGACGGCCTGGTGTGGGTGTCCGCCTCGTCCGACACCGACACCGCCATCACCTCGATCACCGCGCACCTGTACGCGCCGGGCTCCGCCGCCGACGCCCCGGAGATCGCCCGGGTCAGCGACTTCACCCGTGACTCCAGCACCGGCTTCGCGAACCTGTGGCGGACCACCACCCCGCTGCGCCTGGCCGACCTCGGCGTCTACCGCGTCGTGGTCGACCTGACCGACGCCGACGGGGACACCACCACCGCCCAGGACACGTCCGGGTACGAGTACGAGCTCGAAGCGAACCTCACGGATCTGCGGGCCGCCCCGCAGAATCCGGACTACGAGCACCAGGACGTCACCGTCACCGGCGGCTTCACGGTCACCGACCCGCGCACCGGCGAGACGACTCCCGCGGTGGACGCGCGAGTGGACCTGGGGATCTCCAGCGTCCCGGGCGCGGCGACCCGGACCGGCGCCGACGGCCGTTTCACCTACACCTACCGCGTCACCGACCCGTCCAGCGACACCGTCAGCGCCTGGCTGCGGCCGGACGAGCCCTGGTACCAGCCCTGGGCCAACCAGGGCGTCGAGGTCAGGGCCGTCCAGTCGGACACCCGCGTGACCCTGGACGCCGCCGAACTGAGCGTCAAGGCCGGGCAGGCGGTGAAGGTCTCCGGGACCGCCGAGGTGTACGTCGGCGGGGCGTGGAAACCGCTGGCCGGAGCCACGGTGGAGGAGATCTGGTCCAGCGAGTCCAGAGGCGTGGCCTCGCGGCCCGTCACGGGCGCCGACGGCCGCTTCACCGGAGAACTGACGCTGCCGAAGTCCGGCACGGTCGATGTGCGAGTGCTCACCGGGACGTTTCTGAGGTTCAGCGAGCTGCAGCTGGTCAAGGTGCACGTCGCCCAGAAGACGTCGATCACCAACTTCACCGCGAACCTGGACAAGTACGCCCAGCTGACCGCCAAGGGCCTGCTGAACAGCGGCAGGTCCGCCCCGGCGGACATGTACAACCAGGTCGACCTCCAGTACTCGGCCGACGGGAAGACCGGCTGGAAGACGATGAAGACGGTCGTACCCGGCAGCTTCGAGCCGGACGTCGGCGCGAACTTCAAGGGCACCTTCGCCACGTCCTACAAGGGCTACTACCGGGCGCACTTCAAGGCCGTCAAAGACTGCCAGGAGTCGTACAGCTCCGTCGTGCACGTCACGCGCACCCCGACCCGGATCACCGACGGCAACGCCGCGCCGGAGCCGGTCCGCAAGGGCCGCACGATCACCTACAAGGGCAAGCTGCAGCACTACACCTCGAGCGCCTGGAAGGCCTACGCCGGCCAGGCGGTGAAGATCCTCTTCAAGCCCAAGGGCTCCAGCAGCTGGTACGACATGGGCAACGCGACCACCCGCACGGACGGCACGTTCAGCAAGGGCTTCACGGCCTCGAAGGACGGCACTTGGGTCGCGGTGCTCCTCTACCCGAACAGCACCCATCTGGTGAGCTCGGGCCGCGAGGACTACGTCGACGTGACGTGACGCGCGCAGCCGTCGGAAACGGCGGCGCGCGTCACGTGAGGAAGCGCCTCCGCATGGCTCGCGAGGTCCCGGGTACCCGGAACGGGTCCGGAACGACTCGGAGTTGCCATCACAAGGAGACGACACCCATGGGCCTGGGCGGATGCATCATCCTGATCGCCGCAGGGGCGATCCTCACGTTCGCGACCGACTGGCACATGCAGGGGGTCAACCTTCACCTCGTCGGCGTGATCCTCATGATCGTCGGACTGATCGGCGTGACGACCTTCAGCAGCATCGCGCGGCGCAGGCGCGTCGTCGTACCGCCGACCGCGACCGTCGTGGACGACGACCGGCGCCGCCGTGACGGGTACACGGACGGCTACGGCGTCTGAGCCGGATCAGCCGTCCATGCCGGCGAGGACCAGGGGCAGCCGGTTCGTCCCGGTCTCCGTGAGGCGGACCGGCACGCCCCAGTCCTGCTGGTGGACATGGCAGGCCGGGTACTCGTTGGCCGGATCGTCGTCGCAGGACGCGGCCATCGCCGAGACGTGCAGCACGCCCTCGGGGACGGCCGGGTTCAGCTCGACGTCCCGGGAGAGATCGGTGCCGGCGCCCTCGCCCGCGAGCAGCAGCTCGGGCGGGGTGGCGGAGACCAGGAGCCGGGTGGACGGGCCGTAGCGGGTGTCCAGTTTCTGTCCGGCCGGTGCCTGGAAGATCACGTCCAGCCGGACGGCTCCGGGGGTGACGTCGGTGGCCGCGCGCTGTGTGCGGTGGGCGACCGACTCCACCCGTACCGCCTCCTCGGGCAGCCGCAGCCGGGTCAGCCGGTGCCGGGCGGACTCCACCACCACGATGTCGTCCCCGACGAGCACGGCGTCGCTGGGCTCGCGCAGATCCGTGGCCAGCGTGGTCACCTCGCCCGTCGAGGGGTCGTACCGGCGCAGCGCGTGGTTGTACGTGTCGCTGACCGCGACCGAACCGTCCGGCAGCGCGGTCACCCCCAGCGGGTGCTGGAGCAGGGCCTGTCCGGCGGCACCGTCGCGGTGCCCGAAGTCGAAGAGCCCGGTGCCCACGGCGGTGTGCACGCTCCCGTCCGGATCGACCCAGCGCAGCGCCGAGGTCTCGGAGTCGGCCAGCCAGAGCCGGTCGGCGGTGGCGGCGAGCCCCGACGGCTGGGCGAACCAGGCCTCGGGTCCCGGTCCGTCGACCAGCCCCTCGTTCGTCGTGCCCGCGGTGACCTCCACGGTCCCCGCCTCCGGGTCGTACGCCCACAGCTGGTGCACACCGGCCATGGCGATCCAGACCTTCCCGCCGAACAGGGCCACGTCCCACGGCGAGGACAGATCGATCTCGCGCGCCGGCCCCGACGTCGGCGAGCCCTGCCACCACTGGCGCCCGGTGCCCGCGAGCGTGGTGACCCCGCCGGTCGGAAGGTCGATCCGGCGCAGCGCGTGGTTCACCGTGTCCGCGACGACGACCGCGCCCTCGTCGAGCAGGGCGAGCCCCTGCGGCTCGCTGAACCCGGCCTCCTCGGCGCCGCCGTCCACGAAGCCCCGGACACCTGATCCGATGCGCCGGACGACCGTCTCGCCGTCCTCCTCCAGCTCCACGAGCTGATGCCGGGTCGTGTCGCTGACCAGAAGATTGCCGTTCGGCAGGGCGAGCGCCTTGCCCGGGAAGCGCAGCGCGGTCGGCTCGGGTTCGGGCGCCACGTACGGCCCGTCGCCGCGCCGCAGCGTGCCCTTCGCGGCGTGCTCGGCCTCCAGCTCCTCCACCAGCCGCTCGATGGCGTGGGCATGCCCCTCACCGGCGTGCTGCGCGACGACGTACCCCTCGGGATCGACCACCACGAGCGTCGGCCAGGCCCGTACGGCGTACTGCTTCCAGGTCGCGAGCTCCGGGTCGTCGAGCACCGGGTGCTCCACCCCGTAGCGCTCCACCGCGTCGACGACCGCCTGATGCTCCGCCTCGTGCGCGAACTTCGGCGAGTGCACCCCGACGATGACGACGGTGTCCCGGTGCTTCTCCTCCAGCTCCCGCAACTCGTCCAGGACGTGCAGGCAGTTGATGCAGCAGAAGGTCCAAAAATCCAGGATCAGTACGCGGCCCCGGAAGTCGGCGAGCTTCAGGTCCTTCCCGCCGGTGTTGAGCCAGCCGCCCTTGCCGACGAGCTCGGGGGCACGGACGCGGGCACGGCGCGGGGCGGGAGAGGCGGCGTTCATGTGATCAAGGGTGCCACCAGGGCGCGGCGCTCCGAAAATCCCGGACCGCCGTACGGCCGGGTGTCAGTCCAGCGCGTGCCCCGTCGTCGCGTCCACGTGGGCGGGGATCTCGTCGTGGCGGTCGCCGACGGTGAGGGTGCCGGTGGGTTCGAAGAGGAGGATCGACGCGCCGTCGGGGGCGTACGGCCTGTGCTCGGTTCCGCGGGGGACCGTGCAGACGGAGCCCTTGGGGAGGACGACGGTCCGCTCGCCGGCCGGCTCACGGAGCGCGATGGTCAGCTCGCCCTCCAGGACCAGGAAGAACTCGTCGGTGTGGTCGTGCACGTGCCAGACGTGTTCGCCCTCGACCTTCGCGACGCGCACGTCGTAGTCGTTGACGGTGGTCACGATGCGCGGGCTCCACAGGTCGGTGAAGGAGGCGAGGGCGGCGGAGAGGGAGACGGGTTCGCCGCGTCGGTCGGGTGCACTGGTCATGCGTTCATCGTCCGCGCCTTCCGGCATCCCGGCGAGTGCTAGAAATCGCGTATGCCGCAAGGATCCTCGCAACGTCCCGCATCCCCGGAGGCTCCCGGCGCACGCGGGCCGGCGGAGCCTTCGTCCCGCCGGCCGCATCGCGTCGCCGTGATCGTCGACGAGGGTACGAACCCCTTCGAAGTCGGCGTCGCGACCGAGTTGTTCGGGCTTGCCCGACCCGAACTGGGGCGGCCCGAGCCGCTCTACGAGCTGACCCTGTGCACCCCCACGCCCGGTGTCCGGATGAACCACGGGTTCTTCACGCTGAGCGGGGTGCCGGGCCTCGACGCGACGGACGACGCCGACACGCTCGTCGTCCCCGGGCGTCCCGACAACGTCGTCCCACGCCGGGCCGCCGTCCTGGACGCCGTCCGGCGCGGCCACGCGCGCGGGGCCCGGGTGGTGAGCTTCTGCACCGGGGCCTTCGCGCTCGCCGAGGCGGGGCTGCTCGACGGGCGGCGCGCCACCACGCACTGGCGCTGGACGGACGTCTTCCGGGAGCTGCACCCGAGAGTGCTGCTCGATCCGGACGTCCTCTTCGTGGACGACGGCGACGTGCTGACGGCGGCGGGCAGCGCGGCCGCGCTCGATCTCGGGCTGCACCTCGTCCGCCGGGACCACGGCGCGGAGACCGCCAACGCGGTGTCGCGCCGGCTGGTGTTCGCCGCGCACCGCGACGGGGGCCAGCGCCAGTTCGTACGACAGCCGCTGCCCGACGTGCCCGACGCCTCGCTGGCACCCCTGCTGGCCTGGGCGCAGGAGCGGCTCGGTGAGCCGTTGACGGTCGGGGACCTCGCCGCGCACGCCGCGGTGAGCCCGGCGACCCTGCACCGCCGCTTCCGCTCCCAGCTCGGCACGACACCGCTGGCCTGGCTGACCGCGCAGCGGGTCGCCCTCGCCTGCCGGCTCATCGAGCGCGGGGAGGCCCGGCTCGACGTGGTGGCGGACCGCAGCGGGCTCGGGACCGCCGCGAACCTGCGCGAACGGGTGCGCCGGGCGACGGGACTCAGCCCGTCGGCCTACCGGCGGCGTTTCGGAACGCCCACCGGGGAACCGGTGACGGCATGAGATACCTCGTACGCGACCGGCTGCTCGGCTTCGGTGAGGACTACTGGATCGAGGACGACCACGGCGACAAGGTCTTCCTCGTCGACGGCAAGGCCATGCGGCTGCGGGACACCTTCCAGCTGAAGGACACCCGCGGACGCGTCCTGATCGACATCCACCAGAAGATGCTCGCGCTGCGCGACACGATGATCATCGAGCGGGACGGCGATCCGCTCGCGACCATCAAGCGCAAGCGCCTGTCCCTGCTCCGCAATCACTACCGCGTGTCGCTGGTCGACGGCACCGAGCTCGACGTCAGCGGCAAGATCCTCGACCGCGAGTTCGCCGTGGACTACGACGACGAACTCCTCGCGCAGATCTCCCGGCGCTGGCTGCATCTGCGCGACACGTACGGCGTCGACGTCGTCCGGGAGGACGCCGATCCGGCGCTGCTGATCGCGGTCGCGGTGTGCGTGATCCATCTGGCGGAGAAGGAACGGGGGGACGACTGACGGCGCCGTCCGCCGAGGGCACCGGAAGCGGTGCCGTAAGCGGTGCCGGGGGCGGCGCCGGAGACGGATGGCGGCGGGGCCGCGGGCCGGCGGAGAGGCGGCCGACAGGCCCCGCGGCGGGACGCCGGTCCGCTGCGGGGCACCGCAAGTCAGCGGGGCACCGCAGGTCAGCGGGGTGGGAACCTCGCCGACGAGGGGGAGCCGGGCCGGGCAGGCGGGACGCCGGTCAGCGGGTGGGCGTGTCCAGGCCCAGCAGGCGGTCCTTCAGGGCCGGGAACTGTTCCCGGGTCGCCGCGACCCTCGCCGGGTCGAACTCCACCGTGAGGATCTCCTCGTCCGGGCCCGCCTCGGCGAGGACCTCACCCCACGGGTCGACCACGATCGAGTGCCCCGCCTGGGGAACTCCCGCGTGCGTACCGGCCGTTCCGCAGGCGAGGACGTACGCCTGGTTCTCGACGGCGCGTGCCTGCGCGAGCAGGGTCCAGTGGGCGCGGCGCCGCTCGGGCCAGCCCGCCGGGAGGACGAAGGTCTGCGCCCCCGCGTCCACGAGTCCGCGGAAGAGTTCGGGGAACCGCAGGTCGTAGCAGGTGGCGACGCCGATGACGGTCTCCGGCAGCCGCACGGTCACCAGGTCCGTACCCGCGCCCATCAGCACGGCCTCGCCCTTGTCGAAGCCGAAGCGGTGGATCTTGCGGTAGGCCGCGACGCGTTCGCCGGCGGGGGAGTAGACCAGGGAGGTGTTGTAGAGGGGGGCCTCGGCCTCCGGGCCGGTCCCGGACGCGGCGCGCTCGGGGATCGACCCGGCGTGCAGCCACACGCCCGCGTCGCTCGCCGCCTTGCTCATCGCCTCGTGGGTCGGCCCGTCCAGCGGCTCGGCCCACGCCCCGAACCCCTCGTAGGCGAAGGCGCCGGTGGTCCACAGCTCGGGGAGCACGACGAGATCGACTCCGGCCTGATCACGTACCAGGTCCGCCACACGGTGCCTGCGGGATGCGACCGATTCATCATCGTTTACGTCGATCTGGAGGAGCGAGGCGCGCACACTACCACCGTCCTGGCATTCGAGCCGTCGATACCGGCCTACGATCGTCACACGAAAGCACTGCCGGGGTGCCTCACAGCAGCGTAACTTAGCGTCCCAAGACACCCGCTGCCTGTGAAATGCCCGCGTCCAACCGCCCGAGGGGTCCCGTTCCGTGAGTCTGCATCCGAGTCTTCAGTCCTACGCCGACGCCTGGGCCCACTCGATCGAAGCGATATCCGAGCTGGTTCAGCCGCTTGTGGAGGGCGAGTGGAACCGGCGGACCCCGTGCCCCGGCTGGTCGGTCCGTGACATCGTCTCGCACGTCATCGGGCTGGACTGCGAGATGCTCGGCGACCCGCGGCCGATCCACACCCTTCCCCGCGATCTCTACCACGTGACGAACGAACACCAGCGGTACATGGAGATGCAGGTCGACGTACGCCGCCACCACACGGCGCCGGAGATGACCTCCGAGCTGGAGTACACGGTCATCCGCCGCAACCGGCAGCTCCGGAACGAGACGCGGCAGCCCGACGCCAAGGTGCGGGGCCCGCTCGGCACCGAGGTCACCCTGGAACACGCGATGCGCAACCGCGCGTTCGACGTGTGGGTGCACGAGCAGGACCTGCGGTGGACGCTGGGCCGGCCGGGAAACCTCGACTCCCCCGGTTCGCAGATCGTGCGGGACCAGCTGCTGGCCGCGCTGCCGAAGATCGTCGCCAAGAACGCGGGGGCGCCGGTCAACTCCGCGGTCGTCTTCGACGTGCACGGTCCCGTCGAGTTCCTGCGCACCGTCCGTGTCGACGCCGACGGGCGCGGCTCGATAAACGGTTCGCCCTCCCTCGGTCCCGCCGTCAGCCTCGCCCTCGACTGGGAGACCTTCGTCCGGCTCGCCTGTGGCCGCGTCAGCCCCGACGCCGTGTCCGACCGCATCAAGGCCGAGGGCGACCCGGAACTGACCGCGGCGATCCTGCGCGGCCTCGCCGTCACGCCGTAACGGGCGGGGCGGCCGCGCACGCTGCCGCGACGGGGCGGGGACGTTTCCCCGCCCTCCGCCCCGCTCCGCACGTCCCCCGGTCCCTCGCGTCACGTCCCGCACATCCCGGACAGCGCGAGCCGGCGGCAGCGGGACGGGGTGGCGTCGGCGGCGGTCACGCCGGTACGTGCACCGTCTCCACCCGGCTGGCCACGAGCCGCTCCCGCTCCCGGCGGGCCGCCTGCTTCCGCAGCCGGAAGATCTGGCTCAGCCCGGCCGCCTGGAGGACGAACACGGAGGCGAAGGCGACCCGGTAGTTGTCGTCGGTGGCGTCGAGCAGGAGACCGATGGCCAGCAGCGTCGTCATCGAAGCGGTGAAACCGCCCATGTTGGTGATCCCGGACGCGGTGCCCTGACGCTCCGGCGGATTTGCCGGGCGCGCGAAGTCGAAGCCGAGCATCGAGGCCGGTCCGCAGAACCCGAGCACCGTGCACAGCACGACCAGCAGCCACATCGGCGCGTGCTCGCCGGGGTACACCAGCACCCCCGCCCACACGACCGCCGTCGCCGCGACCGTGCCCAGCGCCAGCGGCAGCCGCGCGGTGTGATGCCGGGCGACGATCTGTCCGTACACCAGTCCGGCACCCATGTTGGCCAGGACGACGAGTGTCAGCAGCTCACCGGCCGCGGCCCGCGACAGACCCTGCGCCTGGACGAGGAACGGCATCCCCCACAGCAGCAGGAACACCATCGCCGGGAACTGCGTGGTGAAGTGCACCCACAGACCCAGCCGGGTACCCGGTTCCCGCCAGGACGCGGCGATCTGCCGGCGGACGTACGCGGCACCCCGGTGCGGGAACGGCTCCGGCCGGTGGCCCTCGGGGTGGTCCTCCAGGAACAGCAGCAGGAGGACGAGGACGAGGACACCGGCGGCGGCGCTGCCGGCGAACGCGGCCGTCCAGCCCACGCCGTGCAGCAGCCGGGCGATCACGAGCGTCGACACGAGGTTTCCGGCCATACCCGCCAGACCCGCGAACTGCGCGACGAGCGGACCGCGCCGGGCGGGGAACCACCGGGTGCCGAGCCGCAGCACGCTGATGAACGTCATCGCGTCACCGCAGCCCAGCAGGGCGCGCGAGACGAGCGCCATGCCGTACGACGAGGAGAACGCGAAGCCCAGTTGCCCGGCCGTGAACAGCAGGACGCCGATGGTCAGCACCTTCTTGGTGCCGAGCCGGTCGACCAGAAGCCCGACCGGTATCTGCATGCCCGCGTACACGAGGAGCTGGAGGATGGAGAACGTGGACAGGGCGGAGGCGCCCACGTGGAAGCGGTCCACCGCGTCGAGCCCGGCCACCCCGAGTGACGTACGGAAGATGACCGCGACGAAGTACACCGAGACGCCGATGCCCCAGACGGCGATCGCGCGCCGGCCGCCGGGCGGGTCGCCGGGCAGGGTGGCCGGGGAGCTCATCGGACCTCGCCCCGCGCCAGGTTGGAGAACCAGCTCACGTGGCCGTGGATGAGGGCGACGACCGCGTCGGCGTCACCGGCCCGCAGCGCCTGGAGGATCTGCTCGTGCTCGACGAGCGTCTTGGTGATCCGGTCGGGGTGCGCGTGCATCACGGCGACCCCCATCCTCAACTGGCGGTCGCGGAGCTGGTCGTAGAGCCGGGAGAGGATCTCGTTGCCGCCGCTGCGGACGATCTCGGCGTGGAAGCAGCGGTCGGTGACGGCGGCGGCGGCCAGGTCCCCGGCGGCGGCCTGCTCCTTCTGCCGGTCGAGCAGTTCCTCCAGACGGGCCAGGAGCCGCGGCGACGCCGGTACGGCCTTGCGCGCGGCGTGCTCCTCCACGAGCTGGCGGGTCTCGACCACGTCGGCGATCTCCTGGGCGGAGACCGGCAGGACGAGCGCGCCCTTCTTCGGGTAGAGCTTGATCAGCCCTTCGGCCTCCAGGCGGAGCAGCGCCTCGCGGACCGGGGTGCGCGAAACGCCCACCGCGTCGGCGAGTTCACCCTCGGTCAGCAGGGACCCGCCCTCGTAACGGCGCTCCAGGACGCCCTGTTTGACGTGTGCGTAGACGCGGTCCGCGGCGGGCGGCTGTTTCACGGGGGGCCGCATCGGCGCGGGCGGGGCTGAAGGCATGCGCACATCATAGATACAACACGTACGCATGCCCGGGGGCATTTCAGCATGCGGACCCCAACAGCCCCCGCGCGTAACCCAGGTCACATGAATTTCCTCCGTTTGCCGCACATCCCTTTGCGCGCCCCGCGAGTCTGAACGTGGGACGGCATCCCTATGTGCCGTTCTCCCAGGGGCATTTCGCGCATACGGAGCGTTCATTTTGATTACCGGCATTAAGGGCACGCGTTTCCGCAGGGCCGCCGCTGTGACCCTCACGACCGGCGCCGTGCTGGCAGCCGGCGGCTTCGGCGCCGCGCCCGCGGGCGCCGTCGCCACGCCCACGATCGCCGCCAAGGGCGGCTACACCATGAACAACGGCACCGGTACGACCCTCTACAAGAAGGCCGCGGACACCAAGCTGTCCACCGGTTCCACCACGAAGATCATGACCGCCAAGGTCGTGCTCTCGCAGTCGAACCTCAACCTGGACTCCAAGGTCACGGTCTCGAGCGCGTACAGCAACTACATCGTCGACGCCGGCTACGTCTCCTCGGCCCACCTGATCGTCGGTGACAAGGTGACCGTCCGTCAGCTCCTCTACGGTCTGATGCTGCCGTCCGGCTGTGACGCCGCCTACGCGCTCGCCGACAAGTTCGGCTCGGGCACGACGCGCGCCGCCCGCGTGAAGTCGTTCATCGGCAAGATGAACACCACGGCGCGGAGCCTCGGCATGACGAACACCCACTTCGACTCGTTCGACGGCGTCGGCCACGGCGCGAACTACTCGACGCCGCGCGACCTGACGAAGCTCGCCAGCAGCGCCATGAAGAGCACCACGTTCAAGACGATCGTCAAGACCGTCAGCACCAAGCAGAAGGTGACGACCTCGAGTGGCGGCTACCGCTACTACACGTGGGAGAACACCAACAAGCCTCTGCTGACCGGCTACTCCGGCACGATCGGCATCAAGACCGGCTCGGGCCCCGAGGCGAAGTACTGCCTGGTCTTCGCCGCCACCCGCAACGGCAAGACGATCATCGGCACGGTGCTCGCTTCCACGTCGGCCACCGTCCGCACGTCGGACGCGACGAAGCTGCTGAACTACAGCTTCGCCAGGTAAGGCACCCGAACAGGGAAAGGGGCCTGCCGCGCATACCGCGCGGCAGGCCCCTTTCCCATGTCACGGACCGGCAGGGGGACTCAGCTCCCCCTGCCCCGTCGGCTCACGCCCAGGTGATCAGCCGCTTGGGCTGCTCCAGGACGGCGGCGGTGTCGGCGAGGACCCGGGAGCCGAGCTCGCCGTCGACCAGGCGGTGGTCGAAGGAGAGCGCCAGCGTGGTGACCTGGCGGGGCTTGACCTTGCCCTTGTGGACCCAGGGCTGGAGTTTGATCGCGCCGACCGCGAGGATCGCGGACTCGCCGGGGTTGAGGATCGGCGTGCCCGTGTCGACGCCGAAGACGCCGACGTTGGTGATCGTCACCGTGCCGCCCTGCATCGCGGCCGGTGAGGTCTTGCCCTCGCGGGCCGTGGCCACCAGTTCGCCCAGCGACTCGGCCAGCTGGGGCAGGGTCTTGGTGTGGGCGTCCTTGATGTTCGGCACGATCAG
>NZ_JBIAQM010000007.1:0-327581 GCF_042888945.1 Streptomyces sp. NPDC002698
GCGTTTCCGACTCTATCAGACCGTTTCCGTATCCGATTTCCTCGGTGCTTTCCAGGTAATCCGCTCTCGCGTTTCCCTTTCCGGCGGCTCCGACTTTATCAGATTCTCTGAGTCGGAATTTCCACCCTGTCCGGGGAGTGCCTCCGGAGCGTGAAGCTTCGGGGTTTCCGTTCGGGCGGAGACGTAAACGTACTGGAGCGGAGCGCCACGATGCAAATCGAGGTGCTCCGCTCCAGGTTGGGGCGTTGCCGGAGGTCAGACCTCGACGACGACCGGGAGGATCATCGGGCGCCGGCGGTAGGTGTCGGACACCCACTTGCCCAGCGTGCGACGGATGAGCTGCTGGAGCTGATGGGGCTCCACCACACCGTCCTGGGCCGACCGCTCCAGGACCTCCGTGATCTTCGGGATGACGTCGGCGAAGACCGCGTCGTCGATGCCGGAGCCACGTGCCTGCACGTGCGGGCCGGCCGTGAGCTTGCCGGTGCTGGCGTCCATCACCACGAAGACCGAGATGATGCCCTCGTCCCCGAGGATCTTGCGGTCCTTGAGCGCGGGCTCACCGACATCACCGACCGAGAGACCGTCGACGTAGACGTACCCGGCCTGGACCTTGCCGGAGATCTTCGCCTTGCCCTCGATCAGGTCGACGACGACGCCGTCCTCGGCGATCACGATCCGGTCGTGCGGGACACCGGTCAGGGCGCCCAGCTCGGCGTTGGCCCGAAGGTGACGCCATTCGCCGTGGACCGGCATCAGGTTGCGCGGCTTGCAGATGTTGTAGAAGTACAGCAGCTCGCCCGCGGAGGCGTGTCCGGAGACGTGCACCTTGGCGTTGCCCTTGTGGACGACCTTCGCGCCCCAGCGGGTCAGGCCGTTGATGACGCGGTACACCGCGTTCTCGTTGCCCGGGATCAGCGACGACGCCAGGATCACCGTGTCGCCCTGGACGATCCGGATCTGGTGGTCGCGGTTCGCCATCCGGGAGAGCGCGGCCATCGGCTCACCCTGGGATCCCGTACAGACGAGGACGACCTCGTGGTCCGGAAGGTCGTCGAGCGTCTTGACGTCGACCACCAGGCCCGGCGGGACCTTCAGATAGCCGAGGTCGCGCGCGATGCCCATGTTGCGGACCATCGAGCGGCCGACGAAGGCGACCCTGCGGCCGTACTCGTGGGCGGTGTCGAGGATCTGCTGGATGCGGTGCACATGGCTGGCGAAGCTCGCCACGATGATCCGCTTGCTGGCGCCGGCGAAGACCTGGCGCAGCACGTTCTGGATGTCGCGCTCGGGCGGGACGAAGCCCGGGACCTCGGCGTTCGTGGAGTCCGAGAGGAGGAGGTCGATGCCTTCCTCGCTCAGCCGGGCGAACGCGTGCAGGTCGGTGAGCCGGCCGTCCAGCGGGAGCTGGTCCATCTTGAAGTCGCCGGTGTGGACCACCATGCCCGCGGGGGTGCGGATGGCGACCGCGAGGGCGTCCGGGATGGAGTGGTTGACCGCGACGAACTCGCAGTCGAAGGGGCCGATGCGCTCGCGGTGGCCCTCGGCCACCTCGAGCGTGTAGGGCCGGATGCGGTGCTCCTGGAGCTTCGCCTCGATGAGCGCGAGGGTCAGCTTGGAGCCGATCAGCGGGATGTCCGGCTTCTCACGGAGCAGGAAGGGCACGCCACCGATGTGGTCCTCGTGGCCGTGCGTGAGCACGATGCCCTCGATGTCGTCGAGGCGGTCCCTGATGGACGTGAAGTCCGGCAGGATCAGGTCGATTCCGGGCTGCTCCTCCTCGGGGAAGAGCACTCCGCAGTCGACGATCAGGAGACGGCCTCCGTATTCGAAGACCGTCATGTTCCGGCCGATTTCGCCGAGGCCGCCGAGCGGGGTGACCCGCAGGCCGCCCTTCGGGAGGACCGGCGGTTTGCCGAGTTCAGGATGCGGATGACTCAAAAGACTCTCCTCACCACGCGCGCCACGTACCTGGCAAGGCACGTGGCGCGCGTGACGTTCGTGCAGTAGCTGTTATGTGGGGTGCAGGCCCGTGGCCTGCGGTCGGGCGTATTAAGTTGTGAAGTCTGTGGTCAGAGCTCTACCCCGCCGGCGCCAAGATCGATCTTGAGCTGGGTGGTCTCCTCGGGCGACAGTTCGACCATCGGGGCGCGGAGCGGACCGGCGGGCAGGCCCTGGAGGGCGAGTGCGGCCTTGGTCGTCATCACGCCCTGGGTGCGGAACATGCCGGTGAAGACGGGGAGCAGCTTCTGGTGGATCTCGGTGGCCTTCTGGACGTCCCCCGAGATGTACGCGTCGAGCATCGCGCGCAGTTCCGGGGTGACGACGTGACCGACCACGGAGACGAAGCCCACCGCGCCGACGGAGAGCAACGGCAGGTTCAGCATGTCGTCGCCGGAGTACCAGGCGAGGCCGGAGCGGGCGATGGCCCAGCTGGCGCGGCCGAGGTCCCCCTTGGCGTCCTTGTTCGCGACGATACGCGGGTGCTCGGCGAGTCGCACCAGAGTTTCGGTGTTGATCGGGACGCCGCTGCGGCCGGGAATGTCGTAGAGCATGACCGGCAGTTCGGTCGCGTCGGCGATGGCCGAGAAGTGCCGGTACAGGCCCTCCTGCGGGGGCTTGTTGTAGTACGGCGTCACGGTGAGCAGGCCGTGCGCGCCGGCCTTCTCGGCGTCGCGGGCGAGCTCGATGCTGTGGCGGGTGTCGTTCGTGCCGACGCCGGCGACGATGTGGGCGCGGTCGCCGACCGCCTCCAGCACGGCGCGTACCAGCTCCGATTTCTCCGCGTTGCTGGTGGTCGGGGACTCACCGGTGGTGCCGTTGATGATCAGGCCGTCGTTGCCTGCGTCCACCAGGTGGGTCGCGAGCCGCTGAGCGCCGTCGAGGTCGAGTCCGCCGTCCGCCGTGAAGGGCGTGACCATGGCGGTGAGGACCCTCCCGAAGGGGGTCTGCGGAGTGGAGGTCGGAGCCATGGGTAATACGCTACTCGCTGC
Source organism: Streptomyces sp. NPDC002698 (assembly GCF_042888945.1). Lineage (NCBI taxonomy): Bacteria > Bacillati > Actinomycetota > Actinomycetes > Kitasatosporales > Streptomycetaceae > Streptomyces > Streptomyces sp. NPDC002698. Next base: position 2,994 of record NZ_JBIAQM010000007.1, read on the forward strand.
TCACCGCGCGGTCTGCCCTCGGGAGACACGACAAAGCATGACAAAGGTGGAACCCGGCACTGCCTGCTCGGGGGTTCAAGCAGTACCGGGTCCGTTTGATCAGGCTAGATGAACTTCGCGAAATGCCGCAATACGGACACTTCGCTCGGATGATCCGTACATCTGTGCCGGACCGGTGCTCAGTGGCGTGTCAGGGCGCCACGCGCCCGTTGGCGTTGTACGCCGCGTGCGTGAGCGGCATGAGCCCGGCCCACTCCGCCTCCATCTTCTCGGCGACCATCTCGATCTCCCGCTGCGGGAACGACGGCACCCTGGCGAGCTCGTGCTGGGTGCGCAGTCCGAGGAAGTGCATCAGGGAGCGGGCGTTGCACGTGGCGTACATCGAGGAGAAGAGTCCGACCGGAAGGGTGGCGCGGGCGACCTCGCGGGCGACACCGGCCTTCAGCATCTCCTGGTACGCGGCGTAGGACTGCCGGTACGACTCCTCCATGGCCGTGGTGACGGTCCTGTGCTGTTCGGGGGTGCCCTGGACGAACTCGTACTTGCCGGGGCGCCCCTGCTGGACCAGCTTGCGGTCCTCACCGGGAACGTAGAAGACCGGCTCCAGCTCCCTGTAGCGGCCCGATTCCTCGTTGTACGACCAGCCCACGCGGTGCCGCATGAACTCACGGAAGACGAAGATCGGGGCGCTGACGAAGAAGGTCATCGAGTTGTGCTCGAAGGGGCTGCCGTGCCGGTCCCGCATCAGGTAGTTGATCAGGCCCTTGGAGCGCTCCGGGTCCTTCTGCAGCTCTGCCAGCGACTGCTCCCCCGCGGTGGACACACGGGCGGCGAACAGCACGTCGGCGTCGGAGGCCGTGTGCTTGATCAGCTCGACGGTGACATCGCTGCGGAAGAGGGGCTTGAGGTCGTCGGCTGGGGTGTCGGTCACGGTGCGCGGGGTCCTTCCCATCACTGGCTCGGGCGGCGACCACTCTACGGCCAGGCGTCAGTCCGGCGTCCGCAACCGGGCGTTCGGTGCCCGCCGCGACATTCATCGGCGAACTTCTGCGAATTCGGTGATTCCGGGCACCTCTTGTAACGTTCGGCCGTCTGTATGAGTGGGAGCGATGCGTTCGAGCTGTTCGAGCCGATCGCACCACTTGCCACCGGATCGCCCAGGTCACCGGATCACCCGGATCACGTCGCTGGGCCCGGCGAAGCCCCCAGAGGAGAAGCACCGCCCATGTTCCGTCGGCGCGAGCCCGTCCCGTTCGCCTTCACCGCCGAAGCCGACCCGTTCCGCAGCAATGTCGCTCCCCCGCCCCGCGAGCGGTCCTCCGCCGGGCAGATAGCCGGCCGGTGCCTCTTCGGCCTCACCCTGGCCGCCGGGATCGCCGGGGCCCTGGTCCTCGGCATGCCCGCCCTGTCCCAGGATCCGTCACCTGCGCAGACGCAGCACTCCGTGGCGTCGGACGGCCGCTGACTCTTCCGGACCCCCGAGGGTGGTGAGCCGGTAACCGGCTCGATAACCTCACCGGGCACAGCCCATCGTGGAGCGAGTGAGGATCAGTCGTGCCCCTGCCCTTCCTGACGGCGGACCGCGCCTTTGACGAGGCGGCGGAGGATGTCGCGCTGCCCTTCGACGACCGCGACCGCTGGCGGCGCCCCTACCGGCCCGGCCCATGGCGGGTGGGCGCGGCCGCGCTCGTCCTCCTGCTCGCCTCGTACGTGCTCGTCGCGGCCGTCATCATCGCCGTCGCCGGGACGCTGCCCGGCGCCGCCGCCTGCATGGCCGGCGCGACGGCCGTCATCCTGTGCGCGCTGCGACTGCTGCGCATGGGGGTGTGGGTCAGCGCCCGAGGGCTGCGCCGGGTGGGCTTCTTCGTCACGCGGACGACCCCGTGGGAGCAGGTCGTGGCGGTGCGCACGGTGCAGCAGCCGGTGCGCTGGCTGGGGCTGCCCCGTACGGTCCAGGGCCAGGCCCTGACGCTGGTGGGCGCGGACCGCGCGCCCGGGGACGTGCCGCCGCTGATGACCACGCACAACGCCGACTTCCTGGCACGCACCGAGGCCTTCGACCGGGCGGCGGACGTCATAGAGGTGTGGGCCGACGAGTACCGCCGGGCCTGAGACATCACGGCGAAGGGGCCGGTCCGCACACTGTGCGGACCGGCCCCTTCGCCGTACGGCCTGGTCAGGCCTCCAGGGTCCTGCCCTCGTGGAGGGCGATGGCCCGTTGCATGGCCTTGCGGGCGCGCGGGGTGTCCCGGGCGTCGTGGTAGGCGACGGCGAGGCGGAACCAGCTCCGCCAGTCGTCCGGGGCGTCCTCGGTCTCGGCCTTGCGGCGGGCGAAGACCTCGTCGGCCGAGTCGCGGTCGATACGTCCGCCCTCGGTGCGCCGCAGCTCGTCGACGGGCAGTCCGCCCTCCGCGTCGAGCACGGCGGAGAGCCGGTTGGCCTTCCGGACGAACTGGGTGTTCTGCCAGAGGAACCAGACGCCGATGACCGGCAGGATGAGCACCGCGACCCCGAAGGTGACGGTGATCAGGGTGCCGTTCTGGATGAGCAGCACGCCCCGGCTGCCGACCAGGACGAAATAGACGACCAGGACGGCGGCCGTGATGGCATAGGTGATCTTCGCGCGCATGTCTGCCGGCTAACTGTCGTACGTCCCCGGCTCAGCCGAGGTCGAGGAAGTGTTCCAGGCCGAAGGTGAGGCCCGGGGTGGTCACCACGCGGCGGGCGCCGAGCAGGATGCCCGGCATGAAGCTGCTGTGGTGGAGGGAGTCGTGGCGGATGGTCAGGGTCTCGCCCTCGCCGCCGAGCAGGACCTCCTGGTGGGCCAGGAGGCCGCGCAGCCGGACCGCGTGCACCGGGACGCCGTCGACGTCGGCGCCGCGGGCACCGTCCAGGGCGGTCACCGTGGCGTCGGGCTGCGGGGCGCTGCCCGCGCGCTCCCGGGCCGCCGCGATGAGCTGAGCGGTGCGCGTGGCGGTGCCGCTGGGGGCGTCCACCTTGTTCGGGTGGTGCAGTTCGACGACCTCGACGGACTCGAAGTAGGGCGCGGCGACCTCGGCGAACTTCATCGTCAGGACGGCCCCGATGGAGAAGTTGGGCGCGATGAGCACGCCCGTCTCCGGGGACGCGGCGAGCGAGGTGCCGAGCTGTGCGAGACGCTCCTCGGTCCAGCCGGTCGTGCCGACCACGGCGTGAATGCCGTGCCGGACGCAGAAGTCGAGGTTGCCCATCACCGAGGCCGGGGTGGTCAGCTCGACCACGACCTGGGCGCCGGCCTCGACCAGCGTCTCCAGCTTGTCGCCGCGGCCCAGTGCGGCCACCAGCTCCATGTCCTCGGCGGCCTCGACGGCTCGTACCGCCTCGGCTCCGATCCGGCCCTTGGCACCGAGGACCGCCACGCGCAGCTTGCTCATTGCTTCGTTCCTTACCGAGACGGGATTCGAGACGGGATCTACGCGACCGCGTCGTGCAGTCGGGACGCCTGCTTGTCCTTGACCGGGCCGATGACCGCCAGCGAGGGGCGCTGTCCGAGGACGTCCCGGGCGATGGAGCGGACCTCGTCCGGGGTGACCGACGCTATCCGGGCGAGCATGTCGTCGACCGACATCTGCTCGCCCCAGCACAGCTCACTCTTGCCGATGCGGTTCATCAACGCGCCGGTGTCCTCCAGGCCGAGGACCGTGGAGCCCTGGAGCTGGCCGATGGCGCGGCCGATCTCGTCGTCCGAGAGGCCGTGCTCGGCGACCTGGTCCAGTTCGTCGCGGCAGAGCTTGAGGACGTCGTGGACCTGGCTCGGGCGGCAGCCCGCGTAGACGCCGAAGAGGCCGCAGTCGGCGAAGCCCGAGGTGTACGAGTACACGCTGTAGGCCAGGCCGCGCTTCTCGCGGACCTCCTGGAACAGGCGCGAGGACATGCCTCCGCCCAGGGCGGTGTTCAGGACGCCGAGGGCCCAGCGGCGGTCGTCGGTGCGGGCCAGGCCCGGCATGCCGAGGACGACGTGGGCCTGCTCGGTCTTGCGGCCGAGGAGTTCGACGCGGCCCGCGGTGCGGATGCTGCGCCGGCCGTCGCGCGGGGCGATGGGGGCCGCCTCGGCGTTCTTGAAGGCGCCGGCCTTCTCGAAGGCGGCACGGACCTGGCGTACGACCTTGTTGTGGTCGACGTTGCCCGCGCAGGCCACGACGAGGTGCGTCGGGTCGTAGTGCTTCTTGTAGAAGCGGCGGATGCGGTCCGCGGTGAGGGCGTTGACCGTGTTGACCGTGCCGAGGACCGGACGGCCGAGGGGGGTGTCGCCGAGCATGGTGTGCGCGAACAGGTCGTGCACGCAGTCACCCGGGTCGTCCTCGGTCATCGCGATCTCTTCGAGGATGGCGCCGCGTTCGACGTTGACGTCGTCCTCGAGGATGAGCGAGCCGGTCAGCATGTCGCAGACGACGTCGATGGCCAGCGGCAGGTCGGTGTCGAGCACGCGTGCGTAGTAGCACGTGTACTCCTTGGCCGTGAACGCGTTCATCTCGCCGCCGACCGCGTCGATCGCCGAGGAGATGTCCAGGGCGGACCTGCGGCTGGTGCCCTTGAAGAGCAGGTGCTCCAGGTAGTGCGTGGCGCCGTTCAGGGTCGGCGTCTCGTCGCGGGAGCCCACGTGCGCCCAGATGCCGAACGTGGCGGAGCGCACGGAGGGGAGCGTCTCGGTGACGATGCGCAGGCCGCCGGGCAGGGTGGTCTTGCGGACCGTGCCGATGCCGTTCGCGCCCTTGATGAGGGTTTGGGTACGGGCGACGGCCCGCGCCTCCGAAGAGGTGCGGGCCGTCGTCGTGGAGCTACTCGACGTCACTGGTCGGTGTCGTCCTTCTTGTCATCGTCGCTTTCGCCCTCGACCACGGGGATCAGGGAGAGCTTGCCGCGGGAGTCGATCTCGGCGATCTCGACCTGGACCTTGGAGCCCACGGCCAGGACGTCCTCGACGTTCTCCACGCGCTTGCCGCCGGCGAGCTTGCGGATCTGCGAGATGTGCAGCAGACCGTCCTTGCCCGGCAGCAGCGACACGAACGCGCCGAAGGTCGTCGTCTTCACGACGGTGCCCAGGTAGCGCTCGCCGACCTCCGGCATGGTCGGGTTGGCGATCGAGTTGATCGTGGCGCGCGCGGCCTCGGCCTGCGAACCCTGGGCGGCACCGATGTAGATGGTGCCGTCGTCCTCGATCGTGATGTCGGCGCCGGTGTCCTCCTGGATCTGGTTGATCATCTTGCCCTTGGGGCCGATGACCTCACCGATCTTGTCCACGGGGATCTTGACGGTGATGATCCGCGGGGCGTTCGGGGACATCTCGTCCGGCGTGTCGATCGCTTCCATCATCACGTCGAGGATGTGGAGGCGGGCGTCGCGGGCCTGCTTGAGGGCCGCGGCCAGGACGGAGGCGGGGATGCCGTCCAGCTTCGTGTCGAGCTGGAGGGCGGTCACGAACTCCTTGGTGCCGGCGACCTTGAAGTCCATGTCGCCGAAGGCGTCCTCCGCACCGAGGATGTCGGTGAGGGCGACGTAGTGCGTCTGGCCGTCGATCTCCTGGGAGATCAGACCCATGGCGATACCCGCGACGGCGGCCTTCAGCGGCACACCGGCGTTGAGCAGCGACATGGTCGAGGCGCAGACCGAGCCCATGGACGTCGAGCCGTTGGAGCCGAGGGCCTCGGACACCTGACGGATCGCGTAGGGGAACTCCTCGCGGGTCGGCAGGACCGGCACGATCGCGCGCTCGGCGAGCGCGCCGTGGCCGATCTCGCGACGCTTCGGGGAGCCGACGCGGCCCGTCTCACCGACGGAGTACGGCGGGAAGTTGTAGTTGTGCATGTAGCGCTTGCGGGTCACCGGGGAGAGGGTGTCCAGCTGCTGCTCCATGCGGAGCATGTTGAGGGTGGTGACGCCCAGGATCTGGGTCTCGCCACGCTCGAACAGCGCCGAGCCGTGCACGCGCGGGATGGCCTCGACCTCGGCGGCCAGCGTACGGATGTCCGTGACGCCACGGCCGTCGATGCGGACCTTGTCCTTGATGACGCGCTCGCGGACCAGCTTCTTGGTCAGCGAGCGGTACGCGGCGGAGATCTCCTTCTCGCGGCCCTCGAACTGCGGGAGCAGCTTCTCGGCGGCGATCTCCTTGACGCGGTCCAGCTCGGCCTCGCGCTCCTGCTTGCCGGCGATGGTGAGCGCCTGGGCGAGCTCGCTCGTGACCGCGGCGCTGAGAGCCTCGAAGACGTCGTCCTGGTAGTCCAGGAAGATCGGGAACTCACCGGTCGGCTTGGCGGCCTTCGCGGCGAGGTCCGACTGCGCCTTGCACAGGACCTTGATGAAGGGCTTCGCGGCGTCGAGACCGGCGGCCACGACCTCCTCGGTCGGCGCCTCGGCGCCACCCTGGACGAGCTGGATCGTCTTCTCGGTGGCCTCGGCCTCGACCATCATGATCGCGACGTCGCCGTCCTCCAGGACGCGACCGGCGACGACCATGTCGAAGACGGCGTCCTCGAGCTCGGTGTGCGTCGGGAACGCGACCCACTGGCCGTTGATCAGCGCGACGCGGACGCCGCCGACCGGGCCGGAGAAGGGAAGACCGGCCAGCTGCGTGGACGCGGAGGCGGCGTTGATCGCCACGACGTCGTACAGGTGGTCGGGGTTGAGGGCCATGATCGTCGCGACGACCTGGATCTCGTTGCGAAGGCCCTTCTTGAAGGACGGACGCAGCGGGCGGTCGATCAGACGACAGGTGAGGATCGCGTCCTCGGAGGGACGGCCCTCACGGCGGAAGAAGCTGCCGGGGATCTTGCCGGCGGCGTACATCCGCTCCTCGACGTCCACCGTCAGGGGGAAGAAGTCGAGCTGGTCCTTGGGCTTCTTCGAAGCGGTGGTGGCCGACAGCACCATGGTGTCGTCGTCCAGGTACGCGACGGCGGAGCCGGCGGCCTGCCTGGCCAGCCTGCCCGTCTCGAAGCGGATGGTGCGGGTGCCGAAGGAACCGTTGTCGATAACGGCCTCGGCGTAGTGGGTCTCGTTCTCCACTAGCGTTTTCTCCTCGTCTTCGTCCCGTCCTGCCCGTGTGGCAGGGGGACGGTGGCGGAGAAGCGCTCCTTCTCGTGCGGGCCGGTCTTCGATCGAAGCACCCGGGGCTCTGTCGCCCGGGGGCCACTACCGAGGACCGGCGGCGATGGGGCGCGCTTCTCCTCGTTCGTTGTCGTGAGATGCCCTACCCGGCGGGTACGGCGTCGTCACGCTGTGTTCGTCCGTGCTGTTTCCTGCGTATTGCGTTGTGCTACCACACTACAAAGCGTCGGTGACACTCCGCACGTAGAGAGCACCTGAGGCAGCACATACAGCAAAAGGAGCGGCCCCCAAGAAGTGGGAACCGCTCCCTTCACGGCGTCTTACTTGGCGCCGCCGGCCGCACCGCGGCGGATGCCCAGGCGGTCGACCAGCGCACGGAAGCGCTGGATGTCCTTCTTGGCCAGGTACTGAAGCAGGCGGCGACGCTGGCCGACCAGGATCAGAAGACCACGGCGGGAGTGGTGGTCGTGCTTGTGGGTCTTGAGGTGCTCGGTCAGGTCCGAGATCCGGCGCGAAAGCATGGCGACCTGGACCTCGGGGGAGCCGGTGTCGCCCTCCTTCTGACCGAACTCGCTGATGAGCTGCTTCTTCGTAGCGGCGTCGAGCGGCACGCTTACTCCTTGTAGTCTCGTGTCTGCCACCGAGTGCCCCTGGTCGAATTCTCAGGGGAGCTTCCGTGACTCGGAAGGCGGGGATCCGCTGGGCGCGGCCTCCAGAGCAGCGCTCCGGGGGTGCGTACACAAACGGCCGTTACACAGGGTACCAGCCTGGGCGGATACGTCTGTCCGGGTCCACGAACCTTCCCGGACGGCGCGGACCGGGCCACTAGGGTGACGGCAGAGGTCATTCGTACGTGGGGAAGGGGCCGGCGAACATGGCCGAGGAGACGGAGAACGACGTCAAGGCGCGCAAGGAGCGGGAGAAGGACGAGCTCTACGCGCTCGACATCTCGGGTGTCGCGTGGGAGAGCGCGCCGGGCACCGAGGAGCACGAGGAGCGGGTCGAGATCGCGTATCTGCCCGGGGGCGCGGTGGCCATGCGGTCGTCGCTCGACCCGGGGACGGTCCTCCGGTACACGGAGGCGGAGTGGCGGGCCTTCGTGCTGGGCGCGCGGGACGGCGAGTTCGACCTCGAGCCGGCTCCGCACGCGGGTGGTCCGCACACGGAGTAGCGGGCCGTCGGGAACCCAGGGGCCGGTGCGGAGACATGCCGCGGCGGCCCTTTCGTCTGTCCGCCCCGGCGGCGCGTCCGCGGGAGGCGCGTGAACACCCAGTGAGCGACCGTGCGGCAAGTGACCGTCCGGGTGCCGTCGTTTGTCCGCTTACGGGGTCAATAGTGAGCGTACGTACGCCACTTCTGGGCAGGGTGTGCCGTAACGGGTCGCAGCGGTGCGGTGGACGGGCCTGCCCCGCGAACAGTCATGGTGATTAGGCTGGGACGGGGCGCGACGCCTGAACCCGTGCACGGGAGGCTCGCGTTATCCGGGGGGCCGGTCAATTCGGGCGGTCTCGTACGCACTTCGGGCGGCCTCGGTCGTCCGTGAACGTCAGCGGACGACAAGCAGACGGTCGGCCCGGCACGGCTTGAGGGTGCTCGACCACACCAGGAGGAATTGTGAACAGCGATCGGGACGGGATCCGCGGGGGCTGGGCGACGCCCGGCGATGACCAGTCCGACGCCGAGTCCGCCGTCGAGACGACGGGCGAGTTCACCATCGACTACGCGCCGCCCGCCTGGTACACGCAGAACGCCTCGGCCGGTTCCGGGGATTCGGGGGGCACGGGCGACGCGGGGGACTCGGAGGGTCCGGAGGACGCGGAGGAATCCGACGGCCCGAAGGAGTCCGGGGACGTGGGGGAGTCCGAGGAGCGGCGGGAGTCGCCGGGGCCGGAGGATTCGGCACCCGCGGGTGACGCGACGGCCGCGGACGGACCGTCTGCCGCTCCGGTGACGGTGACCGGCTCGGCGCCCGTCGACGGCCCCGAGGCCGTCCTGCCGCCCGTCGTGCAGCCTCACGCCGGACAGCCCGGCGTCGCACCCCACTTCGTACAGCCCGACGCCGTGCAGCCCGACGCCGTGCAGCCTCACGCGCCCGTGGCGGATCCGGTCGCCGATGCCGGTGGCCCGAGCGCTCTGCCGCACCTCCCCGCGGGCGGATTCCCGGCGCCGTGGACGCCCGCCGCTCCGCCCGTCGCCTCCGATGCCGCTCCCGGCGTACAGGATTCCGGGAGCGGGGACCTCGACAGCGGGGCGACCATGCGGTTCTCCGCTGTCGCGCTGAAGCGTGAGATCGCGGAACGGACGGCTTCCGAGGACGCCGGGACCGAGGACGCTCCGGCCGTGGACACTCAGGCCGAGGCCGGCCCCGCCGAAGGCGAAGGCGACGACCGGGGTGACGACGGCACGGTGCGGGGCGAGGACGGAGCCGAGGCCCCGGGCGCGGCCTTGACCGTGGTCCGGCCGGGTGACGTGGGCCGGTCCGGGCAGCCGGTGCCCGCCCAGCCCGTGGCCGCTCCCGGGCCCGCGCCCGTCATCGATCCCGTGCTCGCCTATCAGTCGCTGGAGGCGGCCTCCCAGTCCCAGCGCGCCGGCGTGGCCGACGCGCCGGTGGCGGACCGGGCGGCCGACGCCATCGCCGTCGCCGCTTCCCCCGGCGCCGAGTCCGCCGAGGAAGCGAACGCCGCCCCGGCCGGGACCGACGGCGAAGCCCGGGACGGGGCCCCCGACGCCGTGCCGCCGGGATCGTCGGACGACGAGACCGGTACGGACGCCGCTGCCCCCGGAGCCGTCGACTTCGAGCTCCAGGACGCCTCCCCCCAGGACGGCGAGCCCCACGGCAGCGAGCCCCAGGACGCGGTGCCCGTGGTCCGGCCGGAGGAGCCCGAGAGGGTGCAGGACACGCCTCCCGCCTGGGCTCCGCCGCCGCTGCCGCAGGGTGGGCTGCCGCCGTTGCCGCCCGCCTACCAGCCCGCGGCCCCCGCACCGGCTCCGCACTGGCCCGCCTCCACGGAGCCCGCGCCGGCCGCGCAGGACCAGGTGCCGTACCAGGCGCCGATGCCGCAGCAGGCGCCCGTGGCCCCGGCCCCGGGCCAGCCCTTCCAGCCGCCCGCCTCGGTACCGGCTCCCGCCCCGGGCCAGCCCTTCCAGCCGCCCGCCTCGGCGCCCGCGCCCGGCCAGCCCTTCCAGCCCCCGGCACCGCAGCCCGTGCCGTCGGCGTGGTCCTCGCCCGGCGCTCCCGGTCCCGCGGGTCCGCCTCAGGCGCCCGCGCCGGTACCGCCGGCGGAATTCGAGAACACCGCGCCCGCTCCCCCGCAGGCCGCCCATCCCTCGGCAGCACCCGCTCCCGGGGCCCCGGCAGCGCCTCAGCAGGGGAGCTACGGCTTCCCCCAGTCCGGCACCCCGGACCCGGTCTCCGCCCCGCAGGGCAGCTACGGCTTCCCGCAGCCCGGCCCGCCCGCTCCGGCGGCCCCGCCGGTCCAGGCACCGGGCTACGGCTTCCCTCAGCCCGCACCGGCACCGGCCCCGGCCCCGGAGCAGCAGGCGCCTGGCCGGCCCGCCCCCGCACCGGGCTACGGCTTCCCCCAGCCGAACACCGCGCCCCAGGACCAGCAGCCGGCCCACCCCGCCGCCCCGCAGGCCCCCGGCTACGGGTTCCCGCAGCAGAACGCCCCGGAGCAGCAGGCCCCCGGCTACGGATTCCCGCAGCCGGCCCCGGCCCCGGAGCAGCAGGCGCCTGGCCGGCCCGCCCCGGTCGCCCCGCCCGTGCCGGGTGCCGTGCCGCCTCCGAACGCTCCGGCTCCCGCTCCTCAGCAGGGCTACGGATTCCCGCAGTCGGCGGCCGGTTCACCCGCACCGCAGCCGGGCTACGACCTCGCGCAGCCGCAGGCCCCGGCATCGACCGCCCCGCCGTACCCGGCGCCGGTGCAGCCGCAGGCTCCGCACCAGCCGGGCCCGCCGCCGGCGCAGCAGCAGCCCGCCGCGCCGACCGCCCCGGTCGACCCGCGGACCGGTACCGCCTGGCCGCAGCCCGTGCGACACGATCAGCGGCAGCCGACCAACCCCGGTGCGGCCCCGCTCGGTTACACCGCGGCGGTGGAGCTGTCCTCCGACCGGCTGCTCAACAACAAGCGGCAGAAGGTCAAGAGCGGCCGGCCGGCCGCCGCGTCGTCGCGTTTCAAGCTGGGCGGGAAGAAGGAAGAGGCCGAGCGGCAGCGGAAGTTGGAGCTGATCCGCACTCCGGTGCTGTCCTGCTATCGGATCGCCGTCATCAGCCTCAAGGGCGGTGTCGGCAAGACGACCACGACGACCGCGCTCGGCTCCACGCTCGCCACCGAGCGCCAGGACAAGATCCTCGCCATCGACGCCAACCCGGACGCCGGCACGCTCGGCCGCCGGGTGCGCCGCGAGACCGGGGCCACCATCCGTGACCTCGTGCAGGCGATCCCGTACATCAACTCGTACATGGACATCCGGCGGTTCACCTCCCAGGCGCCCTCCGGGCTGGAGATCATCGCCAACGACGTCGACCCCGCCGTGTCCACGGCCTTCAACGACGAGGACTACCGGCGCGCGATCGACGTCCTGGGCAAGCAGTACCCGATCATCCTGACCGACTCCGGAACGGGTCTGCTGTACAGCGCCATGCGCGGGGTGCTCGATCTCGCCGACCAGCTCATCATCATCTCGACGCCGTCCGTGGACGGGGCGAGCAGCGCCAGCACGACGCTGGACTGGCTCTCCGCGCACGGGTACGCGGACCTCGTCTCGCGGTCGATCACGGTCATCTCCGGAGTGCGCGAGACCGGCAAGATGATCAAGGTGGACGATATCGTCAGCCACTTCGAGACGCGCTGCCGCGGTGTCGTGGTCGTGCCGTTCGACGAGCATCTGTCCGCGGGCGCCGAGGTCGACCTCGACATGATGCGGCCCAAGGTGCGCGAGGCGTACTTCAACCTCTCGGCGATGGTCGCCGAGGACTTCGCGCGGCACCAGCAGTCGCACGGGCTGTGGACGAACGACGGCAACCCGCCGCCGGTGGCCGCGCCGCCGATGCCGGGTCAGTACGTCCCCGGACAGCAGGCTCCCGGGCAGTACGTCCCCGGGCAGCAGGTTCCGGGTCAGCCGGCGCCCGGGCAGGCTCCGCAGCAGCCCCAGCAGCCGTACGCCCAGCCGGGACAGCCCTACCCGCAGCAGCCCGGTCAGCCGTATCCGCAGGCGCCGGGGCAGGGATACCCGCAACCGCCGCAGCCGGGGCAGCAGTTCCAGCCCGGACAGGCCTACCCGCCGAACCCGGGGCAGAACCCGCCGCCTCCGGCACCCCCGCAGCAGTAGCGTCCGGCCGGCTCCTCCGAGGGGCCGGACACGGCGAAGACCCGCACCGTCCATGGACGGTGCGGGTCTTCGCGTACGTACGGGGGATCCGGAGAGGGACCGGGCGAGAACAGAGGGAAGGCGGGAGGAGGGGCTACTCCCCGTCGTACGCCTCGATCAGCTCCCGCGAGCGCTTCACGTCGTCGGTGATGGCCACCAGCAGCGCCTCGATGGAGTCGAACCTGGCCTGGCCGCGGACGAACGCGAGGAAGTCGACGGCGACGTGCAGGCCGTAGAGGTCGAGACCGACACGGTCGATGGCGTACGCCTCCACCGTGCGCTCGGTGCCGTCGAACTGCGGGTTCGTGCCCACGGAGATCGCGGCGGGCATGGCCTCGCCCTGCGCGTGCAGCCAGCCGGCGTAGACGCCGTCGGCGGGGATCGCCGTGTGCGGGAGGGTCTCGACATTCGCCGTGGGGAAGCCGAGCTCGCGGCCGCGCTGGGCACCGCGGACGACGACGCCCTCGACGCGGTGCGGCCGGCCGAGGATCTCGCGCGCGCCCTCGACATCGCCCTCGACGACGAGGCGCCGCGTGAGGGTCGAGGAGAACGGCTCGCCGCCGCCCGCCTCACCGGACACGAAGAGGTCGACGACCTCGACCTCGAAGTCGTACGTCTCCCCCTGCTCGCGCAGGAAGCCGACGTTGCCCGCGGCCTTGTGGCCGAAGCGGAAGTTGGGGCCCTCGACGACCGCCTTGGCGTGCAGTTTGTCGACCAGCACCTTGACCACGAAGTCGGCGGGCGACAGCTTCGAGAACTCGGTGGTGAACGGCAGGATGAGCAGGGCGTCGACGCCCAGTTCGGCCATCAGTTCGGCGCGGCGGTGATGCGGGGCGAGCAGGGGCGGGTGGCTGCCGGGGCGGACGACCTCGCTGGGGTGCGGGTCGAAGGTGACCACGACGGAGGGGACGCCCAGAGCCCGTGCGCGGTCCACGGCATGCCGGATGATCAGCTGGTGTCCGCGGTGCACCCCGTCGTAGGAACCGATGGTGACGACGCTGCGCCCCCAGTCCTCGGGGATGTCCTCCAAGCCACGCCAGCGCTGCACTGTGACCGCTCCTTGTCGAACCCGTGTCCGTGATTGCCTTATTCGCAGCTCTAAGGGTGCCATGCCGTGCGCTCTCGGCTTGCATCGGCATCAGGCTGTGACCGATCGCTCAGCGCCGCGGGGTGCGGTGCCGAGTCCGACGAGGTGCGGCCGCCGGGCCCGGTGCGGGGTCCGGCCCGGCGCGCGGCGGTGAGCCCGGTGCGGTGCGGAGTCCGGTGCGTGGGCGTGGTTCAGGCGGGCGCCCGTGCCCCGGCCAGGTTCTCGATCAGGTGGCGGGTGCCGGGGCCGACGACGCCGTACCACTTCTCGGGAGCGCCGGTCACCCAGCGGTCCACCAGGGCGGCGAAGCCGGGAACACGCCGGGCCAGGTCGGCCAGGCCCCGGTCGAAGGCGGTGGCCCCGGCCGGGGTGCGCAGGAGGAGGAGGCCGACGCGGTGCACCAGCTCACGGGTGGGTCCCTCGCCCCCGCGGTGGAGGCCGTCGGCGGCGGCCCTCAGCACGGTGCCGAGAACGGCCTGATCCCGCTCGTGCGCCAGCAGCAGATCGAGCAGTTCGCGCCGCAGCGGGGCCGACGCCTGGTCTCCCGGCGACGCGAGGACCTGGGCGAGCGCGCTCCGCACCGGCGGGCCGCACATCTCCAGCAGTCCGCTGACCAGGGGGAACAGCGCCCCTTGGGGAGCACTTCCGTGGTCGATGCGCCGGTCCACGTCCGCGGCCACGTAGGCGGCGACTCCGGGGCACAGCTCCACGGTCTCGCGCACCAGAGCGGCGACCGGGCGGGCCAGCGCGGGGGTGGTGACGTCGGCGAGGGCGCCCAGCAGCTCACCCGTGTCGGGGCCGAGGCGCCGCAGCCGTTCGCGGAACGCGGCGAGCACGGGCTCCGGGTCGGTGGCGAGCGCGGCGGCCGGCGCGCTCGGCGGCAGCCGTGGGTCACCGGCCGCGAAGCGTTCCAGTGCCTGCGGCAGGCAACGGGCACGCGCGAGCGGATCCTGTACGAGGATGCCGAGCGCCCCGCCGTGCAGGGTTCGGTCGGCGGGACGGGCGAGCAGGCCGAGAGCGGCGTGGCGCAGCAGCTCGCGGTCGGCCGGGGTGGCCGCGAACGGTGCCGCGCGCAGCCCGAGGGCGAGGGCCGCCGCACGCCGCTCGGGCCGTTCGTCGCGCGCCCACCGGTCGACCGCCCGGCACACGGCCGACGGCTCCTCCTCGGCCAGCACGGCCAGCAGTTCGTCGCCCCGTGGATGGGCGTCGGCCATGAGGGCCTCGGTCAGGTCGTCCGGGGCGCGCCGCCGGTGCGCGTACAGCAGTGCCTGCGCGGCCGTCGCCACGGTCGCGTTCGGTGTCGCGGGCAGGGGCCGCTCGTCGTCGAACCAGCGGGTGAGGTGGCGGTGCACGGCGACGGGGTCGGCGGCGAGGAGACGGGAGACGGTGTCGAGATGGCGCGGGGCGGCGGGCGCCTCGCCCGGGTGCGGGGGCTCGGTGGCCGGGGCCCGGCGGGGGTCGGCGGCCACCAGGCGCCTGAGCAGGTCGAAGCGTTCCGTGTCCGGGACGGGCAGCTCCACCCAGAAGGCCGGGCCGAACGCGGCCGGTACGGCTCTGCCCTGCCGCCGCCACACCACGATCCGCTCGGCGAGGAGCCGCAGCGCGCCGAGGTACGGGGTCGCGTCGGGCACGCGGAGCAGGACGGTCGCGCAGAGGCGGGTCGCCCACCAGAGGGGGTCGCCGTGCCGGGCGGTGAGCCGGTCCGGCGCTTCCGGCAGCAGGTCGCCGACCGCGTGGACCAGGTCCTCGAGGTGGAGTGCCAGTTCGGCGGTGGCCTGTTGACGGGCCAGCAGGAGCAGGGTCTCGACGACGGGGCCGATCCTGTGGCCGGGTACGGGAAGGGCGCTTGTTCCGTCGGCGGGGGGCCTGGAGTCACGGGCCCCGGCGTCGGGAGAGGCGGACCGGGCACGGCGGGCGTGCCGGCGGCCGGACACCGTGGCCTCCGTACGGCCGAGGCCGATGCCGGTATCCGTGCCGGTTCCGACGCCGGTGCCGCGCCTGCGGTGGACCAGGCTGTCCAGCGCGGCGTCCAGGTCGAGGTGGGTGCCCTGGATCCAGTCGGCGAGCTCCTCGTCGGCGAAGCGGTAGCCGTCCCCGGCGGGGACGAGGAGCCCTTCGGTGAGGACGGCGGACGCCCAGCCGGTGATGCCCGCGAGAGGTCCCCGGGCGGGGCCCCAGGGAAAGACGCTCTCGAAGGAGGCCCGGTCCAGCTGGCCCTGTCCGGGGCCCAGGCAGCGCCGGGCGGCTTCGTGCACCTGGCCGGAGACACGGGCCGCGAGCCTGCGTACGGCGGCGCCGCGCAGTCCGTTCGCCGCGGCGAGCCGGACCGCGACGCGCAGGCACATCAGGTCGAGGTGAGCGGCGAACACGTCGTCGCGGTCGAGCTGCCTGGACGGCAGGTCCACGGGCGCGGCCCGCACCTCGGAGAGCAGGCGCAGCACCAGCGGACGACGGGCGTCGGCCGGCACGAGGACACCGTCCGGAATCCCGGCACGCGCCCGCGCCAGCCGCCCCTCCGCCTCGGTCAGATCACCGAGCAGCACACACGCGGGCAGGGTCCCGCCGGCGTCCGGCGACGCGGGTCCGTCCGGGGCCGGCGTCCGCCGGCCGTCCGGGTCCGGTGCCGGGCGGTGCAGCAGGGCCGCGGGAAATTCGGCCCCGGCCCGTTCCCAGTACTCCGCGCGGCAGGCGACCACGAGTCGGGTGCCGGTCCGGGTCAGCCAGTCCGCCGTCGCCTCGGTCCAGGCGGGGAGGCGGTGGGCGAGTTCGGGGGGCATCTCCTCGGGGCCGTCGAGGAGGAACAGCAGCGGCCTGCCCGCGGCGTGTGCGGACCCGGCCAGGCGATCCGGCGCGATGTCGCCGAGTTCGCCGCCGTATCCCTCGGGAGGCAGCACGCTCGTGTCGGCCGGGGCCCGCCGCGCGGCCGCCGTCCCGGTCGCTCCGTGGCCCCGTCGCGACGCGGCCACGATCCGGCCGGCGCGTTCCAGGGCACGCGCCGCCGCGTCGGCCACCGAGATGTCGTCGGCGCGCAGGTCGGCACCGCGCAGCCAGAGGGTGGGAGCCGGTTCGGGACTCCGGAGGCGGCGGGCGGCGAGGGCGGCCAGTTCCGTCGTACGGCCGCTGCCGGGCGGGCCGACGAGCCCGAGGACGACGGCCGGGCCGCTCTCGAAGGCCGCGAACTCCCTGCCGACGCCGGCCCGTTCGACGATTCCGGGCTGCGCGCCCACGGCTCCGGACGGGACCGGCGGGCGGGGCCCGTCCGAGCCCACCGAGGTCGCGGTGAGCTCCAGCGCGCCCGCGAGGTTCAGATCGGCGCCGTACGCGGGCACGGTGGCCGCGTTACGGGCCAGCAGTTCGGCGAGCGGGCCCGCGCCGCGCCGCAGGGGAACGGCGAGTCCGGGCGCCCGATGGCCCGCCGGGGTCTCCCCGGGCGCGGTGCCGTCCGGGGTGCGGGCGCGCGGGGCGGTGCCGACGACCGCCACCACGGCGCCGGTACGGGCGTCGAGGACCGGCCCCCCGGTCGCTCCGCCGCCCGGCCTGAGCGCGTCCGCGCCCGCCGTGCCGATCGCCAACTCCAGTGCGCCGTGGAGGAGATGGGCGTCGCCGGGGGACGGGTACGCCACAGGGGCGGAGCCCAGCACGCGCGCCTCGCGCCAGCCGCCCGCGGCGATCCTGACGTACGTGCCGGTCCCGACGCGGTCCCGCACGGTGACGGGGAGCGGGCGGAGGCCGAGACCTTCGGTGCGTACGAGGGCCAGACCGAGGCCGGGCAGCGGTGTGACGGCGTCGGCGCCCAGCACGCAGGTGCGGTCGCCGGGGGCGTGCAGGACGAGCCGGGCCAGTCCGTCGACGGCCTCGTGGCTGGTGATCACGGTGCCGTGGTGGTCGGCCGCGAAACCCGTGCCGCGCGGGCGGCCGGCCGGGTCGCAGACGCGTACGAGGGCGTCGTCCCCCGTCTGTCCGGCGTCGTCCGCCGCCTCGTCGTTCCCGGTCCGCGGGCCTCGCCCCGCCATACTCGAACCTCCCCGCCGCGCTCCTGCTCCGACGGTAGGGGCGAGGTGATCAGCGGGACAGCTCGCGTGGCGAACGCGCCCCCCTCTACTCCCCCGGTTCACTCCGAGCGCCCGCCCGATGGGGTGAATACGGCAGATCGGATGGATACACCCTTGGTGGGGGAACCGAGGGGGGACCGTGGAGCGGCGGGCACGAGACCCCGTAACCGCCGCTCCACGGGCAGACGTGTCCGCCCCTGCCGCGCGCCCGGCAGGGGCGCGCGGTGCTCAGGCGAAGACGGCCAGGCTCTTGGCCTTGCCCTTCTGTTCCTCGACCAGCGCGAGGAACCGGCCCTCGGGGTCGAAGACCGCCACGGTGCCCTTGCCCGCGTACTCGTCGGGCATCTCGAGCCGGACGCCGTTGAGCAGCAGCCGGGCCCGCTTGGAGTCCACGTCCCAGCGCGGGAACGCGGCCGCGGCCGCGTCCGCGAGCGGCATCACCGTCAGCTCCTCCTGGAGCTGGTCGAGGGTGCGCGCGGAGTCCAGCTTGTACGGGCCGACGCGGGTACGGCGCAGGGCCGTGAGGTGACCGCCGACGCCCAGGTCCGCGCCGAGGTCGCGGGCGATCGCCCGGATGTACGTCCCGGACGAGCAGACGACGGAGACGACCAGGTCGAGCACCGGGGTGCCGTTCTCGGCGACCGCGTCACGGATGTCGTACACCGCGAAGGACGAGATGGTCACCGGGCGGGCCGGGATCTCGAACTCCTCGCCCTCGCGTGCCCTCTTGTACGAGCGCACACCGTCGATCTTGATGGCGCTGACCTTGGACGGCACCTGCATGATGGCGCCGGTCAGCTTGGCCACCCCGGCGTCGATCGCGTCGCGCTTCACGCCGGAGGCGTCCGCCGAGGAGGTGATCTCGCCCTCGGCGTCGTCGGTCAGCGTGTTCTGGCCGAGCCGGATCGTGCCGAGGTACTCCTTCTCGGTGAGCGCGAGGTGCCCGAGGAGCTTGGTGGCCTTCTCGACACCGAGGACGAGAACGCCCGTCGCCATGGGGTCGAGGGTGCCCGCGTGGCCGACCCGGCGGGTTCTGGCGATCCCGCGCATCTTGGCGACCACGTCGTGCGAAGTGAAGCCCGACGGCTTGTCGACGATGACAAGCCCGTCGGGCGTTTTGGTCTTCTGCGTCATCGAGCCGAGTCGTCCTCGTCCTCGTCGTCCTCGCCCGGCTTCTTGTACGGGTCCGCGTCACCCGCGAAGGCCGCGCCGGCCGAGACCTCGCGCACCTTCGCGTCCGAGGCCCGTGCCTTGTCGAGCAGGTCCTCGATGGTCTTGGCGGTGTCCGGCAGGGCGTCCGCGACGAACGTCAGCGTCGGCGTGAACTTCACGCCCGCCGCCGCGCCGACGGCCGAGCGGAGCACGCCCTTGGCGCTCTCCAGGCCCGCGGCCGCCTCGGCACGCTGCTCGTCGTCCCCGTACACCGTGTAGAAGACGGTGGCCTCCCGGAGGTCCCCGGTGACCCGGGTGTCCGTGATGGTGACGTGAGTGCCGAGCCGCGGGTCCTTGATCCCGCGCTGCAGCTTCTGGGCCACCACCTCTCGGATGAGGTCCGCCAGCCTCTTCGCCCGCGCGTTGTCGGCCACTGGTCCGTCTCCTTCTTCGCCTTGCGTGTTGCGTCGGTCTTCGTCAGTCTTCGTCGGTGTGGAGTCTGCGTCGTACCGACAGCAGTTCCACCTCCGGTCGCGCCGCGACCAGTCGTTCGCACCGGTCCAGTACGTCCGTCAGGTGTTTGGTGTCCCCGGAGACCACCGCCAGGCCGATCTCGGCCCTGCGGTGAAGGTCCTGGTTGCCCGTCTCGGCGGCACTCACCGCGTACTTCCGCTGGAGTTCGGCGACGATCGGCCGGACGAGAGAGCGTTTCTCCTTGAGCGAGTGGACGTCGCCGAGGAGCAGATCGAAGGACAGCGTCCCCACATACATGTGTAACCGGATGTCCCGCCGGTACGGGGTAGATGGCCTGCCAATGCACTTGGCAGGGACATCAGAACCGTACAACGAACCGTCGGCTCGCTCGACGGGGTTTCCGGGCCCGGGCCGTACACCGGACGGGTGACCCGGCACGGTGACCGGCCGGGGCCGGTCACGCGATTCCCCGCGCCCCGGGAAGGGACGCGGGGAATCGCGTGATCTCGCAAAAGCCAGGCTGGCCGGCGGTGACTGCTCACCGCCGGCCAGCCTGGGAACCGCTTTACGAGCGCGGCTTCTCGCGCATCTCGTACGTCGCGATGACGTCGTCGACCTTGATGTCGTTGAAGTTTCCGAGGTTGATACCGCCCTCGAAGCCTTCGCGGATCTCGGTGACGTCGTCCTTGAAGCGACGCAGCCCGGAGATGTTGAGGCTCTCCGCGATGACCTTGCCGTCGCGGATGAGGCGCGCCTTGGTGTTGCGCTTGACCTCGCCCGAGCGGACCAGGACACCGGCGATGTTGCCCAGCTTGGACGACTTGAAGACCTCGCGGATCTCCGCCGTGCCGAGCTCGACCTCCTCGTACTCCGGCTTGAGCATGCCCTTCAGGGCCGCCTCGATCTCCTCGATGGCCTGGTAGATCACCGAGTAGTACCGGACGTCGACGCCCTCGCGCTCCGCCATCTGCGCCGCGCGGCCCGCGGCGCGGACGTTGAAGCCGATGACGATGGCGTCGGAGCCGGTCGCCAGGTTGATGTCGGACTCGGTGACCGCACCCACACCGCGGTGCAGGACGCGGATGTCGACCTCTTCGCCGACGTCGAGCTGGAGCAGCGAGGACTCGAGAGCCTCCACCGAACCGGACGCGTCGCCCTTGATGATGAGGTTGAGTTCCTGCACCAGACCGGCCTTGAGGGCCTCGTCCAGGTTCTCCAGGGAGAACCGGACACCCCGGCGGGCGAAGTTGGCGTTGCGCTCACGCGCCGCGCGCTTCTCGGCGATCTGACGCGCCGTGCGGTCCTCGTCGACGACCAGGAAGTTGTCGCCGGCGCCCGGGACGTTGGTGAGACCGAGGACGAGGACCGGGGTCGAGGGACCCGCCTCTTCCACGTTCTCGCCCTTGTCGTCGAGCATCGCGCGGACACGGCCGTACGCGTCGCCGACCACCATGGTGTCGCCGACCCGCAGGGTGCCTCGCTGGACCAGGACGGTCGCGACGGCACCGCGGCCGCGGTCGAGGTGGGACTCGATCGCAATACCCTGCGCGTCCTGCTCCGGGTTGGCCCGCAGGTCGAGCGAGGCGTCCGCGGTCAGGACCACGGCCTCCAGCAGGCTCTCGATGTTGAGGCCCTGCTTGGCGGAGATGTCGACGAACATCGTGTCGCCGCCGTACTCCTCGGCCACCAGACCGAACTCGGTGAGCTGACCGCGCACCTTGGTCGGGTCGGCACCCTCGACGTCGATCTTGTTGACCGCGACCACGATCGGCACGTCGGCCGCCTTGGCGTGGTTCAGCGCCTCGATCGTCTGGGGCATCACACCGTCGTTGGCCGCCACCACGAGGATCGCGATGTCGGTCGACTTCGCACCACGGGCACGCATGGCGGTGAACGCCTCGTGACCCGGGGTGTCGATGAAGGTGATCTTGCGCTCTTCGTCGTTGACCTGGGTCGTGACCTGGTACGCACCGATGTGCTGGGTGATACCGCCGGCCTCGCCCGCGACGACGTTCGTCTTGCGGATGGTGTCGAGAAGGCGGGTCTTACCGTGGTCGACGTGACCCATGACGGTCACGACCGGCGGACGCGCGACGAGGAACTCCTCGCCACCCTCGTCCTCGCCGAACTCGATGTCGAAGGACTCGAGCAGCTCGCGGTCCTCCTCCTCGGGGCTGACGATCTCGAGGATGTAGTTCATCTCATCCGCGAGGAGCTTCAGCGTCTCGTCGGAGACGGACTGCGTGGCAGTGACCATCTCGCCGAGGTTCATCATCACGGCGACGAGCGACGCCGGGTTGGCGCCGATCTTCTCCGCGAAGTCGGTGAGGGAGGCACCGCGCGACAGGCGGACGGACTGTCCGTTGCCGCGAGGCAGCATCACGCCGCCGACCGACGGGGCCTGCATGGCCTCGTACTCCTGGCGCCTCTGCCGCTTCGACTTGCGGCCACGACGCGCGGGACCGCCGGGGCGGCCGAACGCACCCTGTGTGCCACCACGGGCACCGGGACCACCCGGACGACCGCCGAAGCCGGGACGGCCACCGCCGCCACCGCCGGGACCACCGGGACGACCGGCGAAACCGCCGCCACCGCCACCGGGACCACCGGGACGACCGGCGAAGCCGCCGCCACCGCCACCGGGACCGGCCGGACGACCGGCGAAGCCGCCGCCCGGACGACCGCCGCCGCCACCGGGACCACCGGGACGACCGCCACCGGCACCGGGACCACGGCCACCGGGGCCGCCGCCGGGACGCGGGCTGCCCGCGGCAGGACGCTGAGGCATCATGCCGGGGTTCGGGCGGTTACCGCCCGGACCGCCGCCGGGACGCGGAGCCTGCGGACGGGGCATGCCGCCCGGAGTGGGACGGGCACCGCCCGGACCGCCCTGCGGACGCGGAGCGCCGCCGGGACCGCCCTGGGGACGGGGAGCACGGTCCTGGCCGCCCGCGCCCTGCGGACGCGGACCACCGGGGGCACCGGCGCCACCGGGACGCGGGGCACCACCCGGACGGGGCGTCTGCGGACGCGCCATGCCGGTGGAGCCACCAGAGGTGAACGGGTTGTTGCCCGGACGGGGACCGGCCGGACGGGCGCCCGGACGCGGAGCCTGGCCGCCGGGACGCGGGGCGCCCTGACGGTCGCCGCGCTCGGGACGGTCGCCACGACCCTGACCACCCTGACCGGGACCACCGGCAGCCGGACGGGCACCGGGACGCGGAGCCTGGCCGGCGGGACGCGGGGCGCCCGGACGGGGACCCGCGGCGGGAGCCGAGGGGGTCTGCGGCGCGGCCGGCGCCGACGGGGGCGCGGTGAACTCGGCCGCGACCGGGGCCGGAGCCGCCGGAGCGGGCTTCGGGGCCGGCTTGGGGCCCGGAGTCGGGCGCGGGCCCGAGGCTGCCGGGGTGACCGGAGCGGCCGCGGGCTTCTCGGCCGCGGCCGGCTTCGGGGCCGGCGGGCGCGGGGCGGCCGGACGGGCAGCCTGCGCCGGAGAGGGGGCGCCCGGCTTGGCCGGGGAAGCCTTGCGCGGGGCGGGCTTGCCGCCACCGTTGCCCTGCTGGAGGGCATCTGTCAGTTTACGTACGACGGGGGCCTCGATCGTCGAGGACGCCGAACGGACGAATTCACCGAGTTCTTGGAGCTTGGCCATGACGACCTTGCTCTCTACGCCGAACTCCTTGGCGAGTTCGTATACCCGGACCTTAGCCACTTCGCTCCTTTTAGGTCCGGGTCTGCGTCCGGACCGTCGCTACTTCATGGGCGTACTCATCGCGTGCTCATCGAGTGCTCATCGCAATCTCGACCTACTTCCAACTCGCGGAATACCAGGCCGCACGGGGGTTCCGTACGACGTGCTTCTTACGGTGTTGCCTGCTCGACGTAGAGGCGCAACGCCGCGGTGTCGAGCGGTCCCGGAGCGCGCAGCGCCCGTGGGATCGCCCGGCGGCGGACCGCCAGATCGAGACAGACCAGAACGGGATGCACGTACGCACCCCGGCCGGGCAGCGTACCGCGATGATCGGGGGCGCATTCGCCCTCGACCGCCACGATGCGCAGCAAGTCTCTCTTGGCCGCTCGCTCCCGGCACCCCACACAGGTGCGTTCAGGGCATGCGCGGGCTCGCGTCCGGCCAGACACTCTTAAGTCTACCTCCCCGTACCGACCTCACCCCTTTGGGGCAAGAATCGAACGGTTGTTGTCGTGATGTAAGCGATGCGCGGGCCGGATCTATTCCCGGACTATTCCCCGCGCCGCTCGCCGCGCCGCTCGCCGGACTGCTCACCGCGCTGCTCACCGGGCTGCTCGGTGTCCGGACGGATGTCGATCCGCCAGCCCGTGAGGCGGGCGGCGAGACGGGCGTTCTGGCCCTCCTTGCCGATCGCCAGCGACAGCTGGTAGTCGGGGACCGTCACGCGCGCGGAGCGGGCGGCGAGGTCGACGACCTCGACCTTGGAGACACGGGCCGGGGAGAGCGCGTTGGCCACCATGTCCGCCGGGTCGTCCGACCAGTCGACGATGTCGATCTTCTCGCCGTTCAGCTCGGCCATCACGTTGCGCACCCGGCCGCCCATGGGGCCGATGCAGGCGCCCTTGGCGTTCAGGCCGCTGCGGTTGGACCGGACGGCGATCTTCGTGCGGTGGCCGGCCTCACGGGCGATGGCGGCGATCTCGA
This sequence comes from Streptomyces sp. NPDC002698, assembly GCF_042888945.1. NCBI lineage: Bacteria > Bacillati > Actinomycetota > Actinomycetes > Kitasatosporales > Streptomycetaceae > Streptomyces > Streptomyces sp. NPDC002698. The sequence goes on from NZ_JBIAQM010000007.1 coordinate 26,890, forward strand.
CGGAACCGTCGGCGATCTCCGGCACCTCCAGCGCGAAGAGCTTCTTCACGAGGTTGGGGTGCGTACGGGACAGGGTCACGGACGGACCGCGGACGCCCTTGGCCACCCGTACGACGTACGAGCGAAGCCGCAGGCCGTGCTCGTAGTTCTCGCCGGGGACCTGCTCCTGCACCGGCAGGATGGCCTCCAGCTTGCCGATGTCGACGAGCACGTTCTTCGGGTCGCGGCCCTGCTGGACCACACCGGTGACGATGTCGCCCTCGCGGCCCGCGTACTCGCCGAGGGTCGCGTCGTCCTCGGCGTCCCGCAGGCGCTGCAGGATGACCTGCTTGGCGGTGGTGGCGGCGATCCGGCCGAACCCCGAGGGGGTGTCGTCGAACTCGCGGGCCTCCTGCCCCTCCTCCAGGTCCTCGGGGTCCTCCTTCGCCCACACGGTCACATGACCGGTCTCCCGGTCGAGTTTCACGCGCGCGCGCCGGCGGCTTCCCTCGGTGCGGTGGTAGGCGATGAGGAGGGCCGACTCGATCGCCTCGACCAGCAGGTCGAAGGAGATCTCCTTCTCCCGCACCAGACCCCGCAGGGCACTCATGTCGATGTCCACGGCTACGCCTCCTCTTCCTTCTTGTCCTTGCGGCTGAACTCGACCTGGACGCGGGCCTTGACGATGTCCCCGAAGGCGAGCCGCCGGGCGGTGGGCTTGCGCCCCTTCACACCCGGCACCTCGACATCGAGACCGTCGTCCTCGACCCGCAGGATCCTGGCGAGCAGTTCGCCGTCCTCCGCCAGCTGGAACTTCACCAGGCGGTCGGTGGCGCGTACGTAGTGACGGTGCTCCTTGAGCTCGCGCTCGGCACCGGGGGTTCCGACCTCGAGGGTGTATTCACCCGAACCCATCGCGTCGGTCTCGTCGAGCTTCGCCGAGAGCGCGCGGCTCACATCGGCGATCGCGTCCAGATCGGCGCCTTCGTCCGAGTCGACGACGACGCGCAGTACACGCTTGCGGCCTACTGACTCCACTTCGATCTCTTCGAGATCGAGGCCCTGGGAGCTCACGAGCGGATCCAGGAGTTCTCGAAGCCTCTCGCTCTGGGTCGTGCTCATCCGGGTGACTCCTCGGCCGCGTGTGCTGTTGTGGGTTGGTCGCGTGTCAGCTCAAAGGGTATCCGGTCGCGGAGGGTGTTGCCGTCCACCGGGCGGGTGCCAGCGCTCGGACGGGTGCCCGCGGACCTCCCCGGAACAGCGCCGTGAACAGTTGGAGGAGAGCCGCTGGGCCGTGATCGGCCGATGCGCGGGTACCGTGATCACGGGCAGTTCGCCCATACATTCGTACGAGCCCTCCGAGGACGTCTGCCGTGTCGTTCCCCCTGCCGTCGCGCACCCCGTCGGGTCCGCGCCGAAGGACCCTGCTCGCGGCCGCCGCGGGTGCCTTCGCGCTCGCGGGCTGTTCCGCCGCTCCCGAGTCGTCCAGCGACACGACGGGCGGCAGCCCCTCGCTCGCGGACCGGGCACGCGCGCGTGCGGCCCGGGACAGCATGACGCTCTCCGACCGGTACACCGCGGTGATCGCCGCCCATCCCCAGCTGGCGGAGCGGCTCGGCCCGCTGCGGGGAGAGGTCGTCCGGCACGCGCAGGCGTTCGGGGGCGGCAGTGCGGGAGCCTCGGGATCCACGTCGGCTGCTCCGTCGGGGTCGGCGTCGGATGCTCCGTCAGGGTCGGCATCGGCGTCGGAGTCCTCGACGGGGTCTCCGTCCGCGTCGGCTCCGGAGTCGGCGTCCGCCTCGAGTTCGGCTTCGAGTTCGGCTTCGAGTTCGGCTTCGAGTTCGGCTTCGGCCGGTGCCTCGCCCGGTGTGGCGGCCCGGCCCAAGGACGCGCTCGCCGAACTCGCCTCGGCCGAACTGGCGCTCGCGGACGAACGGACACGGGCCCTGGTGGACGTCCCCGGCGAGCTCGCCCGGCTGCTCGCCTCCGTGGCGGCGGCCGGGGCGGCCCACGCGTTCCTGCTGACGAAGGCGGCGAAGTGAGCAAGCGGACCAAGACCGAGGAAGCGGAGCTCAAGGCCCTCCAGGCCGCGCTGGGCGCCGAGCACGCGGCCGTCTACGGCTACGGCGTCGTGGGCGCCCGGATCGGCGCGGCCCGTCAGACGGACGCCCGGTCGGCCTACGACGCCCACCGGGCGCGGAGGGACGAACTGACGCGGGAGGTCAAGGACATGGGCGCGGCGCCCGAGGCCGCGTCGGCCGCGTACGTGCTGCCGTTCCCGGTGACGGACACCGCCGCGGCCATACGGTTCGCGGCCGAGCTGGAGGAACGCGTCGCCGACGTGTACTCCGACCTCGTGCGCGCCGCCACGGGCGACCGGCGGCGCATGGCGGCCGGGGCGCTGCGCGAGGCCGCGGTCCGCGCGGTGCGCTGGAGCGGCGAGAGCGTAGCCTTCCCTGGGCTCGCCGAGCGGGCGGGCACCCCATCGGCCACGGCACCCTCGCCGGCCTGACGCGACCTGGAAGGAACCTCTCGCGCATGGACTCGCGCATGGCCTTCGAACCGCCGCGGCGCCTTCTCCGGGCGCTCGGCGAGACCCGCCGGAGCGGGCAGGAGGGCCCCGACGAGGCCGACGAGTGGCTGGAGAGGCTGCCCGAGCTGGCCCAAGAAGCCGTCGCTCTGCGCGAGTTGACCGTGGAGCGAGTGCAGGCTCCGGGTGGGCGCAGCAGTCTGGTCGTCCTGGTGCGCCGGGCCGACGGCACGCCCGCCGTGCTGAAGCTGGCGCCCGGGCGGGCGCGGCCGGAGGCCGAGCGGGTCGCGCTCGCCCACTGGGACGGCCGCGGCGCGGTCCGTCTTCTCGACGGCGGTGACACCGGGGAGGCCTCCGGCACCGGTGGCGTCCTGCTGCTCGAGCGGCTGCATCCGGACGTCTCCGTGCGGTCGCTGCCCGAGGCGAAGGCCCTGCTGGAGGCGGCGGGGACGCTGCGGCGGCTGTGGGTCGAGCCGCCCGCCGACCCCGTCCTCGAGACCGTGGCGGAGCGGACCGGGCGGCAGGCCGAGGCCATGCGGGCCACGGCGGCGGGCGCGGCCGGGACCGGGATCGGGGCCCTGGTCGACGCGGCGCTCGCGGCCCGCGAGGAACTGCTCGTCCAGCCGCCCGAGGCACTGCTGCTGCACGGCACGTTCCGGCAGAGCAAGGTGCTCGCCGGTGAGCGCGTGCCCTGGCTGGCGGTGGGACCGGACCCGGTGGTCGGCGAGTGCGCGTTCGACCTGGCCCGGCTGGTCCGCGACCGGGTGGAGGACCTCATCGCGTCGCCTTCGGGACCGTCGATCACCCGGCGGCGGATCAAGCGGCTCGCCGAGTCCCTGGAAGTGGACCAGGCGCGGCTGCGCGGCTGGACCCTGTTCCGTGCCGTCGAGTCGGGTGTCCGGGCGGGCCGGGTCGGCCGCCCCCAGGACGCCGGACTGCTCCTGGAGTTCGCCGGCTGGCTCTGAGCACCGGCCGGGACACCCCGCACCCCTGGAAACGGCCGAGCGGCGCCCGCGCCTCCGGAGAGGTGCGGGCGCCGCCCAGGTGTCGGTTACGCCGTCAGGCGGGCGATCGCCTCTTCGACGGTCAGTTCCTCGCGCTCGCCGGTGCGGCGGTCCTTCAGCTCCACGACGCCCTCGGCCGAGCGGCGGCCGGCGACCAGGATCGTCGGTACGCCGATCAGTTCCGCGTCGGTGAACTTCACGCCCGGGGAGACACCGGCACGGTCGTCGACCAGGACGCGGACACCCGCGGCACCGAGCTTCTCGGAGACGTCGAGCGCCAGCTCGGTCTGGAGGGCCTTGCCCGCGGCGACCACGTGCACGTCGGCGGGAGCGATCTCCTTGGGCCAGCACAGACCCTGGTCGTCCGCCGACTGCTCGGCCAGCGCCGCGACCGCGCGGGAGACGCCGATGCCGTACGAGCCCATGGTCACGCGGACCGGCTTGCCCTGCTGTCCGAGAACGTCGAGGCCGAAGGTGTCGGCGTACTTGCGGCCGAGCTGGAAGATGTGGCCGATCTCGATGGCGCGGTCCATCTTGAGGCCGGTGCCGCACGCCGGGCAGGGGTCGCCCTCTTCCACCACGACGACGTCGAGGTAGTCGCCGACCTCGAAGTCGCGGCCGGCCACGACGTTCTTCGCGTGCTTGCCGGTCTTGTTGGCACCGGTGATCCAGGCCGTGCCGGGGGCGACGCGCGGGTCGGCGATGTAGCGGACCTTCTCCAGGCCCTGGGGGCCCACGTAACCGCGTACGAGGTCTTCGCGGCCCTCGAAGTCCTCGGCCGTGACGAGTTCGACGACGGCCGGGGCGAGGTGCTCGCCCAGCTTGCCGAGGTCGACCTCGCGGTCGCCGGGGACGCCCACGGCCACGATCTCGCCGTCGACCTTGACCAGCAGGTTCTTCAGGGTCGCGGAGGCGGGCACGCCGAGGTGCTCGGCGAGCGTCTCGATCGTCGGGGTGTCGGGGGTGTCCAGCTCCTCGACCGCGCCGTGCTCCTCGGAGACGGGCGTGAGCTTGAAGGTCACGGCCTCCGTGTTGGCCGCGTAGTCGCAGGCCGGGCAGTCCACGAAGGTGTCCTCACCGGCGGCGGCGGGCGCGAGGAACTCCTCGGAGGCCGAGCCGCCCATGGCGCCGGAGACGGCGGACACGATGCGGTAGTCGAGGCCGATGCGCGCGAAGATCTTCTGGTAGGCCTCGCGGTGCAGCCCGTAGGACTCGGCGAGACCCTCGTCCGTGATGTCGAAGGAGTACGAGTCCTTCATCTGGAACTCGCGGCCGCGCAGCACGCCGGAGCGCGGACGGGCCTCGTCGCGGTACTTCGTCTGGATCTGGTAGAGCATGACCGGCAGGTCCTTGTACGAGGCCACCTGGTCCTTCACCACCAGGGTGAAGATCTCCTCGTGCGTCGGGCCGAGCAGGTACTCCGCGCCCTTGCGGTCCTTGAGGCGGAAGAGCAGGTCGCCGTACTCCTCCCAGCGGGCCGAGGCCTCGTAGGGCTCCTTGGGCAGCAGGGCCGGGAGGAGGACCTCCTGGGCGCCGATCGCGTCCATCTCCTCGCGGACCACCCGGGAGATGTTGTCGAGGACCTTCTTGCCGAGCGGCAGCCAGGTCCAGATGCCCGCGGCGTTGCGGCGTACGTAGCCGGCGCGGACGAGCAGCTTGTGGCTGAGCGTCTCGGCGTCGGCCGGGTCGTCACGCAATGTCTTGACCATCAAACGGGACATGCGCTGGACCTGGGCCATGATTCTCGACTCCTGCTGCGTAAGGGTGATGTCTGGAGGTTAGCCGGGCAGCGGCCGTCCCCGGAAATCCATTAGGCGTGGCGCAGCGGAAGCGGGGCGCCCATCACGGCGTACGGCCTGGGCGCGCTGGGGAAGAGGACCTGCCGTGCGAGGTCCTCGTAGCCGAGGGAGCGGTACAGGCCGCGGGCCGGGCTGTCGAAGTCGATCGCGGAGAGGATCGAGCGGGGTTCGGCCGCGGTGTCCGTGATGGCGGTGATCAGGGTGCGGCCGACGCCCCGGTTCTGGAAGCGGGGGTGGACGTGCAGTTCGGTGATCACGAAGGAGTCGTCCAGCCAGCCGTCGTGGCCCTGGTCGCGCAGATACGGTTCGACGACGGTGGACCACCAGTGCGCGCGGTCGTTGGGCATGCCGTAGACGAATCCCACGAGCCGTCCGTCGACGGTGGTGGCGCCGAGCGCGCGGGCTCCCGGGTAGGTGACGTGGCGCAGCACGATCTGGCGTCGTACGGCGATCTCGTCGGCGCCGAGCCCGAAGGCGAGCGCCTGCACGGCGAGTGCCTCGTCGACGCGGGCGGCGAGATCCAGCGGGCCGATGACCACGTCGTCGAAGTCGCGTTGGCCGTGGCCGGGAAAGCGCAGCATGCCGGGAGACTACCTGGCGGACCGTGTGACGCGTGAGGTCCCGACGGGCCCGCACCGGGCGTCAGAACAGGACACTCATGAACGCGCCGGCCTCCTGGAACCCGACGCGGCGGTACGTCGCCCGGGCCGCGGTGTTGAAGTCGTTGACGTAGAGGCTGACGAGCGGGGCGACATCGGCGAGGGCGTAGCGCAGCACGGCGGCCATGCCGGGGGCCGCGAGTCCCCGGCCGCGGTACTCGGGGGCCACCCAGACACCCTGGATCTGGCAGGCCTCGGCGGTCGCGGCGCCGATCTCCGCCTTGAAGACGACGTTGCCGTCCGGGTCGAGGCGGGCGAAGGACCGGCCCGAGCCGACGAGTTCGGCGACCCGGGCCTGGTAGAGCAGGCCGCCGTCGCCGGCCAGCGGCGAGACGCCGACCTCCTCGGTGAACATGGCGACGCAGGCCGGCATGATCGTCTCCATCTCGTCCTTGCGGATGCGGCGGACGTACGGATCCGGGGTGATGTCGGCGGGCAGCCGGTCGGTGACCATCAGCGGCTGGTGGGCGCGGATCTCTCGGGCGGGGCCCCAGCTCGGTTCGAGGAGCCGCCAGAGCTGGGCGGTGGATTCGGCGGGGCCGACGATCGAGGAGCAGCGGCGGCCGCTTCTGCGGGCCCGGTCGGCGAAGCCGCGCACGGCGCGCTGGGTGGCGCAGATCGGGACGAGGTTGGCGCCCGCGTAGCAGAGGGACCGCAGCATGCCGTCCTCGTACCAGCCCCACATCTCGCCGCCGAGCCGCCATGGGTCGAGCCCGGCGACCTGTACTCGGGAGGTGACGAACGCGTTCGCCACCGGCTCGCGGCCGAGGACGGCGAGCGCGGCGTCCAGGTCACTCGGTTCGAGGACCCTGGTGGTGGTCTGGGTCAACACGTGCGGGGGCCTCACCCTGGGATCTGCTGATCTCCGCACTGTACCTGCCGTACTTGTGGCTCGCTGCTGAGTCCTCTGGCCGGACAGGGGAGCGGGCCCCCACCGGGGTGGGACCTGGGGTTGTCCGCCCGGGTGCGGGTCTGTGAGGGCTGGGCGCGCGGTTCCCCGCGCCCCTGGGGCGCCCCTGGGACCGGAACCCGCACGGGTAGCCCTGTTGCCTGCGGCTACCGGGGCGGGACCCGGTGTTGTCGCCCGGGTGCGGGTGTGTGGGGGCTGGGCGCGCGGTTCCCCGCGCCCCTGGGGCGGTCCGGGGGGCCGGAGTTCGAAGGGGCAGCCTTGTCGGCTGCCCCTTGAGGCGCTCCGGGGGCGGGCTTGTGCCTGCTGGGCCGGGCGTCGGCGCCCGGCCCAGACGTGGGAGTGGAGTCAGCCCGCTACCGAGATCATGGGTTCGCCGGAGGCGACTCCGTCGGCCTCCATCTGCTCGGCGAGCTTCATCGCCTCTTCGATCAGGGTCTCCACGATCTTCGACTCGGGGACGGTCTTGATGACCTCGCCCTTGACGAAGATCTGGCCCTTGCCGTTGCCGGAGGCGACGCCGAGGTCGGCCTCGCGGGCCTCGCCGGGACCGTTGACGACGCAGCCCATGACGGCGACGCGGAGCGGGACCTCCATGCCGGTGAGGCCGGCGGTGACTTCCTCGGCGAGCTTGTAGACGTCGACCTGGGCGCGGCCGCAGGACGGGCAGGAGACGATCTCCAGGCCGCGCTGGCGCAGGTTCAGCGACTGGAGGATCTGGAGGCCGACCTTGACCTCCTCGACCGGCGGGGCCGACAGGGAGACGCGGATGGTGTCGCCGATGCCCTCGGAGAGCAGGGCGCCGAAGGCGACGGCCGACTTGATGGTGCCCTGGAAGGCGGGGCCTGCCTCGGTCACGCCGAGGTGCAGCGGGTAGTCGCAGGCGGCGGCCAGCTGGCGGTAGGCGTTGACCATGACGACCGGGTCGTTGTGCTTGACCGAGATCTTGATGTCCCGGAAGTCGTGCTCCTCGAAGAGGGAGGCCTCCCACAGCGCCGACTCGACGAGCGCCTCGGGGGTCGCCTTGCCGTACTTCTGGAGCAGGCGCTTGTCGAGCGAGCCCGCGTTGACGCCGATGCGGATCGGGGTGCCGGTCTCCTTCGCGGCCCGCGCGATCTCCTTGACCTGGTCGTCGAACTGCTTGATGTTGCCGGGGTTGACGCGGACGGCGGCGCAGCCGGCGTCGATCGCGGCGAAGACGTACTTCGGCTGGAAGTGGATGTCCGCGATGACCGGGATCTGCGACTTCTTGGCGATCGTGGCGAGCGCGTCGGCGTCGTCCTGCGTGGGACAGGCCACGCGCACGATCTGGCAGCCGGACGCGGTCAGCTCGGCGATCTGCTGGAGCGTGGCGCCGATGTCCGACGTGCGCGTGGTCGTCATCGACTGCACCGAGACGGGTGCGTCTCCGCCCACGGCGACGGTCCCGACCTGGATCTGCCGGGTCTTCCGGCGCTCGGCCAGCTTGGTCGAAACGGACGGCATGCCGAGAGAAATCGCAGTCATCTGCTGTGCAACCCCAAGTTATGGTTCAAGGTCCCGGGAATCGTGGGCTCCGGGCTTCGAGATTACGGTACGGGCGCACCACCGGGCACATCACGCCCCGGCGTTCAAACCCGCTCAATGGAAGACGGCCGGGCACCCAGGGTGCCCGGCCGCCGCCAACGCTGTACGACTAAGAGATTTTCACGGGATTGACGACGTCTGCCACGAGGACCAACAAGGTGAAGCAGACGAAGATCCCGGCCACCACGTAGGCCACCGGCATCAGCTTCGCCACGTCGAACGGACCCGGGTCCGGGCGGCGCAGCACCTTCGCGAGGTTGCGGCGCAGCGACTCCCACAGCGCGCCCGCGATGTGCCCGCCGTCGAGCGGGAGCAGCGGGAGCATGTTGAACAGGAACAGGGAGAGGTTGAACCCGGCGACGAGCAGGAGCATCATCGCGACCTGCTGCGACGCGGGGATGTCCAGGGTGAAGACATCGCCGCCGATGCGGGCCGCGCCGACCACGCCCATCGGGGAGTCGGCCTTGCGCGGGCCGTCGCCGAAGGCCGCGTCCCACAGGTCGGGGACCTTGCCGGGCAGCGAGACCAGGGACTCGACGCCGTTCTGCATCATGTCGCCCATGCGGTCCACGGACTGGCCGAAGGACTGCTCGACGATGCCGACGGCGGGCGTGAAGCCGAACCAGCCGGCCTCCACGTACTTGCCCTCCACATAGCCGCCGCTGCCGTCGGTCCTGCTCACCGTGTTCTTGACCAGGTGCGCGGTGAGGCCGAGCTGCCGGCCATCGCGGTCGACGGTGATCGTCACCTTCTTGCCGGGGTTGGCGCGGATGTCGGACTGCAGCGCGGACCAGTCCGGGACGGGCGTGCCGTTGAAGGCGACGATCTTGTCACCGGGCTTGAGTCCCGCCTCCGCGGCGGGCGCGACCGGGTCCTTCTTCGTACACTTGTCGCGGTTCTCGCTGGCCTGGATCACGCAGGGGGAGACCGCGCTGACCGTGGTGGTCTGGGTCTGGACGCCGAACGTCATCATCACGCCGAGGAAGATCACGACGGCCAGGATCAGGTTCATGAAGGGACCGGCGAACATCACGATCACGCGCTTCCACGGCTTGCGCGTGTAGAAGAGGCGGGTCTCGTCGCCGGGCCTCAGCTCCTCGAAGGCCGCCGACCGGGCGTCCTCGACCATGCCCCGGAAGGGGGACGTCGAGCGGGCCTCGATCCGGCCGTCCGGGCCGGGCGGGAACATCCCGATCATGCGGATGTAGCCACCGAGCGGAACGGCCTTGATGCCGTACTCGGTCTCGCCCTTCTTGCGCGACCAGATGGTCGGGCCGAAGCCCACCATGTACTGCGGCACCCGGATGCCGAAGAGCTTGGCCGTCGACAGATGTCCCAGCTCGTGCCACGCGATCGAGATCAGCAGGCCGATCACGAAGACGACTATGCCGAGGATCATCATCAGGGTCGTCATGCACGAGCCTCCGCGATTGTCATCTGTGCCGTCAGTTCACGGGCCCGGGCGCGCGCCCAGGTCTCCGCTTCGAGGACGTCCGCGAGGGTCAGGGAAGTTCCCGTACGCGGTGTGCCGTGTTCCTCGACGACCCGGGTGACGGTCTCCATGATCCCGTTGAACGGCAGTGTGCCGTTCAGGAACGCGTCCACGCACTCCTCGTTGGCGGCATTGAACACCGCCGGGGCCGTACCCGCGAGCCGCCCCACGTGCCGGGCGAGTCCCACGGACGGGAAGGCTTCCTCGTCGAGCGGGAAGAACTCCCAGTTCGAGGCCTTCGTCCAGTCGAAGGCGGGGGCCGCGTCCGGGACGCGCTCGGGCCAGCCGATGCCGATGGCGATGGGCCCCCGCATGTCGGGGGGCGTCGCCTGGGCGATCGTCGAGCCGTCCGTGAATTCCACCATCGAGTGGACATACGACTGCGGGTGCACGACCACCTCAATGCGGTCGAAGGGAATGTCGTAGAGGAGGTGCGCCTCGATGACCTCCAGTCCCTTGTTGACCAGGGTCGCGGAGTTGACCGTGATGACCGGGCCCATGGCCCAGGTGGGGTGTGCGAGGGCGTCGGCCGGCTTCACGTCCGCCAGCTCCGCCTTCGTACGGCCGCGGAACGGGCCCCCGGAGGCGGTCACGACGAGTTTGCGCACATCCGCGCGCGTGCCGGAGGCCAGCGCCTGGAAGAGGGCCGCGTGCTCGGAGTCGACCGGGATGATCTGGCCCGGCTTCGCCAGCGCCTTCACCAGCGGGCCGCCGACGATGAGCGACTCCTTGTTGGCGAGCGCGAGGGTGCGGCCCGCCTCCAGGGCGGCGAGGGTGGGCGCGAGGCCGATGGAACCGGTGATGCCGTTGAGCACGGTGTGGCAGTCGGACGCGGCGACCTGGGTGGCCGCGTCGGGCCCGGCGAGGATCTCGGGAAGGGTCTCACCGGGTGCGTACCGGGCCGCGAGGGCCTCCCTGAGCGCCGGGACGGCGTCCTCGCGCGCCACGGCGACCGTCCGTACCCGCAGCCGGTGGGCCTGCTCGGCGAGCAGGGCGACCCTGCCGCCGGCGGCGGACAGCGCGGTGACCCGGAACCGGTCGGGGTTGCGCAGCACGAGGTCGATGGCCTGGGTGCCGATCGAGCCGGTGGATCCGAGGATCACGACATCCCGGACTCCGTTCACGGGGTCGAAGACGAGATGCGGATCAGCGAGGGGGGCTGGACTGTCGCTCATCCCCCCATTGTGGCCGCATCGCGTCCGCCCGAGGACAGGGCGTCCCTCATTCCCGCCGTCTCCCCCCGTGGCCGGTGGTGCCGGGACGCCTCGGGGACGCCGGCGAGGAGCGGGTATTCCGCGGGGCCGCGGTGGGCCGGTGCCCGCCCGCGGGGGCCGTGGCGCGGCCCGGCCGCCCTGCCGATCCGCAGGTCAGCGCTTGCGGCGGCGCCGGGACGCGGGCCCGCGCGGCCGGGTACCGCCGCGCGCGGGCCGTGCGTCGGCGGGTGCTCCGGTGGGTCCGGGAGCGGCCGGCGCGGTCCTGAGCGGCCGTGCGGGGGCGAACGCGCCTTCGACCACACCGTCGGCCGTGTCGAGCGTCGGCGCGGTGAAGAGCAGGCCGTCGCCACGGTCGCGGGGTTCCAGGGCCCTGGGGGCCGGGGCAGCGGTGTCGAGGTTGAAGACGTAGCCGACGGACTCCTCCTTGATGGCGTCGGTCATGGCTCCGTACATGTCGTAGCCCTCGCGCTCGTACTCGACGATCGGCTCGCGGCCGAGCGTCCAGCGCAGCCCGATGCCTTCGCGCAGGTAGTCCATCTCGTAGAGGTGCTCGCGCCACTTGCGGTCGAGGACGGACAGGACGACGAGACGCTCCAGGTCGCGCAGGGCCTCCGGGCCGAGTTCCCTCTCGCGCTCCGCGTACCGGGCGCGGATGTCGTCGGTGACCGTCTCGAGGACCCGCTCGGTGGTGAGGTCCTCACGGCCGCCGTGGAGGTCCACCAGTTCCCCGGCCGTGATCCCCACGGGGTAGAGCTGCCGGAGGGCTCCCCACAGCCTGTCCAGGTCCCATTCCTCGGGGAAGCCCTCGCCGGTCTCCCGCTCGACGTACGCCCGGACGGTGTCCTCCATGAAGTGCGCGATCTGTTCGTTCAGGTCCTCGCCGTCCAGGACGCGGCGGCGTTCGGCGTAGATGAGGGTGCGCTGCCGGTTGAGGACCTCGTCGAACTTCAGGACGTCCTTGCGCGACTCGAAGTGCTGCTGCTCCAGCTGGGCCTGGGCGGAGGCGATGGCGCGGGTGACCATCTTGTTCTCGATGGGCACGTCGTCGGGGACGTTCGCTATGGACATCACGCGGTCGACGACGTTGGCCCGGAACAGCCGCATCAGGTCGTCCTCCAGGGAGAGGTAGAAGCGGGAGGCGCCGGGGTCGCCCTGGCGGCCGGAGCGGCCGCGGAGCTGGTTGTCGATGCGCCGTGACTCGTGCCGCTCGGTGCCCAGTACGTACAGCCCGCCGAGCGCCGTGACCTCGTCGTGCTCGGCCGCGACCGCTGAGGTGATCCGGTCGAGGACCCCGCGCCGTTCCCCGGGGTCCGCGTCCTCGCCCGCCTCGGCGAGCGCCATCGCCTCGGGGTTGCCGCCGAGCATGATGTCGGTGCCGCGGCCCGCCATGTTGGTGGCCACGGTGACGGCGCCCCGGCGTCCGGCCTGGGCGACGATCTGGGCCTCGCGGTGGTGGTTCTTGGCGTTGAGCACCTCGTGCCGGATGCCCTGCCGGCGCAGCAGCGCGGAGAGCACCTCGGACTTCTCGACGGAGGTGGTGCCCACCAGGACCGGCCGGCCGAGGGCGTGCTTCTCGGCTATGTCGGCGAGGACCGCGGCGTACTTCGCCTCCTCGGTGCGGTAGATCTGGTCGGGGTCGTCGCGCCGCACCATGGGCCGGTTGGTGGGGATCGGGACGACGTGCAGCCGGTAGATCTGGTGGAACTCGGCCGCCTCGGTCATGGCGGTGCCGGTCATGCCGGCGAGCTTGCCGTAGAGGCGGAAGAAGTTCTGGAGGGTGATCGTGGCGAGCGTCTGGTTCTCGTCCTTGATCGTGACGCCTTCCTTGGCCTCGATGGCCTGGTGCAGTCCTTCGTTGTAGCGTCGGCCGGCGAGGATGCGGCCGGTGTGCTCGTCGACGATCAGCACCTCGCCGTCCACGACGACGTAGTCCTTGTCCTTCCTGAAGTGCTCCTTGGCCTTGAGCGCGTTGTTCAGGTGTCCGATCAGCGGGGTGTGGTCGGACTCGTAGAGGCTGTCGATGCCGAGCTGGTCCTGGAGGTACTCGACGCCGGGGTCCAGGATCGACACCGTGCGCTTCTTGGGGTCGTACTCGTAGTCGTGCCCCGTCCGCAGGACGGCGAGGCGGTCCTTGTCGGCCTGCGTGGTGAACTGCTCCTCCTGCACCGCGACGCCCCTCATGTGCCGGGCGAACGCGGCGAAGGCCTCGTACCAGTGCGTCGGCTGGTCGGCCGGTCCGGAGATGATCAGCGGGGTGCGCGCCTCGTCGATGAGGATCGAGTCGGCCTCGTCGACGATCGCGAAGTGGTGCCCGCGCTGCACGAGTTCGTCCTTGGAGCGGGCCATGTTGTCGCGCAGGTAGTCGAAACCGAACTCGGTGTTGGTGCCGTAGGTGACGTCGCAGGCGTACTGGGCACGCCGTTCGGCGGGGGTCGACTCCGCCCTGAGGACGCCGACGCTCAGTCCGAGGAAGCGGTACGCGCGCCCCATCCACTCGGCGTCCCGGCGGGCCAGGTAGTCGTTGACGGTGACGAGGTGGACCCCGTTGCCGGCGAGGGCGTTCAGATAGACCGGCAGGGTGCCGACGAGCGTCTTGCCCTCACCCGTCTGCATCTCGGCGATGTGGCCGAGGTGCAGTGCCGCTCCGCCCATGATCTGCACGTCGAAGTGGCGCATGCCGAGGATGCGGCGGGAGGCCTCGCGCATCGCGGCGAAGGCTTCCGGCAGCAGGTCGTCCAGGCTCTCGCCCGCGCCGAGACGCTCCTTGTACTCCGGTGTGAGGGCCTGGAGCTCCTCGTCGGACAGCGCCCTGAACTCCTCCTCCAGGGAGCCGGTCTGCGCGGCGAGGTGTTCGAGGCGGCGCAGCATCCGGCCCTCGCCCGCGCGCATGATCCTTCCGGTGATGGCGTCGAGCCCTTTTGCTGGCATGGGAATTCCCTCGCAGTCCGGCGCGGTCGATGCCGGGGAGAACCGCCAGGGCGTCGTGGTGGAGTTCCCCGTTCGCCGTCGCGTTCATTGTCGGCGCCCTGCTGCGGCGCGGCAAGCAGCAGGGCGGCGGACGGGGCGGGAGCGCGCCACCGGGAAATCGTCAGCGAATGGGCCGGTGCACGTTCTCCCGGGTGCTCGGGCCGGGGGTGGCGTCGGCGATCCAGGGGCCTTCGCCCGAGGGGTCCAGGACGCCTTCCTCCAGCCAGGTGTAGGTACCGGACAGGACGCCCTTGACGACCTTGCGGTCGAGGTCGTCGGTGTTGCTCCACAGGCGTCCGAAGAGCTCCTCGACACGGATGCGGGACTGGCGGCAGAAGGCGTCGGCGAGCTGGTAGGCCTCGCGTCCGTGATCGCCCTTCGTCCGCAGGTGTTCCGCCCGTACGCAGGCCGCGCTCATCGCGAAGAGCTCGGCGCCGATGTCGACGATCCGGCCCAGGAAGCCCTGCTTGGTCTCCATGCGGCCCTGCCAGCGCGACATCGCGTAGAAGGTGGACCGGGCGAGCTTGCGGGCGTTGCGCTCGACGTACCGCAGATGCGTGGAGAGGTCCACGTCGTGGCTGAACTCGTTGTACGAGCGCGGGAGCTGGCCCGCGCCCGCGACCAGTTTCGGCAGCCACCTGGCGTAGAAGACTCCGGCGTTGGCGCCCGCCTTCGCCTTCTCGGAGAGGGACTTGTCGGGGTCGATGAGGTCGCCGGCGACCGAGAGGTGGGCGTCGACGGCCTCCCGGGCGATCAGCAGGTGCATGATCTCCGTGGAGCCCTCGAAGATGCGGTTGATGCGCAGGTCGCGCAGCACCTGTTCGGCGGGGACCGCGCGCTCGCCGCGGGCCGCCAGCGACGCGGCCGTCTCGAAGCCGCGGCCGCCGCGGATCTGGACCAGTTCGTCGGCCATGAGACAGGCCATCTCGGAGCCGTACAGCTTGGCGAGGGCGGCCTCGATGCGGATGTCGTTGCGGTTCTCGTCGGCCATCTGCGACGACAGGTCGAGCACGGCCTCGAGGGCGAAGGTGGTGGCCGCGATGAAGGAGATCTTGGAGCCGACGGCCTCGTGGAAGGCGACCGGCTTGCCCCACTGCTCACGCACCGACGTCCACTCACGGGCGATCTTCAGGCACCACTTGCCGGCGCCCACGCACATCGCGGGCAGCGAGAGGCGTCCGGTGTTGAGGGTGGTGAGGGCGATCTTCAGGCCCGCTCCCTCGGGTCCGATGCGGTTGGCGGCGGGCACGCGCACCCGGTGGAAGCGGGTGACTCCGTTCTCCAGGCCCCGCAGACCCATGAACGCGTTGCGGTTCTCGACCGTGACGCCCTCCGAGGCGGCCTCCACCACGAAGGCCGTGATGCCGCCCTTGCGGTCCTCGGACTTCGGGACGCGCGCCATGACGACGAGGAGGTCCGCGACGACGCCGTTGGTCGTCCAGAGCTTCACCCCGTCGAGGATGTAGTCGTCGCCGTCCGGCACGGCGGTCGTGGCGAGCCGGGCCGGGTCGGAGCCGACGTCCGGTTCGGTGAGCAGGAAGGCGGAGATGTCGGTGCGGGCGCAGCGCGGCAGGAAGACGTCCCGCTGCTCCTGGGTGCCGAAGAGCTTCAGCGGCTGCGGTACGCCGATCGACTGATGGGCCGAGAGCAGGGCGCCGAGCGCCGGGTTCACGGAGCCGACCAGGGCGAGGGCCTTGTTGTAGTACACCTGGGTGAGGCCGAGACCCCCGTACTTGGTGTCGATCTTCATGCCGAGGGCGCCGAGTTCCTTGAGCCCGGTGATCGTCTCGTCCGGGATCCGTGCCTCGCGCTCGATCCGGGCGGAGTCGATCTTCGTCTCGCAGAAGTCCCGCAGTTTGGCCAGGAACTCCTCGCCGCGCTGTGTGTCCTCGTCGGCGGGGAGCGGGTGCGGGTGGATCAGGTCGAGCCGGAAGCGGCCGAGGAAGAGTTCCTTGGCGAAGCTGGGCTTGCGCCAGTCCTGTTCGCGCGCGGCCTCGGCGACCTGTCGTGCCTCACGTTCGGTGACTGTGGGCTTGTGGGGTGTTGCGGACATGAGGCTCACCTCGCCGCGAATAGGGATCTTGGGACTGTCCGTTACCGACCGGTTCTACTCGATCGTATTTACCTGATTCCGGACGACCCCACCAGTCCTCGCGCAGCGTTCGGCCCCATGGGCTCACCCGCGGACCGGCCGCCGGTGTTGCGCCGGAGGCCCGTTCCGGGGGACGGTCCGGGTACGCCGTTCGGGGGAGGTTCCGCACGGCCACGGGGCCGGGGCCGCTACCGGGGATTGACTGTCGAAGCGCTTCGACAGCCTATGGACACGATTCCTCCACCGAGCTAGTGTCGAGCCACCCTCATCGCCCCTATCGGTACCGCGCGCACTGTCGAAGCGCTTCACAAAACTGGGAGAGCCGGATGGTCACCCTCGCCGAGGTCGCCCAGCACGCCGGAGTCTCGGCGAGCACGGTGAGCTATGTCCTCAGCGGCAAGCGGTCCATCTCCGTGAGCACCCGGCAGCGGGTCGAGCGGAGCATCCAGGAACTCGGCTACCACCCGAACGCGGGCGCCCGCGCCCTGGCGAGCAGCCGGTCCAACATCATCGCGCTGATGGTCCCGCTGCGCACCGACATGTACGTACCCGTGATGATGGAGATCGCCATCGCGGTGGCCACCAACGCCCGGACCCACGGCTACGACGTCCTGCTGCTCACCGGCGAGGAGGGGCCCGACGCGGTGCGGCGGGTCACCGGCAGCGGGCTCGCCGACGCGATGATCCTGATGGACGTCGAACTCGACGACGAGCGGCTGCCGTTGCTGCGTGAGACGGACCAGCCGTCCGTGCTCATCGGCCTCCCCGCCGACACCACCGGCCTGACCTGCGTCGACCTCGACTTCGGGGCGACGGGCGCGCTGTGCGCCGAGCATCTGGCGCTGCTCGGCCACCGTGACATCGCTGTCATCGGCGAGGCGCCCGCCGTCTACGAGCGGCACACCGGCTTCGCCGAGCGGACGCTCGACGGGCTGCGCGCCCGTTCCCGCGAGTTGGGGCTGCGGGTGCTGCACCGGCCCTGCGAGGGCGGCTACGACGCGATGGCCCTCACCCTCGCCCGCATCCTCGACGAGCGCCCGGGCACCACGGGCTTCGTCGTGCAGAACGAGTCGGCGGTCGAACCGCTGCTCGCGCTGCTGCGCCAGAAGGGCCGTGCCGTCCCCGAGGACGTCTCGGTGATCGCGATCTGCCCCGACCAGGTCGCCACCCAGTCCTCGGTGCGGCTGACGTCGGTCGCCATCCCCGCCCAGGACATGGGCCGCCATGCCGTCGAGCGTCTGATCGCCAAGCTCGAAGGACGCGGCAAGGACGAAGTCGTACTGATCGCCCCGGAGTTGACGGTACGGGCGAGCACGGGACCGGCGCCGGCCGCTCCCTGAGCCGGGCTCCTGCCGACGGCGCGCCCGCCGGCACTCCCCGCGCGGACTTCAGGGACCTCGCGCCCCCTGCCGGGCACCCGCTGTCCGCGTGCTCTCCCCGTACCGCGCTTCGCCGCCCCGCCCCGGACGGAATCCCGGCCGCACTCCCCGTCCGCACTCCTTCATGTCTGCACTCCTTCAGGAGCATCCACGTGAATCAGCCCGCCGCGATCCAGCCCCAGGTGAGCCTCGCGCAGTCCTCCCCGACCGTCGGCACGTTCCGTGAACGGGACGGCGCTCTGGAGTGGAGCGGCCGTACGGAGACCGTCCGGATCGAGCCGTGGGGCCCCGACGCCGTGCGGGTCCGCGCCCGGCTCGGCGGTCCGCTGCTCGAAGACCTGCCGGGAGCGCTGCTCGACCGGCCCGAGGACACCACGAGCACGCTGGAACTCACCGGCGGTGAGGCCAGGCTGACCGTCGGAGCGCTCACCGTCGAGGTGAGCGCCGAGGGGATGATCCGCTTCACCCGGACCGCTGACGGCGCCGAACTCCTCGCCGAGGAGCGCGCCCACTTCTGGTGGCCGGGACCGCGGCTGTACACCCCCACCGGCAACGGCCACCACCGGCTGGAACAGCGCTTCGCCGCGTACGACGGCGAGCGGCTGTACGGCCTCGGGCAGCACCAGCACGGATTGTTCGACCAGAAGGGCGTGGTCCTGGACCTGATCCAGCGCAACGCCGAGGTCACCGTTCCGGTGCTCACCTCCAGCCGCGGCTACACCCTCCTGTGGAACAACCCGGCCGTCGGCCGGGTGGAACTCGCGGGCAACGGCACCCGCTGGGTCGCCGACTCGGCCCGGCAGATCGACTACTGGATCACCGCGGGCACCCCGGCCGACGCCCAGCGCCGCTACAGCGCGGCGACCGGCCGGACGCCGATGCTGCCCGAGTGGGCGGCCGGGTTCTGGCAGTGCAAGCTGCGCTACCGCACCCAGGAGGAACTCCTGGAGGTGGCGCGGGAGTACAAGCGGCGGGGCCTTCCGCTGTCGGTGATCGTCTGCGACTTCTTCCACTGGACCCACCTCGGCGACTGGAGGTTCGACCCGGCCGAGTGGCCCGACCCGGCGGCCATGCAGGCCGAACTCGCCGGTCTCGGCGTCAAACTGGTCGTGTCCGTCTGGCCGTCGGTCTCGCCGCTCTCGGAGAACCACGCGCTCATGGAGCAGCGGGGCTGGTTCATCGGCACCGAGTACGGGCCGATGGCGCACGCCGACTGGCCGGACAAGCAGGTCGCCTCCACGGTCCAGGTGGCCTTCTACGACGCCACGAACCCCGAGGCGCGGGACTTCCTGTGGTCCCGCGTGAAGGACAACTATCTCGATCCGTACGGCATCTCGGCCTTCTGGCTGAACGCCTGCGAGCCGGAGCTGAAGCCGGGCTTCTCCGAGAACCTGCGCTACCACGCGGGCCCGGGACTCGAAGTGGGCAACCTCTACCCGCGCGAGAACGCCCGCACCTTCTACGAGGGCCTGCGCGCCGCCGGGGAGAGCGAGATCATCTCCCTCAACCGCTCGGCCTGGGCGGGCAGCCAGCGCTACGGGGCCGCCCTGTGGTCGGGCGACATCGGGACCGACTTCGCGACCCTGCGCCGCCAGATCGCCGCGGGTCTCAACACCGCGCTGTCCGGGATCCCGTGGTGGAACACCGACATCGGCGGCTTCCACGGCGGCGACCCGGACGACCCGGCGTACCGCGAGGTCATGGTGCGCTGGTTCCAGTTCGGCGCGCTGTCGCCGCTGATGCGGCTGCACGGCTTCCGCGACCCGGGGCTGCCGCTCGGTCCCGGCATGACCGGCGGCCCGAACGAGGTCTGGTCGTACGGCGAGGAGGCCGGCGCCGTCATGGAGAGGTATCTGCGGCTGCGGGAACGTCTGAAGCCGTATCTGCTGGACGTCATGCGGGAGGCCCACGAGGAGGGGCTGCCGGTGATGCGCCCGCTGCTCCTGGAGTTCCCCGGCGACCAGGCGGCCTGGTCGGTGGACGACGCCTACCTCCTCGGCCCGGACCTGCTGGTCGCGCCGGTGCTCACCGCGGGTGCGACGGCCCGTACGGCGTACCTCCCGGCGGGTGCGCGCTGGACGGACGCGTGGACCGGGGTGTCGTACGAGGGGGGCGCGGCCGTGACGGTGGACGCGCCGCTGGACCGGATCCCGTTGTTCCTGCGGGACGGGGCGCGGCTGCCGGTGGCCGGATAGCGGACGCGGCCGGTCCCGGGAGGGGCCGGCCGCGCCTGGGCGCACGGGTCAACTGCTGCTGACCGTCAGGTTGTTGGCGACGAAGTCGAGACCGCCCGCGGACGAGGTGATCTCGAAGCCGAACTGCACGTCGCCGATGGTCTCGGCGCTGGACATCCAGCCCTTGGTGTTCGCGATCCACCTCATGATCGGGAGGATGTTGATGGTGCCGGACGTGGAGTCCGAGGTGCGCAGGAACGAGAAGACGTCGTTCGCGCCGTTGTTGCCCTTGTAGACGGTCCAGGTGTTGCCGTTCAGCGTGAGCGTGCCCTGGGAGGTGCCGAGCGCGCCGACGGCGCCGTTGTAGTTGACCCAGAGCATGGTCTCGTAGTCGTAGTCGGTGTCCCAGATGTCGTACGAGGTGTTGTACGCGCCGGAGGACGGGACGGTGACGTTGTAGGTGCTGGTGAGGGAGGACAGCCCGGCGATCGTCTTTCCGACGTACTTCTTGGAGTTGGGGTACGACTTGATGCCGCCGGTGTCGGGGTGATTGGCCCAGACTCCCCAGTTGGTGCCGGAGTTGGCCCAGACGCACTGGCTGCCCGCGCCGGAGCCCCAGATGTTGTTGTAGAGCGTGTACCCGTTGAGGGTGGTGTTGCCCCACTGGTCGCAGGAGGACCAGACGGCGGCCTGGGCGGGAGCGGCGGCGAGGCCGATCGTCGCGCCGAGCGCGAGCGCGGGGGCGACGAGGGCCTTGGTGATCCTGTTCCGTGTGCGAAGTGCCATGGTGTCCCTTCCATGGGTGGGGGGAGGTGCGGGGGGCTACCGCGGCCCCAGGGTGAGGACGCGGTCTTCTCCGGCGCTCAGGGAGAGCGGTCGCGCGCCGGCGGAAGTCCGGAGTTCGACGCGGCAGGTGCGGTCCGGTCGCAGTACGACGGTGGCGCCGTCGGGGGTCCAGGTGAGGTCGGCCCGGGCGCCGAACCTGGTGCGGATGCCCCGGAGTTCGCCGCTCGGCAGGCTCGCGGGGAGCGCGGGGAAGAGGACGAGCCGCCGCGGGGTGGACTGGACGAGTGCCTCGATGACGACGCCGGGCAGGGTGTGGGCCGCGTCGGCGTTGTAGACGTGCCGGCCCGGGTAGTGGCCGCTCATCAGGGAGACATGGAAGAAGTCCCCGGCCAGGACGTTGCCGAGGGCCCCCGCCACCCGCCCGGCGTCCCGCAGCCGGGCGGCCACCAGGGCGTGATGGAGGTAACCGTGCGCCGAGTCGTTCTCGGCGCCGCGCAGTTCGAGGGCGCGACGGGCCGCCGCGGCGAGCCCGGGGGTGTCGTAGGGGTTGATCTCGTCGAGCGGCCAGACGCCGTAGAGATGACTGAGGTGGCGGTGGTCGTAGGTGTCGAGGAGCCCGGGACCGGCCCACTCGGCGAGCGCGCCCTCGGCGTTGACCCGGTGCGGCGGCAGCCGGTCGGCGAGCGCCCGCCAGCGCTCGGCGTCAGGGCCCGGATGATACGTGGCCGCCGTGCACAGGGCGTGGCGGGCCGCCGAGAGGTCCATGGCGGCGTTCACGGTGACCCAGCTCGCGTTCGCGGGACGGTTCTCCGGGGAGTAGGACGGCACGATCACCAGGTGGCCGTCCTGGTCGGTCCGGGTCAGGAAGTCCTCGTAGAAGCGGGCGGCTTCGGCGAGCGCCGTGGCCAGCCGCGGGTCGCGGGCGCCGCGGGTCTCGTCGTGGTCCACGAGCGGCTTGAGCAGCCAGTCGGCACCCGCGGTCCACACGTGCAGCGGGTACGCGCGGCTGAGGTGGTGGATGTGGCCGGACTCGCCGTCGGTGTGGGCGGGGGCGAGTGCCCCGCGTGCGCCGAAGACGGCTCGGGCGTTGTCCCGCCAGTGCGGCAACTGGCCGTGGACCAGGGCCGCGTGCGCTTCGGTGACCTCGGGGAGGGCGGCCGCGGCGGCCGACGCCGTCTGGAGATTGAGGTTGGCGTCCGTGGTGAACGCCCCGGACCAGGCGGTGTCCCAGTCGCCGGTCCACAGGCCGGTCAGCCGCGGCGGCAGCGTGCCGGCCGCCGACAGCAGGTGGTACCGGCCGGCCGCGAAGAGCCGTTCGACAAGGGCGGGGCTCTTCGGGCGCCGGACCAGCTCCGATCCGGGCAGCGCCCGTTCGGCGGGATCGGCGTGCAGGTCGAGAGTGACCCGCAGATAGGCGGCGCGGTGCAGGGCGGTGTGGCGGGAGAGCAGGTGCGCGCGGGCGTTCTCGATGTCCTCGGCGCCGTGACCGGACCCGGGCAGCAGATCCCGCAGCGCGCGGAGCTCCGCGCGGGCGTCCAGGTGGCCCGGGTGCCGACGCACCCGGGTGAGCAGCAGCATCGAGCGGGCGCCCTCGACCCGTACGCCCGAAGGGGCGGGACGGGTGGCACCGTCCGTCACGAGGAGGGTGACCCCGGTGTACGCCAGGTCGCTGCCCGGATAGCGGGCGCACAGGGTGAGCAGGGCGCCCTCGGGGGTGTGGACGGCTCCGTGCTCCACCGCCAGGTCCGCGGGCGCTCCCGGCAGCCGGTGGTCCAGCGTCACCTCGGCCGCGGGGCCGGGTGCGGTCACGTACTGCGCGATCACGTCGTCGGCGCGCGAGACGAACACCTCGCTCCGCCGGGCACCGCACACGGCGCGGACGACCCCGGTGGTGAAGTCGGCCTCGCGGCGGTAGACGCGCGCCTCCCCGGCGGGGCGGCGCAGCCGCACCTGGAACGCCGGATGGAACGGCTGTACCCACAGCAGCGGCCGGCCGTCGGTGAAGTCCTCGCCGGCGTCCACGTCTCCGGCGAGCAGCCGGTCCTGTACGTCGGCGAGGCGGTCGGCGAGCTCGGGCGGGCGCGTGTCCGCGCTGCCGTTGGGGCGGACCAGACGGTGATGGTTGACGATGACCCGGTCGTCGTCCGGGTCACCGAACACCATGGCGCCGTGTGTGCCGTTCCCGCTCAGGAAGGCGTCCTCCCAGCGGGCGGCGGGCCGGGGTTCCCAGGTGCCGTGGACGGGGGCGGAACCGGGGCCGCCCTCCGCCGGGGAGCGGTCCGCGTGGGGGCCCGGGCGGGCCTCGTCGGTCATGGGGCGAGCACCGCCGCTCCGTGGCGCTCCAGCCGTACGGAGTCCCGCACGGCCGCACCGCCGAGCAGGTCGCGGTGGCTGCCCGGCACCTCGACGGTCACCGGGTCGCGCCGGTGGTTGAGCAGGAAGAGCAGGTCGCCGCGCCGGACGGCCTCGACACCGTCGGGCAGTCGGCCGAGTGGCGGCCGGACGCCCGCGCTGTCCGCGGCTGCCGCCAGCAGCGCGCGCAGAGCGGCCGGTTCGGGCAGGGTGGAGAGGTAGCGGGCGGTGCCCTTGGACAGTACGGCGGGCAGTCCGTCCAGCTCGCCGCCGCGGTAGCGCGCCTCGACGGCCGCGGTGCCGTCGGGTTCGATCTCCTCGGACCACAGCGTGCCCGAGAAGCTGTCGCACGCGACCTTCTCCCCCGCGTCCAGCGGCCACCATTCGTGCAGCGTGCGGATGCCGAACAGGTCCCGCAGCCGCTCGTCCATGCCGCCCGGCCGGACCCGGTCGTCCTCGTCGGCGACGCCGGTGAGGAAGCCGCAGACGAGCGTGCCGCCCGCTCGCGCGTGGGCGAGAAGGTTCTCGATCGCGGTGTCCGTGAGCAGGTAGAGCTGGGGCACGACGACCATGCGGTACGCGGAGAGGTCGTGCTCCGGGTGGGCGAACGCGGTGGTGAGGTGGGCCTCCCACAGGGCGCGGTGCCAGGCCCGTACGACCTCGGCGCAGTCGTTCTCCGCGGACAGCCGGCCGTCGTGCGCTCCCGCCCACCAGGAGTTCCAGTCGTGCAGGATCGCGATGTCCGCGCCGACCCGGGTGCCCGCCACATGGGGTGCGAGGGCGGCCAGTTCGGCTCCGATCCGCTTGATCTCCTGGAAGGTGCGGCCCCGCTCCCCCGCGTGGCCGATCATCCCGGAGTGGAACTTCTCCGCGCCCTGCCGGGACTGCCGCCACTGGAAGTAGCAGACGGCGTCGGCGCCGCGTGCCACGGCCTGGAGGGACCACAGCCGGTTCAGCCCGCGCGGCTTGGGATGGTTCACACCACGCCAGTTGACGGCTCCGGCCGCCTGTTCCATGAGCATCCAGGAACCGCCCGCCGCCTGCGAGCGCGTCATGTCCTGGACGAGCGCGCCGTGCTGCGCGCCGAGGGGGTCGCGCGGGTCGGGGTAGAGGTCGACCGAGACGACGTCCTCCTCCTCGGCCCACCGCCAGGCGTCCTGGCCGACCCACATCGGCATGAAGTTGCTGGTCACCGGAGTGCCGGGGCTGTGGCGGCGCACGATGTCCCGCTCGGCGACGTAACACTCCAGGAGCATGTCGGAGGTGAACCGCTTGAAGTCGAGGACATGCGTCGGGTTCTTCATGTAGTGCGCGTGACGCGGTGGGAGGACCTCGTGCCAGTCGTCATAGACCTGGCCCCAGAAGGCCGTTCCCCAGGCCGTGTTGAGCGCTTCGAGGACGCCGTACCTGTCCTGGAGCCAGCGGCGGAAGGCGGTGGCCGCCTCGTCGCCGTAGTCGACGGTGCAGTACTCGTTGTTGATGTGCCACATCGTGAGGGCGGGGTGGCCGGCGTAGCGGGCCGCCAGGTCCTCGGTGACGGCGGCGGCGTGGCGGCGGTAGACGGCGCTGGAGTGCGAGAAGTGCTGCCGGGAACCCCACCATTCGGTACGGCCGTCCTCGTCCCGGGGCAGGGTCTCGGGATGCAGCCGGCCCATCCAGGGCGGCGGCGAGGAGGTGGGGGTGGCGAGCACGACGCCGACGCCGTGCTCGTGCATCAGGTCCATCAGCCGGTCCAGCCAGCCGAACTCCCTTGCTCCGGGGCGGGGTTCGATCCTGGCCCAGGAGAAGACCCCGAGGGTGACGGAGTTGACGCCGGCCTCCTTCATGAGGCGGACGTCCTCGTGCCAGATCTCCTCGGGCCACTGTTCGGGGTTGTAGTCGCCGCCGAACAGGACACGGCCCCGGGTGGCGTCGCTCAGGCTCGGCCGCCCGGACTGCGGACCGGTTCCACGGGGCGTGCGCATGACCTACCTCGTTCGGGGTGAGGAAGTGGACCGCCGCGGCCGACCGCCGGTCAGGAGCAGGTCGGCCGCGACGAGCTGGGGGCGGTGCGGGGTGGACACCGGGGCACCTCGGTACGGAGCGCCCCGGGCGGGTCAGCCCTTCACGGCGCCGGTGAGCATGCCCTTCTTGAAGTGCCGCTGGACGAAGGGCGAGAGGACCGCGACGGGCAGCAGCGCCATCACCATGACGGCCATCTGGACGGCGAGCGGGGACAGTTGGCCGGTGTTGATCTGGGTGGCGAGGCCGACCGGCCGTTCCTGCTTCTGCACCAGCTGGATCATGACGTTCTGGAGCGGCATCATGTCCTGGTCGCTCAGGTAGATGGAGGCGTTGAACCAGGCGCTCCAGTAACCGACCGCGTAGAACAGCGAGATGACCGCGAGGACGGCCCGGGAGAGCGGCATCACGATCTGCCACAGGATGCGCCAGTCGCCCGCGCCGTCGATGCGGGCGCTGTCGACGAGCTCGGGCGAGATGCCCATGAAGAACGCCCGCAGCACCAGGATGTTGAAGACGCTGACCGCGCTGGGCAGGATCAGCGCGAGGTAGCTGTCGGTGAGACCGAGCGCCTGCACCAGCAGATAGGTGGGGATGAGTCCGGCGCCGAAGAACATCGTGGCGAGCAGCAGCATCAGGAACCAGCGGTGGCCGAGCGATCCGACGCGCGAGAGTCCGTAGGCGCACAGGACCGAGACCGCCATGCTGAACAGGGTGCCGGCCAGGGTCACGCCGACGCTGACGAGGGCGGCGCGCTGCACCTGGCCGCCGGTGAGCAGTTCCCTGTAGGCGACGAGGGTGACGCCCCTGGGGACGACGACCAGTCCGCCGGCCGCGTCGATGGTCTTCTTCGACTGGAGGCTGGTGACGACGACGATCCAGAGCGGGAACAGGATCGCGAAGGCGGCCAGGGCGAGGGTGAGCCCCTTGCCCGCGAGGCCGGCCTTCGACGGCTCCTCCTCCCAGGGCGGCCGTGGTGGGGCGGCCCAGCGGCCGGGCTTGCGGCGTACGCCGGGCGTCACGGCGGTCATTTCTCGTACACCCCCTGCTCGCCCATGAGATGGGCGACCTTGTTGGCGGTCAGGACGAGTCCCAGGCCGACCACCCCCTTGATCAGTCCGGCCGCCGCGGCGTAGCCGAAGTCCTGGTTGCGGATGCCGTTCCACCAGACGTAGGTGTCGAGGACCTCGGAGGCGCCGGGGCCCACCGCGTCGCGCTGGAGCAGGAGTTGCTCGAAGCCGACGGTGAGCGCGTCGCCGACGCGCAGCACCAGGAGCAGGGCGATCACCGGGCGCAGGGCGGGCAGGGTGATGTGCCACATCCGGCGCCAGCGTCCGGCCCCGTCCATGGCGGCGGCCTCGTACAGGTCGGGCGAGACGGCCGACAGGGCCGCGAGGAAGACGATGATGCCCCAGCCCGCGTCCTTCCAGACGCCCTCGGCCGTCACCAGGAACTTGAAGATCCCCGGGTCGGTCATCAGGTCGATGCCCTGGTGCCCGTGCCGGCGCAGGGTCTGGGCGATGATGCCCGCCCCGCCGAAGATCTGCTGGAAGACGGTGACGACGAGGACCCAGGAGAAGAAGTGCGGGAGGTACATGACCGCCTGGGCGACGGCCCGGACCCGGGGCCTGACCACGCTGTTGATGAGCAGTGCGAGGCCGACCGGGATCGGGAAGTAGAGCACGAGCTGGAGGAGGAACAGGACGAACGTGTTCTGCACCGCGTGCCAGAAGGCCGAGTCCGCGAAGATCCGCCGGAAGTTCTCCAGGCCGGTCCAGGGGCTCTCGAAGATCGCGACGAAGCCGTTGTCGCTCAGATACGGGTCGTAGTCCTGGAAGGCGACGACATTGCCCAGCACCGGTACGTAGGTGAAGACGAGCAGCAGCGCGATCGCGGGCAGGGTCATCAGGATCAGGGTGCGGTCGCGTCTGAACCGCAGCCGGAAGGCCGGCTTTCCCGCGCCCTGTGCGGCGCCCTCGGCGGCCCGCCGTCCGGTGGCACCGTCCGGCCGGCTCCCTTCCGGCGTCCTCTTGCCCGCCCCGGCCCCGGCCCTGCTCCGAGGCACCGTGCTGTGGGACACGGTCTTCTCCTTGCCTCAGTCCTGGGTCACTTGGCCGCGGAGCCGTTGTCGTCGAGCAGCTTCTTGTACCAGGCGCGCAGGTCGTCGCCGCCCTTCTGCTTCCAGTCCGCGACGGCCTGCTGCACGTCACCGATCTTCTTGCGGCCGCGGACGACGTCGTCCTCCAGCTGCTCGAAGTCGTTGGCGAGGTTGGTCCACCGGTTGGGCTCGGTGATGGTCAGGCCGTAGAAGGAGGACTTCTTGGTGAAGGCGCCCATGCGCTGCTGCCACTCGACCTGGAGCCTGGCGATCTCCGGCAGATCGGGGTGGGCGAGGTAGGCGGCCGGGTCGCCGGTGTAGTCGTAGGCGCCGTTGACCTCGTTGGTGCCCTTGGTGGTCTTGGTGGGCAGGCCGTTCTTGACCGTGTAGTCGGTGCCCTCGACGCCGTACACCGTCAGCATGTACTCCTTGGTGCCGTAGGGCGCCGCGCAGAAGTCGGCGAGCGCGAGGAAGTCCTTGATCTGCCGCTTGGACGCCTTTGCGCTCACGAAGGTGAAGATGCCGGCGGGCTGGGTCGCCCAGAGCGTGGGGTCGCCGCCGTCGGGGCCGAAGATGTCGAAGGCGCCCATCTCGAAGCCGGTCTTCTGGGTGCGCTGTTCGGCCGTCGAGCCGTACCAGTAGGACAGGTCGCCGTTGAAGACGAGGGACTGGCCCGCGGTGAAGCGGTTGGACGCGTCGCCCTTGACGGCCTTGACGTCGGGGTGGACGACGCCCGCCGCGTACAGCTTGCGCGTCCACTCCAGGGCTTCGAGGTACTCGTCGGTCTCGATCCGGTTGACCAGCTTGCCGTCCCTCAGGTCCCACCACAGGGCTTTGTCACTGCCGTTGAGGACGCCGTAGATGTTGAAGGCCGTCCACTTGAGGTCGTCGCAGGCCCACACCTTCGCCTTGGCGTCGGTGGCCTCCTTCGCCCAGGACAGGAACTCGTCGGGCGACTTGGGCGGGGTGTAGCCCTTCTTGGCGAAGATGTCCTTGCGGTAGAAGGGCGCGATGTTCGTGACGTAGGAGGCGGGCATCGGGATCGCGCGCAGCCGGCCGCCGAAGATGGAGCGCTGCCAGGCGTCGGTCGGTACGGCCGCGAGGTTCGGGTAGGCCTTGACCTTGTCGCCCGACAGATACGGGCCGAGGTCGGCGAACTTGGCGTTGATCGCGCTCGGGATCTTGCCGTTCAGGTTCCAGCCCGGGACGACCACCACGTCCGGGATGTCGCTGGAGGCGAGGACCGCGCCCAGTTTCTCGTCGTAGGTGTTGCCGTCCTGGTTCTGCCAGGTCACCTTGACGCCGATGGTCTCGTTCATGGCCGTGTAGTACGCGTTGCCGCCGGACGGCGGGGTGCCCCAGAACGGCGACATGATCTTCAGGTCGCTGCCGGTGCCCAGCTTCTTCGGGACGGACGTCTTCAGCGCGTCCAGGTCGATCGCCCGGGTGAACCCGGCCGCCGACCCGTTCTTCGACGGGAGGTCGGGCGTGACGACGTTCGACGCCACGAACGCCGGAAGGATCTTCTGGGCGTCCTTCCCCGAGGTGGTGCCGTCCTTGCTGCCGTCCTGTCCTGTGCCGCAGGCGGCGAGCAGGGACGTTCCGCCGGCCACGGCGGCCGCTGCGACCGCCGTGGAGGCGAGGAAGCTTCTCCGGCTGGGGACGGTGGTGGCGGTGTTCGGCGTCATTGCGTCAACCCTTCATGGCGCACAGCAGGACACCCGGCGGTGGAGCCGTCGGCTGCGGTGTCTTGAGTGGATCTGCCTGAGCTGAAGCGGTCCTCGGAGGACTGTGCCCCGGGAAGAGGGAAGCCCGACAATCGAAGCGCTTCGATGTTGCTGCGAGGTTAAGTGAACGCCTGGGGGTGCACAAGGGCCGATCCCAAGATTCCTCGGAGACGTGCGACAACAGAGCGTATCCGTACGGCACTTGACATCACTGGCGGGAAACAGAGGTGGGACGCCCAGGCATCTTGACACCCACCCCTTGGTCGATCGAGCATCGAAGCGCTTCGAAAGACCTTCGACGCCCCACCGCAAAGGGATCACCACGTGACCGCAGAGACGCCACCCATGCCGCCCTTCCGCGACGCGAGCCTGCCGTTCGCGAAGCGCATCGACGACCTGCTGACGCGGCTCACCCTGGAAGAACGCGTCGCGTTCCTGCACCAGTACACGCCCCCCGTCGAGCGGCTCGGGATACCCGCCTTCCGCACCGGCCAGGAGGCGCTGCACGGGGTCGCGTGGATGGGTCCGGCGACGGTGTTCCCGCAGGCCGTCGGACTCGGCGCGACCTGGAACGCCGAACTCGTGCGCCGGATCGGGGAGGCCGTCTCGTCGGAGGCCCGCGCGATGCGCGTCCGCGACGACCGCGTGGGCCTCAACGTCTGGTCCCCCACGGTCAATCTGCTGCGCCACCCGCTGTGGGGACGCAACGAGGAGGGCTACTCGGAGGACCCGGCGCTCACCTCCGCCATCGCCACCGCGTACACCCGCGGGCTGCGCGGCGGCCATCCGGTCTACTGGCGTACGGCGCCGGTCCTCAAGCACTGGCTCGCGCACAACAACGAGACGGGCAGGGACACCTCGTCCTCGTCCGTCCGGCCGCGCGTGCTGCACGAATACGATCTGCGCGCCTTCCGCGAGACCGTCGAGGCGGGCTCCGTCGCCGGGGTGATGCCCGCGTACAACCTGGTCAACGGCCGCCCCAACCATGTCTCGCCGTATCTGCGCGAGCACCTGCGGGCCTGGACCGGCCAGGAGCTGCTGGTCTGCTCGGACGCGGGCGCGCCCTCCAACCTGGTCGACTCCGAGCACTACTTCGACACCCACGAGGAGGCCACCGCCGCCGCGCTCCGCGCCGGCGTCGACAGCTTCACCGACCACGGCGAGGACGGCTCGCGGATCACCGCACGCGTCCGGGGAGCCCTGGAGCGGGGCCTGCTGACCGAGGCCGACATCGACACCGCGGTCCGCCGCCAGCTCGCCGTGCGCTTCCGGCTGGGCGAGTTCGACCCGGACCTCGACCCGTACGCGAGCACCGGGGAGTTCGACACGCCCGCCCACCGCGCGCTCGCCCTCGAAGCCGCGGAGCAGGCGGTCGTCCTGCTCAAGAACGACGGTCTGCTGCCGCTGCGCCCCGGAGTCCGCCTCGCCGTCGTCGGCCTGCTCGCCGACGAGTGCAAGCTCGACTGGTACAGCGGCACGCTCATCCACCGGTCGACCCCGCTGGAGGGCCTGTACGAGCGGTTCGGCGCCGAGCGGGTGGACTTCGCCGAGGGCGTGGACCGCGTACGCCTGAGGACCGCGTCCGGCCGGTATCTCGCGGTGCCCGCCGCGGACGGCACGCCGGTGGAGACCCGGGGTGCCGAGGGTGCCCTCGACCCGGCGCTGCTCGCCGGCCGTACGGACCTGCCCCCGCTGACCGCCGAAGCCGTCGGCACCGAACTGGCTCTGGTCGACTGGGGCGAGGGCGTCCTCACGCTGCGCTCCCCCGACGGCCGCTACCTGTCGGTCGCCGACGACGGCTTCGTGCGCGCGTCCGCCGACCGGCCGGGCGGCTGGGTCGTCCAGGAGACCTTCCGGCTGGAACCCTCCGCTTCCCATCGCGGCGGCCACCTCCTCAAGCACCTCGGGACGGGCGGATACGTCTGTGTCGCCGCCGACGGCGTGAAGGTTGCCGGGCGGGAGGCCGGGGACGCCGAGATCTTCGTGGCGGAGTTCACCGAACGCGGTGAGGACGCGGTGGCGCGCGTCGCCGCCTCCGCCGACGTGGTCCTCGTCGTCGCGGGCAACGACCCGCACATCAACGGCCGCGAGACCGAGGACCGTACGACCCTGCGGCTGCCCGCCCATCAGGAACGGCTGCTGGACGCCGCCCGCGCGGCGAACCCGGACACCGTGCTGGCGCTGGTATCCGCCTACCCGTACGCGGTCGACCCCACCG
This sequence comes from Streptomyces sp. NPDC002698, assembly GCF_042888945.1. Taxonomy (NCBI): domain Bacteria; kingdom Bacillati; phylum Actinomycetota; class Actinomycetes; order Kitasatosporales; family Streptomycetaceae; genus Streptomyces; species Streptomyces sp. NPDC002698. Next base: position 57,834 of record NZ_JBIAQM010000007.1, read on the forward strand.
GTCTGCCCGCCCTGCTGTGGACCGCGCACGGCGGCCAGGCGGCGGGCACCGCGCTGGCCCGCGTGCTCGCCGGGGACGTCTCCCCCGCGGGCCGCCTCCCGCAGACCTGGTACGCCACGGACGACGACCTGCCCGGTCTGCTCGACTACGACGTGATCGGCGGCCGGCAGACCTACCTCTACTTCGAGGGGACCGCGCTGTTCCCCTTCGGGCACGGTCTGTCCTACGCCTCGTTCGCCTACACCGATCTGCGGATCCGCAGGGAGGCCGCGGCCCTGACCGTCTCCTGCACCGTGACGAACACCGCGACCGTGACCGCCGACGAGGTCGTCCAGCTCTACACCCGGGCGGCCGCCCCCTCCGTACCCCGCCCGCGCCGCGAACTGGCGGCGCACCGGCGGGTCCGGCTCGCTCCGGGCACCTCGACGGCCGTCACCTTCGACCTCCCGCTCACCGCGCTGGAGTTCTGGGACGTCGCGCACGGCCGCCGACGCCTGGAACCGGGCATGTACGAGCTGCTGGTCGGCGCCTCCAGCCAGGACGTCCGGCTCGCCGCGACCGTCGAACTCGACGGCGAGCCGGGCGTGTTCCGTCCGGTCCGCGAACGCGGCCTGGACGCGGCCGACTTCGACGAGCAGCACGGCACCGAGATCGTCGACCGTACGAGGACGGCGGGCGACGCGGTGACCCCGGCGGACGGCGGCACGGGCGAACTCCTGTACCGGCTGTGCGACTTCGGAGCGGGCGTCACCGGTGCCGTGATCGAGGTGGCGGGCGAGGGCGCCGTCGAGGTCTCGCTGGACGGCAAGCCGGTCGCCGAAGTCACGCTGAGCGGAACACGGGGGCCCTACGACTACCGCACCCTCACCGCCCCGTTCACCGCCGGCGGTGTGCACGACGTCCGCCTCGGACTGCGCGGGCCCGTCCGGCTCGCGCACGTCGGCTTCTCCGGTTGAGGGTCCGGAGGAGCCGGCACAGGGGTCCGGCACCGGAAGGCATCGGTGCCGGGCCCCTTCTCTGGCGAACTTAGCTGAAAACGATTGTCACTAGACACGTCGTTTTCGGTCACGTCCTGACGGACGGACGGCCGGAGCCCGTGGGCACCTTCGAGCCCTTCCGGGAAACGTCAGACCGTGCTGCCGTGCGCCGGCCGCGCATGTCCGGCGATCCCGCCCGGCCGGGGTGTTTGCGCTCCTCAAGCCGTGCGCTAATATGATCTTCAGCAGATCGGTGGAGGTCACACCGGTTCGCGATGCGTTGGTGGTCCAAGGAAAGACGCCCCGCTTCCTGCGGGGAAATGCAGGTGCAAGGCCTGCCCAGCGCTCTGTGAAGACCCTGTCCCGGTTGTCCGGGACAGGGTCTTTTTTTGTCCGGGGCCGGCTCGCACGGCCGATTCCGGTCGGGGGACGGGTCTCTTCGGGCCCGCGTGAGCCCGTGCGGTCCTGTAGAGGCCGCCCATGCGGGCCGACCCCGCGGGCTTGGCCCGCGACACCAGGTACTGGTGGAGCCGGCCGTCCGAAGCTCCCGGACACGCCGACGGCCGGAGCCCCCGCACAGTGGGCTCCGGCCGTCGGCTTCGGTGAGGTCTTCGTCAGAGGGCGAGACCCGTCAGCACGAGCACCCGCTCGTAGGTGTAGTCGTCCATCGCGAACCTGACGCCCTCACGGCCGACACCGGACTGCTTCGCACCGCCGTACGGCATCTGGTCGGCGCGGTAGGACGGAACGTCGCCGATCACGACGCCGCCCACCTCCAGGGCGCGGTGCGCGCGGAACGCGGTCTGGAGGTCGTGCGTGAACACGCCCGTCTGGAGGCCGTACTTGGAGTTGTTGGCGGCCTCGAAGGCAGCCGCCTCGCCGTCCACCTTCTGCACGGTCAGGACCGGTCCGAAGACCTCCTCGCAGGAGATCGTGACGTCGGCCGGAACGTCGGCGAGGACGGTCGGGGCGTAGGAGGCGCCGTCGCGCTTGCCACCGGTGAGCAGCGTGGCGCCGGCCGCGACGGCCTCGTCCACCCACGACTCGACGCGCTCGGCGGCGGCCTCGCTGACCAGCGGGCCGACGTCCGTCGCGTCGTCGGACGGGTCGCCGGTGACCTGGGCCTCGACGGCGGCGACGATGCGCGGCAGCAGCCGCTCGTACACCGCGGCGTCCGCGATCACGCGCTGCACCGAGATGCAGGACTGGCCGCCCTGGTAGTTGGAGAAGGTCGCGATACGGGTCGCGGCCCAGTCCAGGTCCGCGTCGCTCGCGAAGTCGGCGAGGACGACGGCCGCGCCGTTGCCGCCCAGTTCCAGGGTGCAGTGCTTGCGCGGCACCGAGTCCATGATCGCGTAACCGACCGTCTCGGAACCGGTGAAGGAGATGACGGGGAGGCGCTCGTCCTGGACCAGGGCGGGCATCTTCTCGTTGGCGACCGGCAGGATGCTCCAGGAACCGGCGGGAAGGTCGGTCTCGGCCAGCAGGTCGCCGAGGATCAGGCCGGACAGCGGGGTGGCGGGCGCCGGCTTCAGGATGATCGGGGCACCCGCGGCGATGGCCGGGGCGACCTTGTGGGCGCACAGGTTCAGCGGGAAGTTGAAGGGCGCGATTCCGAGGACGACGCCCTTGGGGAAGCGGCGCGTGAGGGCGAGCCGGCCCTGACCGCCCAGGTCGGTGTCCAAGCGCTGCGCCTCGCCGCCGTTGAAGCGGCGGGCCTCCTCGGCGGCGAACCGGAACACGGACACCGCGCGGCCGACCTCGCCGCGGGCCCACTTGATCGGCTTGCCGTTCTCGGCGGAGATGAGCTGCGCGATCTCCTCGGTGCGCTCGGCCAGACGGCGCGAGACGTGGTCGAGGGCGGCGGCGCGTACGTGGGCCGGGGTCGCGGCGAACTCGTCGCGCACGGCGTGCGCGGCGGCCACGGCCTCCTCGACCTGGGCCTCGGTGGGCACGCTGACCTGGCCGACGAGGCGGCCGTCCCACGGCGAGGTGACGTCGAAGGTGGTCTCGCCCGTGGCCTGGCGGCCGGCGAGCCAGAAGGCGTGGGTGGCCCCCACAATTTTTTCCTGGGGCATGTGCGAGTCCCGGCCCTTCCGTATGGGGGTGACGATGGGGTGTCCTGCTGGTGCTGCTCTCGCGTCCACGGTAGGGCCGGGACCACCACGGGTCGTTTGTCCGGCGCGTACCAGTCGGGTGGCGAGGTGCGCCGGTTTGGACTGATCGCCCACTGATCGCCCACTGGTCGGGTCTACTGGTCGCCCGCTGGTCGGGCCCGCTGATCGCCGGGATCCGCCGGGCGGGATCGCCGGATGTCCGCCGGGCGAGCCGCCGGGCGCGCGGCCGTCGGCGGCGGGACCCGGTCACTCCCCTGTCGCGGCCGTGGTCTTCAGGGCCAGCCAGAGTTCCATCCGGACGTCGGGGTCGTCCAGGGAGCGGCCGAGGATCTCCTCGACCCTGCGCATCCGGTAGCGCAGCGTGTGCCGGTGGACCCCCAGGTCGGCTGCCGCCGCGTCCCACTGCCCGTGACGTGACAGCCACGCCCGCAGTGAGGCGACGAGGTCCCCGCGGCCGGTGGCGTCGTGCTCGTGGAGCGCCCGCAGGAGCCCGTCGGCGAACGCCCGCACGGCGTCGTCCGCGAGCAGCGGCAGTACGGACCCGGCCGCCAGTTCCTCGTGCTCGACGAGGAACCGGCCCCGCCGCCGGGCGACGGACAGGGCCTGTTCGGCCTGCTTGTAGGCGGCGCGGGCGGCGATCGGTCCTGCGGGGGCCGAGAGCCCGACGACGAGTTCGCCCTCGTCCCCGGCCGCCCCGGAGGGCTGCTCGCGCGGGACGGCCCGCGCGGACTCCAGCCCCGCGGCGTGGTCCCCGCAGGCCGCCACCGCGGCGCCTCCGTCTACGGCGAGAACGACCAGCCGCTCCCCGTCGGGCACGACGAGCACCGACTCCCCCGAACGCACGGCGGCGGATTCGACGACCTCCGCGAGGCCGCCCAGCGGATCGCCCTTGGCGTCGGGCACGGCGGCGGTCTTCGAGGGCACGGCGGCACCCGGGCGCGCGTGCGCGTCGGCGTGCGCACGGCCGGCCGACGCGGACACCGACTCGGCGATGATCACCCGGAAGGGGGCGTCGAGCAGTTCGCCGTACAGGTCTCCGGCGACGGCGCGCGCGTGGTCGGGTTCCCCGGCGAGCAGCATCCCGAGCACGGCCGCGCCGATCCGCTGCTCGGCGGCGTGCAGGGACCGCGAGCGTTCGGTGGTGAGGGTCAGCAGGGCGATGGCCGAGTGCACGGCGTAGCGCTCGGCGGTACCGAGCGCGCCGGCGGTCCCGACGGCGAGCGCGGTGCGCGGCCTGCGTCCCGTGCCGAGGGAGTGCAGTTCGACGCGGTCCTCCCCGCCCACCACGGAGCTCGCGGGGGCGGGCCGCTCGCGCAGCCGTTCCACGTCCGGGGTGAGGCGCGCGGCGCGGCGTCCCGCCCAGTCGGGGGCGGCGGCGACGACGGAACCGGACGCGTCGTAGAGCGCCGCCCATCCGTCGACCTGTCCGGCGAGCGCGGTGAGCAGTCCCTCCGGCCCGTCGTTCAGGGCCTGCTTGGTGAGCTCGCGCTGCGCGGCGAATCCCGCGGTGACGGCCCGGTACTGATCCGCGGCGATGGCGGCGGACACGGCCTTGCTGATGGCGAGGAACGGGGTGCGCCGGGGCACTTCGAGGAGCGGCAGTCCCTCCTCCGCGGCCGCGTCGACGAGCGCCTTCGGGATCTCGTCGTAGTTGACCCCGACGGCGAAGCCGATCCCGACGACTCCGGCACCGGCCAGCCGTTTCACGTACCGCCGCATGACCTCGGGATCGTCCGCGTCCAGCTTGAGCGCGGTGATCAGCAGGAGTTCCCCGCCCTCCATGTACGGCACGGGGTCGGCGAGCTCGCTGACATGGGCCCAGCGGACGGGCACGTCCAGGCGGTCCTCGCCCGCGCGCACCGTGAGCTTGAGCGCGGAGTGGTGGACGAGCGAGGCGAGCGTGGGGGGCATGGGACCTTCAGGTCGGTGTGATCGCTGTGATCTTTTGGCCGCGGCGTATGAACGGCCTGTGTCGATTCTGCCTCACCGTACGGTCGCCGCGTGCGTTCATCCCCGGACACCCTGGTCAGCGGGCCCGTATATCCATACGTCCCCCTCTATACGTCACGCCGGGTGCCGGTCAGCCGCGCAGGTCCACCAGCAGCGGCGGGGCGTGTTCCCCCTCGACGCTGGTCAGCGACAGGACGGCGTGGCCGGGCGGGACCGCGTGCGCCAGTTCGGAGGCGGACCAGCGTTCCCGCTCGACCTGACGCACGGTCACGGCGTCCGTGGTCACCGCCTTGCCGGTCACGAGCTTGCGCAGCGCGTGGATGGCCCGGGTCATGGGCTGGTCGGCGAAGACGGTGTGCTTGGCCACGTCCTGCGTCTCCACCCACTCGGTGCCCCAGGACTCGGCGAAGCGGCCGCCGTCCCAGGTCGTGACGCCGGAGAAGGCCATGCGGCAGCCGACCGCGCCGTACAGCGGCCCGTGCAGGGCCTCGGGGATGTCCCCGATGGTCCGCAGGGCGAGGACCACTCCGGCGTTGTGCGCCCGCAGGCCCTGGATACGGCGTACGGTCTCGGCGGTCAGGGCGCCGGTCGCGTCGTCGAGGACCAGGCAGGCGAAGTGCCCGCGCCGGTCGCCGCCGCGGACGACGGCGGCGAACTGGGCGAGCAGGAGCCGGGTGACGAGCTGGGAGGCCTCTTCGTACCCGCGTTCCGGCAGGTCGACGCGGACGCGCAGCGGGTGATGGGCCACCGCCCGGAGCGAGAACGGCCGGGCGCCGGTGCCCGAGCCGAAGAAGTCCGCGAAGACGGGCCGGTCCAGCAGCGCCAGGCGGTCGGCCAGAACGGGGCCGGGGTCGTTCGGGCCGCCGCTCTGCCGCAGCCGTGCCTCCAGTTCGCGGAGCATCGCCGGATGGCCCCCGGCCGACAGGTCCTGCCGCAGGGGTTCCAGCAGCGCGGGCACTCCTTCGAGCAGTTCGCGCAGCACGGGAATGGTGGGGAACGTGCCGTGCACGGCACGGTAGGGACCGAGCAGCTGGGCCAGGGCCGTGGCGGCGCGCCGGACGTCGACACCGTCGACGCTCCCGACCAGGCCTTCCGCGAGAAACGCGGCGGCCTCGTCGGGGTCCTCGCAGTCGGCGTACAGATCCAGGTCGTGGACCGACTCGGGGTCACCGAGCTTCACGACGACGTCGTACGACGCGTCGGGGCCGACCGGTGTCCCGGCGGCGGCCACGACGACGACGGCGCAGCGCGCGGTGAGGGCCTGGAGCCCGAGGGATTCGGCGACGGGCCGCACGAGGTGGCGCGTCTTGCCGGAACCCGCGGGTCCGACGGCGAGGAGCGAGGTACCGAGCGTCGCCGGGCCGAGAGCGGCACCCGCGCCGGAGTAGGCGAGCGGAGTGCGCTCGCGGGCGACCCACCGGCCGAGCCTCACCTGGCCCGCGAGCAGGTCGTGCGAGGCGGCGCGGACGGGCAGGTCGCGGGCCCCGGACGGATGGGCCCAGGCCGCGGCGCCCCGCCGCAGCACGGTGTCGCTGAAGCCGGCGAGCCCTCCGTCGCGCTTGGCCGAGGTCCAGGCGCGCAGGATCCTCGCGCAGTCGACGTCGTTCATGCGTTCCGTCAGCACCTCGGAGGACAGCAGTTCCGCCGCCTTGTGCTGACCGGTCGCCCTCAGTTCGGGCCATTCGGCCGGAGGGCCGGACGGCTCTTCCGGTGCGGCCGGGGCCGTCGCCGCGGCGCCCGCCGCGGCCGACCGGGAACCGAACCGCTCCTTGGCGAGCGGCCACCATCCGCCCAGCTTGGCGAAGGGCAGCACCACGAGCACGGTGATCAGCGTGTACACGCCGTAGCTGATCACCAGCGACTCGAACACCTCACGCCCGCCGGCGATCAGCGCCACCAGGGACAGCACCGGATTGACGATGGGCAGGGGGTCCCAGCCGACGCCCGGGAAGGCGTCCGGCCAGACGAACGTGAGCGTCAGCAGGGCCGCCAGGGCGGCGATGACGGCCCGCCCCGGCTGCGCGCGCCGGACGACGAAGTGATGGGCGATCTCGCGCCAGCTTCCGAGGCGCCCCATCGTGTAGACCAGCGCGCCGAAGAAGAGTCCGTCGTAGACACGGATGGCGTCCTCGCCCTGCCAGGACTTCGGGGCGGTCGTACCGCCCCACCACCAGTCGTCCGGTGTGAACAGTTTCAGCACGACCAGCTGGTAGGGGACGTTCCCCCGGCGCCACAGGGACCAGACGACGAGCCCGAGCACCAGAGGGATCAGGAGACCGACGATCGTCACGGAGGGCAGGCGCCCGCGCTCCTTCGACGCCCGGGGGGCGACGTATCCGTACCGCCAGATCCCCAGTGCGGCCTCGGGGCGGGGTTCGTTGAGCCAGTCGCGTACGGCCCGGCGGGGTCCGGGCGGGCCGGCGGGGACGGGCGGCGGGCCCGAGGGCCTGGGCGGGGCTCCCCCGGGGACGGCCCCGGGGGGTGCGGCCGGACGAGGCACGGGATCGGCATGCGTGCCACGTGCGTCGCGCGTACCGTCGAAGTCCATCGTGTGCGCCCCCTGACCAGCCAGTCCGCCTGTCGCTCCGAGGCCAATCTAGTGGTCCCGCGGGGCGAGTTCACCGTTTACACGGCCGGGCCCGCGGCGGGACGGGGCCACCGGGCGTCCGTTCCTCTATGTCCACCGCGGACAACGGATTCGTCCGACAACGCCCACATGGCGCATGCCGAGCCCCCCTCCTCGGCTCTAGCCTGCGAAGAAAGAAGGCAAGCGTCCGAAAACCCCCCGCCCGGACCAGCCCCGCGTTCGCCGGGGACCGTCCGGTTCGCAAGATCATCAGGGAGCCCCTCATGACCGCACTTCCGCAGGAGCGCCGCGTCGTCACCGCCATCCCCGGCCCGAAGTCGCAGGAGCTGCAGGCCCGGCGCACCGCCGTGGTCGCGGCCGGTGTCGGGTCGGTGCTCCCCGTCTTCACCACGCGCGCCGGCGGCGGGATCATCGAGGACGTCGACGGCAACCGGCTCATCGACTTCGGCTCCGGCATCGCCGTGACGTCGGTCGGCGCGAGCGCCGAGGCCGTCGTGCGCCGGGCCTCCGCCCAGCTCCAGGACTTCACCCACACCTGCTTCATGGTCACGCCGTACGAGGGGTACGTCGCCGTCGCCGAGGCGCTCGCCGAGCTGACCCCGGGCGACCACGCCAAGAAGTCCGCCCTGTTCAACTCGGGCGCCGAGGCCGTCGAGAACGCCGTCAAGATCGCCCGCGCGTACACCAAGCGCCAGGCCGTCGTCGTCTTCGACCACGGCTACCACGGCCGGACGAACCTGACGATGGCGCTGACCGCCAAGAACATGCCGTACAAGAACGGCTTCGGTCCGTTCGCGCCCGAGGTCTACCGCGTGCCGGTCGCCTACGGCTACCGCTGGCTGACGGGCCCGGAGAACGCCGGCGCCGAGGCGTCCGCCCAGGCCATCGACATGATCAACAAGCAGATCGGCGCCGACAACGTCGCCGCGATCATCATCGAGCCGCTGCTCGGCGAGGGCGGCTTCATCGAGCCCGCGAAGGGCTTCCTGCCGGCCATCAGCCAGTTCGCCAAGGACAACGGCATCGTCTTCGTCGCGGACGAGATCCAGTCCGGCTTCTGCCGTACCGGCCAGTGGTTCGCCTGCGAGGACGAGGGCATCGTCCCGGACCTGATCACCACCGCCAAGGGCATCGCGGGCGGTCTGCCGCTCGCCGCCGTGACGGGCCGCGCCGAGATCATGGACGCGGCGCACTCCGGTGGCCTGGGCGGCACCTACGGCGGCAACCCGGTGGCCTGCGCCGGTGCGCTCGGCGCGATCGAGACGATGAAGGAGCTCGACCTCAACGCCAAGGCGAAGAACATCGAGTCGGTCATGAAGACCCGCCTCGGCGCCATGGCCGAGAAGTTCGACATCATCGGCGAGGTCCGCGGGCGTGGCGCCATGATCGCGATCGAGCTGGTCAAGGACGCCGCCACCAAGGAGCCGAACCCGGAGGCGGCCGGCGCGCTCGCCAAGGCCTGCCACCAGGAGGGCCTGCTGGTCCTGACCTGTGGCACCTACGGCAACGTCCTCCGCTTCCTGCCCCCGCTGGTCATCGGCGAGGACCTCCTGAACGAGGGCCTCGACATCATCGAACAGGCCTTCTCCCGCATCTGACGACGCGGACGTCACCACGGCACCGGAACCCCGGACCCGCCCCCGGCGGATTCCGCCGGGGTTTCGGTGCTGCGGTGTTCCCGTGGGGGCGTGTGAAGAAGGTGTGCGAGGTGCATGGCGGGACGCGAATCCGCCTGTCGGAGCCGCACCCCCTGCCGTAGGTTCTAACCGGATCAGGGATACACCCGCCCGCAGGGGACTGCGGGCTGTACCGGGCCGAGGCTTTCCCAGCTTCGCCCTGGTCGTGCCCTCGCGCACACACCCGGAGCTTGCGGCTCCGGTTCTCCTCACCGATCGGACGGTCGCCCGCCCCAAACCCCCCGGGGCGCGCGGCATTCCGGTCCGGACGGCCGCCTCGGAACCACCCCCCCTGTTCCGGGGCGGCCGACTCCCTTCTTCCGCGGGGCCCGTGCCGCGACGGCGCCGGACAATGGCAGGCTGTCCCCCATGTCCCGCACGCCCCTCCTGTTCGGCCTGCCCGCCCTGTGCTTCGCGCTCATCACCTGGCAGGTCGTGGCGGGCGGCCCGCTCGTGAGCCTGGACGAGCGGCTGAGCGGCAGCCTCGTCCACCCGAGCCGGTTCTCCGAACTGCTCGCCGACCTGGGCAGCGTCCAGGTGGCGGTTCCGGTCCTGGCACTGGCGCTGCTTCTCGTCGCCCTGCGGAACCGCGCCACCGGTCTGGACCGATGGTGGCTGCCCCCGGCCGCCGCCGCGGTCCTGATGGCGCTGGTCCCCGCGGTGATCGTGCCCCTGAAGGAACTCGTCTCCCGGCCGGGCCCCCCGGTCATGGGACCCGGCACCGGCTTCTATCCCTCGGGCCACACCGCCACCGCCGTCGTCGCGTACGGCGCGGCGACTCTGCTCCTCCTCCCGCTGCTCCGCACCGCGGGCGCCCGTGGCGCACTGCTGTGCGTGTGTGCGGCCCTGAACGCGGGCGTGGCGTTCGGCCTGGTCCGGCGCGGCTACCACTGGCCACTGGACGTGGTGGCCAGTTGGTGCCTCTGCGCGGTACTGCTGAGCTCCCTGTGGCTGTTCGTCAGCCGAAGTACGCGTCGAAGTTCCGCGAGAACTCCCAGCCTCCGAACCGGTCCCAGTTGACCGACCAGGTCATCAGGCCGCGCAGGCCCGGCCAGGTGCCGTGGGTCGCGTACGAGCCGCAGTTGGTCTTCTTCGTCAGGCAGTCCAGGGTCTTGGTGACCTCGGCCGGGGCGACGTAGCCGTTGCCCGCGTTGGTGGTGGCGGGCATGCCGATCGCTATCTGGTCGGGACGCAGGGGCGGGAAGACGTTGTTCGCGTCGCCCGCCACCGGGAAGCCGGTCAGCAGCATGTCGGTCATCGCGATGTGGAAGTCGGCGCCGCCCATGGAGTGGTACTGGTTGTCGAGGCCCATGATCGACCCGGAGTTGTAGTCCTGGACGTGCAGCAGGGTCAGGTCGTCGCGCAGGGCGTGGATCACCGGGAGGTACGCTCCGGCGCGCGGGTCCTGGCCGCCCCACTTCCCGGTGCCGTAGTACTGGTAGCCGAGCTGGACGAAGAACGTCTCCGGGGCCATGCTCAGGACGAACTTGGAGCCGTACTTGGCCTTCAGGGTCTTCAGGGCCGAGATGAGGTTGACGATCACCGGGGTGGTCGGGCTCTTGAAGTTCGTGTCGCTCGCGTCGAGGGAGAGCGAGTGGCCCTCGAAGTCGATGTCCAGGCCGTCGAGGCCATAGGTGTCGATGATCTTCGAGACCGAGGAGACGAAGGTGTCGCGGGCGGCCGCGGTCGCGAGCTGGACCTGGCCGTTCTGGCCGCCGATCGAGATCAGCACCTTCTTGCCGGCCGCCTGCTTGGCCTTGATCGCGGCCTTGAAGTCCGCGTCGCTCTCGACGGTGGGGCACTCGGTGACCGGGCAGCGGTTGAAGCGGATGTCGCCCGAGGTGACCGAGGTCGGCTCGCCGAAGGCCAGGTCGATCACGTCCCAGCTCGCGGGCACGTCGGCCATGCGTGTGTAGCCGGCGCCGTTGGCGAAGCTCGCGTGGAGGTAGCCGACGAGCGCGTGCGCGGGCAGGTCGGAGGAGCCTCCGCCGCCTCCGCCCGAGCCCGCGGAGGTGGTCGCGGTGACGGTCGCCGACTTCGCGGACTCGCCCGCGTCGTTCGTCGCGGCGACCTGGAAGGAGTACGCGGTGGAGGCCGTCAGCCCGCTCACCGTGGCCGAGGTTCCGGTGACGGTCTGGACCTTCGCCCCGTCGCGGTAGACGGAGTAGCCGGTCGCGCCGGACACCGCCGTCCAGGACAGACCGACCGACGAGGACGTGACCGTACCGGCCTTCAGCCCGGTCGGCGGGGCCGGCGGCTGTCCCGCGTCGACGCCGGGGCCGGTCAGCGAGAGGTCGTCGGCCCAGTAGGCGCCGGTGCCGTACCAGCCGTGCGTGTAGATCGTGACCTGCGTGGTGGACGCGCCGGTGCGGAAGGTGGTGCTCAGCTGCTGCCAGTCGGCGGCGGACGGGGTCCAGGTACTGACGTCGGTGGTGCCGGTGCCGGTCGCGCCGAGGTAGACGTAGCTGCCGCGGACGTAGCCGGAGAGGGTGTACTGCGCGTCGGGCTTCACGGTCACGGTCTGCGAGCACTGCGCGTAGTCGCTGCCGGCCGGGGTCGCCATCATCGCCGAACCGCCGCTGTGCACCGGCGAGTTGACGACAGCGGACGCCGTACAGGTCCAGTTGCCCAGGCCCGACTCGAAGCCGCCGTTCCTGGCCACGTCGACGTCGGCCGCCTGGGCGGCGGTGGAGAGCGCCACCAGGCCGGGAACGGTCAGGACGGTGGCCGCGCAGGCGGCGAACAGCCTTCGGCGACGGTGTGCGAGGGGTCTGTCGTGCCGATTGGGGTCCATGAGTGCCTCCGGGCATGGGGGAGTTGGAGGGTGGAGCGCGCGCCCAACTTGGTCCAGACCAATTCGGTTGTCAAGACCCCTGACAGGCAACGGAGTTCGCACGGCCGCCCCGGACTCCCCCTCACCGGCGCGGGCTCCCCTCACCCGCCGCCGCTCCCCGACACCGCCGCCGGCCCCCTCACCGGCGCCGGTCCCCGTCACGAGCGAGGCCCGCCGCGGCCTCGTGCATGGCCAGTTCGAGCAGCGCCGGGTCCGTGAGCGTGCCCGAGCCGTCCGGCGCGACCAGCCAGCGGACCCCGCCGGTCGACCGTCCCGGATAGGGCACCACGATCCATGTGCCGTGGCCCGCCGCGCGCACCCCGGTGCCCAGCCACCGGGTCGCGGTGCCCGCGGGCACGAAGAAGCCCATCCGGGCGTCCCCGAAGTCGACGAGCACCGGCCCGGGCCGGTCGAGCACCCGGGTCAGTACGTCGAGGGTGGGATAGCCGAGCCCGGCCGGAAGAATCAGGACGTCCCAGGCCCTTCCCGCCGGCAGCAGCGTGACCCCTCGGGGGCTGCGCTCCCACTCCCAGCGGCAGGCTTCGGGGTCCGGAGCCACGGATGCCAGCCACTCGACCGCCGCCTTGGGCCCTGTCATGACGGAACCTCCCTCTCGCGTCGACGCGGGTCGCGTCACAGAGGAGAGGGAGGTCCGGGCGGTCCATTACGCGGGTTCGGGGGATCAGTTGACAGAAATTCAACTCACGCCCTTCGAGGGGCGGCGTGCCGTCAGCTGTCGAAGCCGAGACCCAGCTTGTCCATCGCCTTCAGCCACAGGTTGCGCCGGCCTCCGTGCGTGTCCGCCCGCGCCAGCGACCACTTGGTGAGCGCGATGCCGGTCCAGGCGAACGGCTCGGGCGGGAACGGCAGCGGCTTCCTGCGGACCATCTCCAGCTCGGTGCGTTCGGTCCGCTCCCCCTCCAGCAGGTCGAGCATCACCTCCGCGCCGAACCGGGTGGCGCCCACACCGAGCCCCGTGTAGCCGGCCGCGTAGGCGACCTTGCCCTGGTGGGCGCTGCCGAAGAACGCCGAGAACCGGGAGCAGGTGTCGATCGCGCCGCCCCAGGCGTGGGAGAAGCGGACGCCCTCGAGCTGCGGGAAGCAGGTGAAGAAGTGCTCGGCGAGCGTGGCGTACGTCTCGGGGCGGTCGTCGTACTCCGCGCGCACCCGGCCGCCGTACGGGTAGATCGCGTCGTAGCCGCCCCACAGGATGCGGTTGTCGGCCGAGAGCCGGAAGTAGTGGAACTGGTTGGCCGAGTCGCCGAGCCCCTGGCGGTTCTTCCAGCCGACGGAGGCGAGCTGGTCGGCGGTGAGCGGTTCGGTCATCAGCGCGTAGTCGTAGACCGGGACGGTGTACGGGCGCACGCGCCTGACCAGGTTCGGGAAGATGTTGGTCCCGAGGGCCACCCGGCGGGCGCGGACCGAGCCGTACGGCGTGCGGACGGCCATGCCGGCGCCGGACGGCTTCAGGGCGAGGGCGGGCGTGTGCTCGTACACCCGCACCCCGAGCTCCACGCACGCGCGCTTGAGGCCCCAGGCCAGTTTGGCCGGGTGGAGCATGGCGACCCCGCGGCGGTCGTGCAGTCCGGCCAGGAAGGTCGGGGAGTCGACCTGTTCCCGTACGGCCGCGGTGTCGAGGAACTCGATGCCGCCGGCGAGACCCCGTCGCTCCAGCTCCTGGTGCCACGCGCGCAGTTCGGCCGCCTGGTGCGGCTCGGTGGCGACGTCGATCTCTCCGCTGCGCTCGAAGTCGCAGTCCAGGGAGTAGCGGGCGACGGCCGCCTCGATCTCGTCGAGGTTGCGGGCGCCCAGCTCCTCCAGCTTCCCGATCTCGTCCGGCCAGCGGGTGAGCCCGTTGGACAGACCGTGGGTGAGGGAGGCGGCGCAGAAGCCGCCGTTGCGGCCGGAGGCGGCCCAGCCCACCTCGCGGCCCTCCACCAGGACGACATCCCGCCCGGGGTCGCGCTCCTTGGCGATCAGCGCGGTCCACAGTCCGCTGTAGCCGCCGCCGACGACGAGCAGGTCGCAGGTCTCGGCGCCGGTGAGCGCGGGCTCGGGGTGGGGTCTGCCGGGGTCGTCCAGCCAGTACGGGACCGGCTGGGCGTCGGAAAGGGATTTCGTCCACTGATTACCACGGGTCATGGCGCTTGGGGCCATGATTTCAACTCCCCACAAGGGTGACGGGTGTTATGCCTTCTGCCTGTTCCGGCGATTTCCGATGATCATTCCGAACAGGACGAACAGGACGGCGACGAGGAACATGGCCGTACCGATGACATTGATCTGAACGGGTGTTCCGCGCTGTGCCGAGCCCCAGACGAACATGGGGAACGTGACGGTCGAGCCCGCGTTGAAATTGGTGATGATGAAATCGTCGAAGGAGAGCGCGAAGGCGAGCAGCGCGCCCGCGGCGATTCCGGGGGCCGCGATGGGCAGGGTGACCCGCAGGAACGTCTGCGCCGGGCCGGCGTAGAGGTCCTGGGCCGCCTGTTCCAGCCGGGGGTCCATCGACATGACACGGGCCTTGACGGCCGTCACGACGAAGCTGAGGCAGAACATGATGTGGGCGATCAGGATCGTCCAGAAGCCGAGCTGGGCGCCCATGTTGAGGAACAGGGTGAGCAGCGAGGCGGCCATGACGACCTCGGGCATCGCCATCGGCAGGAAGATCAGCGAGTTCACGGCGCCGCGCGCGCGGAAGCGGTAGCGGACCAGCGCGAAGGCGATCATCGTGCCGAGGACGGTGGCCCCGATCGTCGCCCAGACGGCGATCTGGAGGCTGAGCCCGAGCGAGCCGCACATGTCGGCGACGCCGCACGGATCCTTCCAGGCGTCCGTGGAGAACTGCTGCCACTCGTAGTTGAAGCGCCCCTTCGGTTTGTTGAAGGAGAACACGGTGACGACGACGTTGGGCAGCAGCAGATAGGACAGCGTCAGCAGTCCCGCGATGACGACGAGATGGCGCTTGAGCCAGTTGACGAAGGGCATTTAGACCAGGTCCTCCGTCCCGGACCGGCGGATGTAGACCGTGACCATGAGGAGAATCGCGGCCATGAGGATGAAGGAGAGCGCGGCGGCCGTCGGATAGTCCAGGATCCTCAGGAACTGGGTCTGGATGACGTTGCCGATCATGCGGGTGTCGGTCGAGCCGAGGAGTTCGGCGTTGACGTAGTCACCGGCCGCCGGGATGAAGGTCAGCAGCGTTCCGGAGACCACGCCCGGCATCGACAGCGGGAAGGTGACCTTGCGGAAGGTCGTCCAGGGCCTGGCGTACAGGTCGCCCGCGGCCTCGTGCAGCCGGCCGTCGATGCGCTCCAGCGAGGTGTAGAGCGGCAGGATCATGAACGGCAGGAAGTTGTACGTCAGACCGCACACCACCGCCAGCGGCGTCGCGAGGACGCGGTCGCCCGCGGTCCAGCCGAGCCAGTCGGTGACGTTCAGGACGTGCAGCGTGTTGAGCGCGCCGACGACCGGGCCGCCGTCGGCGAGGATCGTCTTCCAGGCCAGGGTGCGGATCAGGAAGCTGGTGAAGAAGGGCGCGATCACCAGGATCATGATCAGGTTGCGCCAGCGGCCCGCCCGGAAGGCGATCAGATACGCCAGCGGGTAGCCGAGCAGCAGGCACAGGACCGTGGCGGCGGCCGCGTAGGACACCGAGCGCAGGAACTGCGGCCAGTACTCGGTGAGCGCGTCCCAGTAGGTCGCGAAGTGCCAGGTGACCTTGTAGCCCTCCTCCAGGGAGCCCGTCTGCACGGACGTGGAGGCCTGGTAGATCATCGGCAGCGCGAAGAAGACGAGGAGCCACAGGAGTCCGGGCAGCAGCAGCCAGTACGGGACGAGGCGGCCCCGTTTCCTGGGCTGCTTCTTCACGGGCTGCGGCGCGAGCGGTGGCGCTTCGGCCTCGGTGACGGTGGCCATCAGGCGGCCTCCTCCTCGGCCGTGTCGACACCCGCGTCGATGTCCTGGGCCGCGTCGAGGCCGAACGTGTGCGCCGGGCTCCAGTGCAGGACGACGTCCGCGCCGGGGACCAGCCGGGAGTCCCGGTCGATGTTCTGGGCGTAGACCTCGAACTCGGGACAGACGGCGCTGTCGATGACGTACTGCGTGGAGACGCCGATGAAACTGGAGTCGGCGATCTTGCCGGTGATCCGGTTGCGGCCGGCGGGTATCTCGCCCGCGTCGTCGGCGTGCGTGAGGGAGATCTTCTCCGGGCGGACGCCCACCAGGACCTTGCCGCCGGTCGTGGCGGGTGCCGAACAGCGCGCCGCGGGGAGCACCAGCTTGCCGCCGCCCGCCTTGAGCACGATGTCGTCGCCGCTGCGGGAGTCGACCTCGGCCTCGATGAGGTTGGAGGTGCCGAGGAAGTTGGCGACGAAGGTGGTGTTCGGGTTCTCGTAGAGGTCGGCGGGCGCGCCGAGCTGCTCGACGCGGCCCGCGTTCATCACGGCGACCGTGTCGGCCATGGTCATGGCCTCCTCCTGGTCGTGCGTGACGTGCACGAAGGTGATGCCGACCTCGGTCTGGATCCGCTTGAGCTCGAGCTGCATCTGGCGGCGCAGCTTGAGGTCGAGGGCGCCGAGGGGCTCGTCCAGGAGCAGCACCTTGGGGTGGTTGATCAGCGCGCGGGCGACCGCGACACGCTGCTGCTGGCCGCCGGAGAGCTGGTGGGGTTTCTTGCGCGCCTGCTCGCCGAGCTGGACGAGGTCGAGCATCTCCTCGACCTGCTTCTTGACGCTCTTGATCCCGCGCCGGCGCAGGCCGAAGGCGACGTTCTCGAAGATGTCCAGGTGCGGGAAGAGCGCGTACGACTGGAAGACGGTGTTCACCGGCCGCTTGTACGGCGGCAGGTTCGTCACCTCCTGGTCGCCGAGGTGCACGGTGCCGGAGGAAGGTTCCTCCAGACCGGCGATCATGCGCAGGGTGGTCGTCTTGCCGCAGCCCGAGGCGCCGAGCAGGGCGAAGAAGGAGCCCTGCGGCACGGTCAGGTCGAGCGGGTGTACGGCGGTGAAGGATCCGTAGGTCTTGCTGATCCCGGTGAGGCGGACGTCGCCGCTGGTCTGTGTCGTCATCATCGTCACGCCCCTGTGAGCTTCGCGAACTTCTCTTCGTAGGCCGTCTCTTCCTTCTGGCTCAGCGAGCGGAAGGCGTGGGACCGGGCCTGCATGGCCTTGTCGGGAACGATCAGCGGGTTGTTCGCCGCGTCCTCGTCGATCTTGGCAAGGTAGGGCTTCACTCCTTCGACCGGAGTCGCGTAGTTGATGTACGCGGCGAGCTCGGCTGCCTGCTCCGGCTCGTAGTAGAAGTCGATCAGCCGCTCGGCGTTCGTCTTGTGACGCGCCTTGTTGGGGACCAGCAGGTTGTCGGTCGACGTCATGTAGCCGCTGTCCGGGATGACGAAGTCGACGTCCGGGCTGTCGTTCTTGAGCTGGACGACGTCTCCGGCCCAGGCGACGCAAGCGGCGATGTCGCCCTTGGTCAGGTCGGAGGTGTAGTCGTTGCCCGTGAAGCGGCGGATCTGGCCCTTGTCGACGGCCTTCTGCAGCCGGGCCACGGCCGCGTCGAAGTCGTCGTCGGTGAACTTCGCCGGGTCCTTGCCCATGTCGAGCAGGGTCATGCCCATGGTGTCGCGCATCTCGGACAGGAAGGAGACTCGGCCCTTCAGCTTCGGGTTGTCGAGGAGGTCGGAGACCGACTTCACCTCGATCCCGTCGAGCGCCTTCCTGTTGAAGGCGATGACCGTCGGGATGCCCTGCCACGCGTACGAGTAGGCGCGTCCCGGGTCCCAGTCGGGGTTGCGGAACTGCGGCGACAGGTTCGTGTAGGCGTGCGGCAGGTTGGACGGGTCGAGCTTCTGGACCCAGCCCAGGCGGATCACGCGCGCGGCCAGCCAGTCGGTGAGGACGATCAGGTCACGGCCGGTGGGCTGGCCGGCGGCGAGCTGCGGCTTGATCTTGGCGAAGAACTCGTTGTTGTCGTTGATGTCCTCGGTGTACTTGACCGAGATGCCCGTCCGCTTGCGGAACGTCTCCAGCGTCGGGTGGTGCTTGCCGCTGTCGTCGAGGTCGATGTACTCGGTCCAGTTGGAGAAGTTGAGGGTCTTCTCCGTCGCGGAGTGGTCCTGGGCGGACGTGCCGCCCTGGGTCCTGCCTGCCGCGGGGATCCCGCAGCCGCTCAGCGCCCCGAGTCCGCCGACGGCCAGCGCGCCGCCCGCCGAGGCACGCAGCAGTGAACGACGGGTGAGGGCCGCCCTGCCGTTCCGGAGGCTGCGCCGCATGGCGGCCAGTTGCACCGGGGACAGGCGTTCGGGCTCGTACTGCTCCATGCTCTGATGCCCTTTCGAGAGGGTCGCGGCCGTGGTCGCGGCCTGGTCTGCCACAGGGCCGTAGCCGGTGGGGCTACGGCCGGTCCCCGAAGACCGTGCGGTGCCAGTCCTTCCTGGCGACCGCGGTGTTGTCGAACATGACGTGCTTGACCTGCGTGTACTCCTCGAAGGAGTAGGCGGACATGTCCTTGCCGAAGCCGGAGGCCTTGTAACCGCCGTGCGGCATCTCGCTGATGATCGGAATGTGATCGTTGACCCACACGCACCCGGCCTTGATCTCGCGGGTCGCGCGGTTGGCCCGGTAGACGTCGCGGCTCCAGGCGGAGGCGGCCAGTCCGTACGGGGTGTCGTTGGCCAGCGCGATGCCCTCGCCGTCGGTGTCGAAGGGCAGCACCACGAGCACGGGACCGAAGATCTCGGCCTGCACGATCTCGCTGTCCTGTGCGGCGTCGGCGACGAGCGTGGGCGCATAGTACGCGCCGCTCTTGAGCTCTCCCTGCGGGGCCTCTCCGCCGGTGACCACGCGCGCGTAGCCGCGGGCCCGGTCGACGAATCCGGCGACGCGGTCGCGCTGCGCGTGCGAGATCAGCGGGCCGAGGTCGGTGCCGGGCGCGAAGGGATCGCCCACGCGGACGCTCGCCATCAGGGCACCCGTCCGCTCCACGAACGCCTCGTAGAGGGGGCGTTGCACGTACGCGCGCGTGGCGGCCGTGCAGTCCTGGCCGGTGTTGATGAGCGAACCGGCGACCGCGCCGTGCACGGCGGCCTCCAGGTCCGCGTCGTCGAAGACGAGGAAGGGGGCCTTGCCGCCGAGTTCCAGGTGGAGACGCTTGACGGTCGAGGTGGCGATCTCCGCGACGCGCCTGCCGACGGCGGTCGACCCGGTGAAGGAGGTCATGGCGACGTCGGGGTGCCCGACGAGATGCTCGCCGGCCTCCTTGCCCAGGCCCGTGACGATGTTGATCACGCCGTCCGGGACACCCGCGTGGGTGGCCGCCTCGGCGAACAGCAGGGAGGTCAGCGGGGTCAGCTCGGCGGGCTTCAGCACGATCGTGTTGCCCGCCGCGATCGCCGGGAGGATCTTCCAGGCGGCCATCTGGAGCGGGTAGTTCCAGGGTGCGATGGAACCGACGACCCCGATGGGCTCGCGGCGTACGTACGAGGTGTGGTCGCCGGAGTACTCACCGGCCGACTGGCCCTGCAGATGCCGGGCGGCGCCCGCGAAGAACGCGGTGTTGTCGATGGTTCCCGGGACGTCGAACTCCCGGGTCAGCTTCAGGGGCTTCCCGCACTGGAGCGACTCGGCCTGGGCGAACTCCTCGGCCCGCTCGGCGAGCACGGCGGCGAAGCGGTGCAGCGCGTCGGACCGCTCCCCGGGGGTGGTGGCCGCCCAGCCGGGGAACGCCGCGCGGGCGGCCGCGACGGCCGCGTCCACGTCGGCGGTGCTCGCCAGCTCGTACGTGTACACCTCCTCGCCCGTGGCGGGGTTCACGACCGCGTGCGTACGGCCGGAGGTGCCCTGGGTGAGACGGCCTCCGATGTACTGCGCGCCGCCCGCGAGGCGGTCCTGCGCCTGGAAGCGATGGCCCGGATTGTGCATGTCGCTCTCCTCCGCCGTCCTCCCCGTCGGACGAGGGTCGGCGTAGCTCCAGCTCGATTTGAGTGCCGATCCTGACAGAGCAAAGGGACTCCAACAAGTGATTCCGTTGTTGCCTTTTGGTTACGCGACGGAATCCTTTGACCAGGTGTCGAGTCCTCCCGGAAAAGGCGGGACGGTGTGTCAGTGGTGCGTGCCACAGTGGCGTGCATGGGGAAGATCGATACGCGGGAAGCACTGGTCAGTGCGGTTCAGTCGGGGACGCCGGTGAAGTACCTGCACTTCTGGGGGCACCGCCCGCGGCCGGACGGACGGCTGGGGTCGAGCTGTCTCAGCCAGTGGTGGCCGTCGCCCTTCGTGGCCGATGGGGTCGTCTACGCGACGGCGGAGCACTGGATGATGGCGTCCAAGGCGCGCCTGTTCGGCGACGCCGAGGCCGAGCGGCAGGCGGTCGAGGCTCCGAACCCCGCGCTCGCCAAGAAGGCCGGGCGGCTGGTGCGCGACTTCGACAACGCCGTGTGGGAGCGCGAGCGGTTCGGGATCGTCGTCGAGGGCAGCGTCCACAAGTTCGCCGCCCATCCCGGCCTGCGGGCGTTCCTGCTGGGCACGGGCGGGCGCGTGCTCGTCGAGGCGAGTCCCGTGGACCGGATCTGGGGCATCGGACTCGCCACGAACGACGACGGCGCCTTCGACCCCCGCCGCTGGCCGGGCGAGAACCTGCTGGGCTTCGCCCTGATGGAGGCACGCGAGCGGCTGCGCGCGGGGGACGCGCCCACGGAGGCGGGCACCTAGGCACGGGCCGGAACCGACGCTTCCAGAGGCGGAGGCGGCGGTCCGCGGATGCCGAGGTGGCCGCCCCGGTGATGGCGGTCCCCGGATGCGGTGGTGTCCCGACCGGCCAAAACTGTGCGTGTGAGTGGCATGTACGCAGAGCAGAACGACATCGCGCCCACCGCGCCCCGGGCCCCGCGCCAGTCACTGGCACTGGCGGCGATGCTCTTCGCGGTGTCGATGACGTTCATCGACCAGACGATCGTCTCCATCGCGGCGCCGGACATCGTCCGCGAACTGGGGCTGTCGGCGTCCGGGATGCAGTGGGTGGTGAACGCCTACCTGCTGTCGCTGGCCGCGTTCTTCGCCCTCGGCGGGCGGCTGGCCGACCTGCTCGGGCCACGCCGTGTCGTCGTCGTGGGCACCCTGGTGTTCGTCATCTCGTCGGTCCTGTGCGGCTGTGTGCCCGAGGGAGACCTCGCCCAGACCTGGCTGATCGTCTTCAGGGCGACACAGGGCCTGGGGGCCGCCCTCCTCTTCCCCGCGGCACTCGCCGTGGTCGTGGCCGTGTTCCCGGTGGAGCGGCGCGGCCGGGCCCTGGCGCTGTTCTTCGGGCTGTCGGGGGCGCTGACGGCCATCGGCCCGCTGCTGGGCGGCTGGCTCACGTCGTGGACCTGGCGGGCGATCTTCTGGGTCAACGTGCCCGTCGCCGTCGTGGCGCTCGTCCTGACCGTGCTGGCGCGCATTCCCGACCGCCGGCGCGACGAGTCGCTGGACGGCGTCGGGGCCCTGCTCATCGCGGTGGGCATGGGCCTGAGCGTGCTCGG
The DNA here is from genome assembly GCF_042888945.1 of Streptomyces sp. NPDC002698. Classification (NCBI taxonomy): domain Bacteria; kingdom Bacillati; phylum Actinomycetota; class Actinomycetes; order Kitasatosporales; family Streptomycetaceae; genus Streptomyces; species Streptomyces sp. NPDC002698. The sequence goes on from NZ_JBIAQM010000007.1 coordinate 79,491, forward strand.
ATTCCAGCAGGCGGCGGCCTGGGGCTGGGACAGCGTGGCGACCTGGGGCTGCATCGCGGGCGGCCTCGTCGTCCTGGTCCTCTTCTGGCGCTACGAGCGGGACCGGCGCCACCCTCTGGTCAACCTGGCGGTCTTCCGGGACAAGGCGTTCACCGTGGACTCCCTGGTGCTCTTCTTCGCCATGCTGGCCTTCGTCCCGGTCTTCTTCTTCGCCTCGGTGTACGCGCAGGTCTCCCTCAGCGCCTCGCCCAACCAGGCCGCGCTCTACCTGCTGTACTTCTTCGCGGGCTTCGCCATCGCCTCCCAGTGGGGCGGCCGCATGCTGGACAGACAGGGCGCACGGCGGCCCATGAAGATCGGCACCATCGTGGGCGCGGTCGGGTTCTACCTCTGGGCCGGCAAGCTGACCGACCTGTCGATGCACGACCAGTGGCCCTACGTCGCCCTCGCGGGAGCCGGGATCGGCTTCATCCTGGCGCCCGCGTCCACCGACGCCGTCAACCGGTCCATCGGAGCCTCCTACGGCGAGGTCACCGGCATCACCCAGACCGTCCGCAACTACGCGGCGAGTGTCGGGCTGGCCGTCTTCGGGACCGTCCTGACACACACGATGACGGACAGGGTCGTCTCGACGCTCCGGTCCCACGGCCTGTCGTCGGCCGAGGCCCACGGCGTGGCCGACGACATCACCCAGGCGGTCACGGGCAACTCCGACGCACGGCAGCCGACGGGCACCGGCGTCACCGCGTCGACCATGCGGGAGGTGATGACCGGCGTGCGGACGGACTTCGCCGAGGCCAACCAGGTGGTCTTCTACGGCATGGCGATCGCGCTCGCCGTCGCGTTCCTCTGCGCCCTGCGCCACCCCGGCGGCCGAGGGGGGACGACGGAGCCGGAGGAACCCCCGCCGGCCGGCTGACAGCGCCGCCGGACCGGTCCACGGACGTGCCGGGCGCGGGCCGTCACCGGCGGGCACGTCACGCGGGCCGTCAGCGCTGTGTCACCAGGGACGTGGAGAAGCCGTCGTCGCCCGCGTCACCACTGCCGCCGTCGTCCGCGGCGAACACGATGATCAGGACGAACACGCCGACGGCGAGAACGAGTCCGACGGCTCCGAGGATGACCCCGGCCAGCGCCTGCCCGGGGTTCGTGGCCTCGCCGCGGCGGGCCTTGGCCCCACCGATCAGCCCGAAGACCACGGCGAGGACGCCCAGCACGATCGCCAGCGGCCACACGACGAACAGGACCGCCGCGATGATGCCCAGCACGAGCCCGGCGGTTCCCAGCCCGTTGCTCGGCATGGGCCCCGTCACGGGCCAGCCGTAACCCGGTACGCCCGGATGCACGGCACCCGCGGGAGCGCCGGGGTACTGCGGGTAGCCGTAGCCGTACGCGAGGCCGGGGCCTCCGGGGGCGATCGGCGGCGGAGGGACGGGCTCGCCGGGAAAGGGCTGCGGGTAGGGGGTGCGGGCGGTCGGCGGCGCGAAGGGGTTGTCCCAGGCGGGGCCGCCGAGGTGTCCGGGGCCGGGCATGCCGGGCATGCCGGGCGTGCCGGGCAGCGAGGTGATCGCCGGAAGCCCGTACGCCGGAGGAGGCGCGGCGCTCCCCCGCGCGGTCCGCCCGGGCGAGGCGAGCTCCTCGGGCGGGGCCCAGGGGTCGAACTCGGATTCCCGGTCGGCCTCGCGCTTCCCGAGGGAGATCCGGGCGTCGGGGGCGGGGACGGCGAAGGGCGCGGCGCCCTGGGCGGGAACGGAACCCGCGGGCGCCTCACCGAACGCGCCGCCCGTCGCGGGCGCCGCGTGTCCCGGTCCGCCGTCGAACGCGCTGTCCACCCACCGCGCGGCCACCTCGGGCCCGGGGCCCGGATCACCGCCCCGGTCACCGCCCGAGTCGTTGTCCGAGTCGTTGTCCTGACGTCCGTCCCGACCGTCGTCCGGTCCGCCGTCCGACGCGAAGGCCGTCCGGTCGGGGCCGGCCGCGGGCGTCGCACGGGCCGGGCCGACGGCGGGTGTCCCGTGATCCGCACCGGCCGCGGGCACCACGGATGCCCCGTGGTCCCGGTCGACCGCGGGTGCCGCACGATCCGGACCGGCGGCGGACGCGCGATCCGCCTCGGGTATCGCGTCCTCCGCGCGACCGGAATCCGAACCGGGACCGGGACCGGTCCCCGTCCCGGACGATCCGCTCCGCTCGGGTGACCCGCCGCGCGCGGACATCGGGTTCGCCCCGCCCGGCGGGGCCCACGCACCCGCGTCGCGTGGGGCGGTCGGCCTCTGGGCGTCGTCGGACATGCGCGAGGTCCCCTCTCTCGTACGTTCCGTCATGCTACGGCCAAGCCGCTCCCCGGATCCGGGCCGTACGACGGCCCTCTCGTCCCCCGCGGGGTTACAGCGGGCCCGGACGGGCGGCCGCCTACGATGATCCCGAACCATCGATCAGCCGATCACCCGCGTCCGGCCGAACACGGCCCAGGGACGCCGTTCCGGGGAGGAACCCGTTGACCGAGCACATCACCGCACGCGACGACGCCCGCGACCTGCACACCTTCATCGCCGGGCTGCCCAAGGCCGAACTGCACGTCCACCACGTCGGCTCCGCCTCCCCGCGCATCGTCTCCGAGCTCGCCGCCCGCCACCCCGACTCCCGGGTGCCGACCGACCCCGAGGCGCTCGCGGACTACTTCACGTTCACGGACTTCGCCCACTTCATCGAGGTGTACCTGTCCGTCGTCGACCTCATCCGCACGCCCGAGGACGTACGGCTGCTGACGTACGAGGTCGCCCGCGACATGGCCCGTCAGCAGGTGCGCTACGCCGAGCTGACGATCACTCCGTGGTCCTCCACCCGGCGCGGAATCGACGAGCGCGCCTTCATGGACGCGATCGAGGACGCCCGCAAGGCCGCCGAGGCCGAACTGGGTGTCGTCCTGCGCTGGTGCTTCGACATCCCGGGCGAGGCCGGTCTGGAGGCCGCCGAGGAGACCGTGCGGCTCGCGACCGACGACCGGCTGCGGCCGGAGGGGCTCGTCTCCTTCGGACTCGGCGGCCCCGAGATCGGTGTGCCGAGGCCCCAGTTCAAGCCGTACTTCGACCGTGCCCGCGCGGCGGGACTACGGTCGGTGCCGCACGCCGGTGAGACGACGGGCCCGGAGACGGTCTGGGACGCGCTGAACGTCCTCGGCGCCGAGCGCATCGGCCACGGCACGAGTTCCGCCCGGGACCCGCGGCTGCTCGCCCATCTCGCCGAGCACGGCATCGCGCTGGAGGTCTGCCCGACCTCGAACATCGCCACCCGCGCCGTCCGCACCCTGGACGAACACCCCGTCAAGGAGTTCGTGGCGGCCGGGGTGACGGTCACCGTCAACTCCGACGACCCGCCGATGTTCGGCACCGACCTCAACACCGAGTACGCGGTCACCGCCCGCCTCCTCGGCCTCGACGAGCAGGGCGTCGCGGAGCTCGCCAAGAACGCGGTGCGCGCCTCGTTCCTCGGCGAGGCGCAGAAGGCCGAACTCGCCGCGGAGGTCGACACGTACGCCGCCACCTGGCTCGCGCTCTGACCCAGCACAATGGCCCCATGCGCACCGTGACCGCAGTCGCCCACCGCGGCGACCCCTATCGCGCCCGTGAGAACACGATCGACTCGCTGCGTTCCGCGCTCCACCGGGGCGCGGACGCCGTCGAGATCGACGTACGGCTGACGCGCGACCGCGTACCCGTCCTGCTGCACGACGCGACGCTCAAGCGTCTGTGGGGACACGACCGGCCGCTGAGCTCGCTCTCCGGCGACGAGGTGCGCGGACTCACGGCCGGCGGTGTGCCCACGTTGGCGCAGGCCCTCGGGGCGACCGGCGGCAGCCGGGTCATGGTCGACCTGCCGGGACAGGTGGACGCGGGGGTCGCGCGCGAGGTCGTGGACGTGGTGCGGGCGTGCGGGGCCGAGGAGCGGGTGTACTACTGCGCCGGGGCCGCCGCCATGCTCGCGGTGCGGGCCGCCGACGCGTCCGCGGAGATCGCGCTGACCTGGACGAGCCTGGCCCCGCCGCGTCCGGGCCTGCTCGACGTCGTACGCCCGCGCTGGCTCAACTACCGCTTCCCCCTGGTGAACCGCGACCTGGCGGCCCGCGTCCACCAGGGCGGCCACCTGCTCTCCGTGTGGACCCCGGACACCCGCCGGTCCATGCGCCGTCTGCTCGACGCGGGGGTCGACTCGATCACGACCAACCGCATCGACGCCCTGACCGCGCTGCGCCGGGACTGAGCCGACCGGGCCGGCGGATCGCCCCGGACGCTCTCAGACAGCGGGTACCGGCACGGGAGCCGGGCCGGCGGTGAGCGCCTCCAGGCGCTTGATCTTCTTCCGTACGACATACAGCGGGATCACACCGAAGATCCCGAAGGACATGTCGACGACCGTCCACCAGAACGGGATGCCGCGGATCGGTCCGCAGATCAGGGCCAGTGGGACGATGCCTGCACAGGCGATCATCCCGAACTCGACGACCCAGATGTTGCGGACCGGATCGCGGTAGGGACCGTAGAACGCGACCGCGATCACCAGATGCGCGAACGCCAGCCAGTCCGTTCCGTAGAGCAGGAAGGGGTAGTCGGCGTCGGCGGTGTCGAGGCCGCGGCTCACGCGTTCGATCCAGTCCATCAGGGCGGGCAGGTGCTCGGGCACGGACAGGGCCCGGAGCAGGTCCTCGGTCCAGTGCAGTTCGTGCACCAGCGGGAAGGCCGTGGCGCCGCTGAGCACCAGGCTGACGACGAAGAAGGCAAGCCACGCACGGATGCCCCGGAGCAGGGCGGCTCTGTCGCTCATACCGGGAGCGTACGCCCCGACTTGAACGTGTTCAAAACTGCCCCCGCCCGGGGCTCCGGTGACTCAGGCGCCGCTCTCCCGCAGCATGTCCTCGCGCTCGACGAGCTTCACGCGCTCGCGGCCCTGCGGCTCGCCCAGCGCCTTCTCCGCGGCGTCGAGCTTGTACCAGCCCTCCCACGTGGTGAAACGGACGTCCCGCTCGCCGAGGAAGACGTCGACGGCCTCCGGCTCGGGCGAAGTGGGCGCGAGCAGACGGCCGTTCGCGTGGTCGTCGAGCAGGCTCGCGACCGTCTCGTTGGCGTCGCCCTTGGTGTGACCGATCAGACCGATGGGACCGCGCCGGATCCAGCCGGTGACGTAGGTGGACGGCAGGTGCTCTCCCGTGTCCTCCAGCACCCGGCCGGCCGCGTCCGGCACCGTGCCCGAGTCGACGTCCCAGGGCAGCTTGGGCAGGCTGTCGGAGAGGTAGCCCACGGCACGGTAGACCGCGGTGACGTCCCAGTCCTTGAACTCGCCGGTGCCCTTGACGTTCCCGGTGCCGTCGAGGGCGGTGCGCTCGGTGCGCAGGCCGACGACCTCGCCGTTCTCGCCGAGGATCTCGGTCGGCGACTCGAAGAAGTGCAGGAACAGCTTGTGCGGGCGGTCGCCCGTGTCGCGGATGGCCCAGTTCTCCAGGGTCTTGGCGACCATGTCGGACTGCTTGTTGCCGCGCCGGGTGGCGATCGAGCCCTCGTCGTAGTCGATGTCCTCGGGGTCGACGACGACCTCGATGTTCGGCGAGTGGTCCAGCTCGCGCAGCTCCATCGGGCTGAACTTCGCCTGCGCCGGACCGCGGCGGCCGAACACGTGGACCTCGAGCGCCTTGTTGGCCTTGAGGCCCTCGTGGACGTTCGGCGGGATCTCGGTGGGCAGCAGCTCGTCCGCGGTCTTGGCCAGGATGCGGGCCACGTCGAGGGCGACGTTGCCGACACCGAGGACGGCGACCTTCTCGGCCTCCAGCGGCCAGGTGCGCGGGACGTCCGGGTGACCGTCGTACCAGGAGACGAAGTCCGCCGCGCCGTAGGAGCCGTCGAGGTCGACGCCGGGGATGTCGAGGGCCCGGTCGGCCGTCGCGCCCGTGGAGAAGATCACCGCGTCGTAGAAGGCGCGCAGATCGTCGAGGCTGATGTCGCGCGGGTAGTCGACGTTGCCGAAGAGGCGGATCTGCGGCTTGTCGAGCACCTGGTGCAGGGCCGTGATGATGCCCTTGATCCGGGGGTGATCGGGGGCGACCCCGTAACGGATGAGACCGAACGGGGCCGGCATCCGCTCGAACAGGTCGATGGAGACACCGGGCTCGACGGCCACTGCGGATTTCAGCAGCGCGTCGGCGGCGTAGATTCCGGCGGGGCCGGCTCCGACAATGGCTACCCGCAGAGGGCGAGGCATGATCAGGTTCCCTTCGAACAGGGGCGGGGGACTCGACGGGAAGCCTAAACTGAGGCAAACCTAAGTCAGTAGGCGGGTCCGGGCTATGACCTCATAAGGCTGACTTATGGGTACTGAAGGACCGCTTTATGGGTGGCGCCCGGACTGCGGAGCGCACCCTCCGCCCCCTACCGTCGGGCCCCCCTGGTCGCCGTGGGAACGGTCCGGGTACGGACCGCGGACGGTACGGCGGTCGCGGGCTCGGAGGTCCGGGTCGCCGACGGAGTGCGGGTGAGGGAGGGTACACCGGTCGTGGCCGTGGCAGCCGGTGCGGTACCGGGCGCCGGCGTCCGGTGGGACGGTCCGCTCGCACGGGGACGAGGACCGGCGCTCCCGGGCGACGACGGAGTGGGCTCGGCCGACGGGCCGCTCGCGGGCGGCGGGGCCAGCGGGACCACCGGGGACACGGGTGGCGCGGGCGCGGCCGACCGGAGCGGCAGCGCGACGAGAACGCCGACGGCACACGCCATCGCGGCTCCGGCCGCGGCGCGCAGCAGCCGGCGCCGGGCCGCGCCCCGGCGGATCGCCTCGTAACGGCCGGGCGGTGGGGCGAGGTACGCGGACGGGGGCCGCATGATGACGGCGAGCGGGTCGTCGGGGCCGAGGTCCGGATCGTCGTCAGAGTGTGTGATCAAGACTTCTCCTCAGGTGGGCGCGGAGCGTTTCGCGGGCCGCGTGGAGATCGGCCTTGATCGTTCCTTCCTTGCGCCCGGTCAGCGCGGCCACCTCCCGGATCGGCATGTCGGCGTAGTAGTGCAGCAGGATCGGGACGCGCAGCCGTTCGGGCAGCGACTGCACGAGCAGACGTACGGACGGATCGGCCTGCTCGTTGGGCGGGCCGACGACGGCCTCGGCGGTGGCCCGGTGCATCGCCCTGCGTTCCCGCTCCAGCTTGCGCCAGTGGTCCCGGACGAGGTTGGCCGCCGTGACGTAGAGGAACCCCCGTGGCTCGGCCACCGAAGTCCAGCGGGACCAGAGCCGGGTGAACGCCTCCGAGGCGATCTCGTGGGCCGTCCCGTCGTCGTCGACGAGACGGCGGCACCAGCCGGCGAGGCGCGGATAGAGGGCGGCGAACAGCTCGGACGCGGCCTTCTCACGGGACCCTTTCAACATTCTCCATGGTCGTGACGGTGCCGGGAGGAACGGATCCCGGGCCGCGGGGGTACGGTCCGGCGGCCCAGGATCCTCCTCCCCGCGCCCCGTCGAGCAGCCGGTCGGGGATCAGGGGCTCGCGGAGGTGAGCGCCGCGAACACGATCACGTTGTCGCGGTAGCCGCTTCCGGAGCGGGGACCTCCGCAGGTGATGAGCCGCAGCTCCGGGCGGTCCACGTCGCCGTAGACCGCGTCGGCCGGGAAGTCGGCCTTGGCGACCGTACGGACGTCGCCGACGGTGAACCCTGCCGACCCGCCGTTCTCCAGGCGCACCACGATCCGGTCGCCGTGGCGCAGCCGCGCGAGGTGACGGAAGACGCCGTCGCCGTACGAGCCGACCGTGACATGACCGAGGATCACCGACGGGCCCTTCTGGCCGGGCGTCGGCGAGTGCCGGTACCAGCCGGCCCGGTCGTGTGCCGTGATCGGGGGCACCTGCACGCTGCCGTCCGGGGCCAGCCCGAGCCGGATCAGCGGGGTGTCGACCCCGATGGCCGGTATCCGCAGCCCGACCGGCACCGAACGCCCGAGCGCACGCGCCGGCCTCGCGGTCGGCTCCGCGGCCGTGGACGCGCCGCCGGGCCGTGCGGTCGCGGGCGCGGTGCCCGGGTGGCCGCCGCAGCCCACGAGCAGCGCGGCCGCGGCCGTGGTGACGAACGCGCGCCTGGAGAGAGGCGTCATGCCCCGGTCGCCCGCCGGCGGCGTACGACGAGGACGGCCGCGCCCGCGAACACGGCGGCGGCGCTCCCGCCGACGAGCGCGCCCGGGACCGAGGACGGCGTCGCGGTCGTCGCCACACCGGTGTCGGGTGCTCCGCCCGGCCGGACGGAGACCTGCCGCGAGGTCCGCGCCCGCGTCGGCACGGGGCTGGGAACGGCGGAGGGCGCCCGGGTCGCGGTGGGGCTCGCCGGGGCCGGCACGGCGGTGACGCCCGGACGGGTCCTGGGGCTCGGGGAGGTCCCGTCGGCGAACGCGGGCACCGTGCCCACCAGGACGGCGGTGCACGCGAGTGCCGTGGCACTGAAGACGGTTCGGCGCATGGATCGCTCTCTTTCCTCGGTCCGACGGCCCGTCGGAACGGCGGGCCGGTTACGGATCGAGCGGAGAGACGAACCGGCGGCGGACGGGGTTGTAAAGAGACGGCAAAGCCACCGTGCGGAGGCCGCGCCGTGCGGGAACTCGGCCGCACCGGCGGCTGTCCGCCTCCGGCCTGGGGTCAATCTCCCCCGTTCATCCGCGTGTTGACGCGACCGTATGGGCGCACGCGGCCTGATTCGCCCTGGAAAGCGGGCAGTCGTACGGCCGGGCCGAACCCTGTAATGCCCGAGTAACGGCGTCTCCCTAAGGGCTGTCCCGTAATCCCCGGTGGATCAGCGCGCGGCGTCAGATGCGGTGCATCGCAAGGCGGAGGGTCGTCCTCATACCGGGTGTATTCGGGCGATCCGACAACGCGGCGAGGTGCCGTAGCTGTCGTCGTGCGCCCGCCGGGGATTACGGGACAGCCCTTAGCGTCCGTGCTCCCCCTACCGTTCCCGGAGGAGCACCCCCGATGCACCTGCCCCAACCGCCCCGGCGCAGAGGCGCCGTCTGGGCGGCGGCCGCCTTCACCGCGACCGCCCTGCTGACCGCGTCGACCCCCGCACTCGCCACCGGCGCCGGCCCGGCCGATCCGGCCCACCGCTGCAGGCTCCGGACCGCGGTGATCGGGGCACGGCTGCCGGACCGGCCCGCCCAGGACCCCTGACTCACAGGCCCGCTATCGCGTTCCAGCGCTTGGCGAACTCCGTGCGTTCGCCGGCGGTGATGTCGCGGGCGATCGCGAGACGCTTGCGCATCGTCGCGTCCGGGAAGATCAGGGGGTCCTCGGCGAGGGCGGCGGTGTCCTTGTCCTTGGAGGAGGCGAGGATGTCCTGGGCGGCGGGAACCGGACAGACGTAGTTGACCCAGGCGGCCAGTTCGGCGGCGACCTCGGGCTCGTAGTAGTAGTCGACGAGCTTCTCGGCGTTGGCCTTGTGCCGGGCCAGGTTGGGGATCATCAGCGACTCGGCCCACAGTTCGGCGCCCTCCTCGGGGACGACGAAGCGGATGTCGGGGTCGTCGGCCTGGAGCTGGATCACGTCGCCCGAGTAGGCCTGGCAGGCCAGCACGTCCCCGCCGGCGAGGTCCTTGATGTAGTCGTTGCCGGTGAAGCGGCGGATCTGGCCGCGGCGCACCTGCTTCTCGACCTGGTCGCACACCCGGTGGAAGTCGTCGGCCCGCCACTTCGTGATGTCGACGCCGTTGCCCTGCATGAGCAGCGCGAACGCCTCGTCCAGGCCGGAGAGCAGGGTGACCCGGCCCTTGAGGTCGTCGGCCCACAGATCGGACACGTGCTTGATCTCGCGGCCGAGCCTGCGGCGGTTGTACGCGATGCCGGTGATCCCCGACTGCCACGGCACCGAGGACGTGCGGCCGGGGTCGAAGGCGGGCGAACTCAGCAGCGGGTCCAGGTACTTGGCGACGTTCGGCTGCCGGGACCGGTCCATCTCCTGGACCCAGCCGAGCCGGACGAAACGGGCGCACATCCAGTCGCTGATGACGATGAGGTCGCGGCCGGTGCGCTGGTGGTTCATCAGGGACGGGCTGATCTTGCCGAAGAACTCGTCGTTGTCGTTGATCTCCTCGATGTAGTCGACGGAGATCCCGGTGCGCTTCCCGAAGGCCTCCAGCGTCGGCCGCCGGGTGCTGTCCTCGTCGTCGGTGTCGATGTACAGCGGCCAGTTCGCCCAGGTCAGCCGCTTGTCCGTGGCGGAGAGGTCCGCTCCGGCCCGGTCTTCCGGTGCCACGTATGCCGCCGGCACCCCGCATCCCGCGAGTGCCGCGAGCGCGGCACCGCCGCCCAGGGCGCGCAGCAGGGACCGGCGGGAGGGGGGCGGGGTCTTCCGATTCACGGGCACGCGCGAAGCATGCCGACCCGGGCCCGGCCGGGACAATGGACGCTGCGTCGATCAGTCGCCCGCCGACCCGACACCCTGTCGATCCGTTTCCCGGCGTTCCGAGAACTCCGCGCGCGTGACCGCCGCCCGTCCCCGGCCCTGTGCCTGGTCCTGTGCCTGGCCCGGCCCCGACGCGGGCGGTGCGCACGGCGGGAACGCGACCCTCACGGACAGGCCGCCGCGCGGACGGGGCCATGCCTCGACCGTGCCGCCGTGGGCGGTGGCGACGGCCGTGACGATGGACAGGCCGAGCCCGAGGCCCTCGCGGGGGCGGCCCTTCCCGCGCGGGTGCGTCCCGGTCCGCTCCAGGCCCAGCCGCCGGAACGGCTGGAAGAGTCCGGCCACCTGGTCGCGCGGGATCACCGGGCCGGTGTTGTCGATCCGCAGGACCGGGCGCCCCGCCTCCGTCCCGGTCCACACCTGGACCCAGCTCTCCTGGTCCCCACGGGTGTTGTGCCGTACGGCGTTGTCGGCGAGGTTGACCACCAGGCGTTCGATCAGCTGGGGGTCGCCCAGTACGGGCGCGGAGCCGAGGTCGGCCCGCACCCGCGGCCCGCCGGTCCCGGGCCCGCCGTCCGGCAGCAGCTCCCGCACCGTCTCGGCAAGGTCGACGAACTCCCTGCGCTGAAGCCCGCGTTGACTGCGTGCGAGGGTCAACAGGGCGTCGATGAGGCGCTCCTGTTCCTGCCCGGCGGCACGAACGCGCAGGCACGCGGCCCGCAGGCTCTCCACCGACGCCCCCGGGTCGGCGAGCGCGACGTCCACGATCGCCTGCTGGAGCGTGAGCGGAGTGCGCAGTTCGTGCGACGCGTTGGCGACGAACTGCTTCTGCGCCTCGAACGCGCCCTCCAGCCGCCCCAGTACGTCGTCGAAGGTGTCCGCCATGGCTTTGAGCTCGTCCTCGGGACCCGGCACCGCCAGCCGCTGGCGGAGGTTGTCCGCGGAGATCCGCCGGGCGGCCGAGGTCATCGTGCGCAGCGGCGCGAGGACGCGCCCTGCCATGAGCCAGCCCAGGGCCACGGAGGCGAAGGTCATCACGGCGAGCGCGACGCCCGCCTCGACGAGCAGCTGGTGCAGTTGATCGGCGCGCAGGGCCTCGGCGTACATCGTCAGCGTCGGCGGATCGGGGGTCTGTCCCTCGCCCCCGGGCAGCCCGGGGGCCACGGACGAACCCCCGACCGCCGTCGACGGCGTCGTCCGCGACGCCAGCAGATAGGTGAAGCCGAGCAGGGCGGCCCCCGCCACCACGAACAGCGCGCTGTAGAGCAGGGTCAGCCGCCAGCGGATGCTGCGCGGGGCGAGCCGCCACCGGACACCGCCGAGGTCCGGCCGCCCACGGACGGTCCGCGGTGCTCGCCACCGAAGGCGGCCGGGCGGTGCCGGCCGCGGGCGCGTGCCGTACGGGGCCGGGCGGTGAGTTCCGGCGGATGCGTCCGTCATGCGATCCGGTACCCCGCCCGGTCCACCGTCGCGATCAGCTGCGGCTCCCCCAGCTTGCGGCGCAGCCGGCTCACCGTGACCTTCACGGTCTGGCTGAAGGGGTCGGCCGCCTCGTCCCAGGCCCGCTCCAGGAGTTCCTCGGTGGAGACCACGGCGCCCTGCGCGGCCAGCAGGAGTTCGAGCACGGCGAACTCCTTCGGGCTGAGGGCGAGCCCCGAACCGCCCCGGGTCGCCTGCCGCCGCGCCGGGTCGAGCCGCAGTTCCCCGCGGACCAGGACAGGGGGCAGCGCGGGCTGCGCGCGTCGCGCCAGGGCCCGTACACGTGCGACGAGTTCGGCGAAGGCGAAGGGCTTGGACAGATAGTCGTCGGCGCCGAGGCCGAGTCCCGTGACCCGGTCGGCCACCGTGCCGGACGCGGTCAGCATCAGCACCCTCGCCCGGCTGCCGCCCGCGGCCAGCGTCCGGCACACCTGGTCGCCGTGGACGCCGGGCAGATCGCGGTCGAGCACGACGACGTCGTACGCGTTGACCGTGGCGCGCTCCAGCGCCGTGGGCCCGTCCAGCGCGAGATCGACCGCCATGCCCTCGCGGCGCAGCCCGGCGGCCACGGTCTCGGCCAGTTCCTCATGGTCCTCGACCACCAGCACACGCATGGCGGTCAGTGTGGCGGCCCGGGGGTTACACGGGGATAAGCGTTCCCTGTGCGGGCCCCGCACACCCCGGCCGGGCCCGGCCGTCCCGGCGTACGCCTCCGGCTCGCCGTCGGTTCGCGATAAGGACGGCCGTTCCCGTGCCGTAACCGCCCCCGGGCTTGGCTTGGGCACAACACGACACCGCCCACCCCGCCCTGACGGTCGAGCCACGACACGTGACGGCGCGGTGGTGCGCCACCGTGCGCCAACGCGTCCGACCCGGCGGCACCGCCGCCCGCCCCATGGAGGAAACCCATGCGTGCACTGGCCACTCGGCCACAACGACTCGCCCTGGCCTGCGCCTTGATCTCGGCCGCCGCCCTCGGGACCGTCAGCGCCTCGGCCGCTTCGGCGTCCGACAGGTCCACCGTGACCACGGCGACGGCGTGGACCGCCGCGTCCGCCCGGCTCACGCAGCACTCGACGACCGGCAAGCCGCCGAAGGGCGGCCTTCCCCCCGCCGGGTTCCCGGGCGCCGTCGGGTACCGGCCCACCTCGCACGCGCCAGGGGACGTGAACACCGCCAACGACGCGTTCGCGGCCTGCATGCGCGGCCACGGCCAGAAGGTCTTCCCGGCCTTCCACGCCTCGAAGGACGAGCAGGGCCGCATCCTGTTCAACGTGCGGGTCGGGGCGCCCAAGGGATTCGACCCGAGTTCCAAGAGCTACCGGGCCGCGGAGAAGGCGTGCGCGCCGATCCTGAAGAAGGCCGGCATCACCCTCTCGTCGAAGGCCGGCCTGCCCCCGCTGCCCGTTCCGGGCAAGCCCGGCAAGCCCGGCACCGGATCCGGCGGAAGCTCCGTCGGAGGCTCCCTCGGAGGCTCCGGCGAGCTGCCCGGCTTCCACACGGAGAAGGGGACCGGGAAGGCGGGCGCACCCGACGGGCCCACGCTCTCCAGCGTGACCGAGAGCGTCTGAGCCGAACGCCCAGGGGGAACACCGTGGCCCCGGCCGGGATCGACTCCCGTCCGGGGCCACGTGGTGCGTACGAGCGAAGCGTGAACGCCGCTCGGCCGGCCGGCGGTCAGCCGTCCAGCGACGTCATCACGTGCTTGATGCGCGTGTAGTCCTCGAAGCCGTAGCCCGACAGGTCCTTGCCGTAGCCGGACTTCTTGAAGCCGCCGTGCGGCATCTCGGCCACCAGCGGGATGTGGGTGTTGATCCACACGCAGCCGAAGTCGAGGGACTTGGACAGGCGCATCGCCCGGCCGTGGTCCTTGGTCCACACCGAGGAGGCGAGGGCGAAGTCGACGCCGTTCGCCCACTCGACGGCCTGGGCCTCGTCCGAGAAGGACTGCACGGTGATGACCGGGCCGAAGACCTCGTTCTGGATGATCTCGTCGTCCTGCCTGAGACCGGAGACGACGGTCGGGGCGTAGAAGTAGCCCTTCTCGCCGACCTGCTGGCCGCCCGCCTCGACCTTGGCGTGCGCGGGCAGGCGCTCGATGAACCCGGCGACCTGCTTGAGCTGGTTGGGGTTGTTCAGCGGGCCGTAGAGCACGTCCTCGTCGTCCGGCTGACCGGTCTTGGTCTCGGCGGCGGCCTTGGCGAGCGCCGCGACGAACTCGTCGTGGATGGAGTCCTGGACGAGGACGCGGGTCGCGGCCGTGCAGTCCTGGCCGGCGTTGAAGAAGCCCGCGACCGAGATGTCCTCGACGGCCTTGGGGATGTCGGTGTCCTCGAAGACGACGACCGGGGCCTTGCCGCCCAGCTCCAGGTGGACGCGCTTGACGTCCTTGGCCGCCGACTCGGCGACCGAGATGCCCGCGCGGACGGAGCCGGTGATGGACGCCATCGCCGGGGTCGGGTGCTCGACCATCGCGCGGCCGGTGTCGCGGTCGCCGCAGATGACGTTGAAGACGCCCTTGGGCAGGATGCCGCCGAGGATGTCGGCGATCAGGACGGTGGAGGCCGGGGTGGTGTCCGACGGCTTCAGGACGACCGTGTTGCCCGCCGCGAGGGCCGGGGCGAACTTCCACACCGCCATCATCATCGGGTAGTTCCACGGCGCGACCTGGGCGCAGACGCCGACGGGCTCGCGGCGGACGATCGAGGTCATGCCCTCCATGTACTCACCGGCCGAGCGGCCCTCGAGCATGCGGGCGGCACCCGCGAAGAAGCGGATCTGGTCGACCATCGGCGGGATTTCCTCGGACCGGGTCAGACCGATCGGCTTGCCGGTGTTCTCCACCTCGGCCGCGATCAGTTCCTCGGCCCGCTCCTCGAACGCGTCCGCGATCTTCAGGAGGGCCTTCTGACGCTCGGAGGGCGTCTTGTCCCGCCACTCCGGGAAGGCCGCGGCGGCGGCCGCCATCGCGGCGTCCACGTCCGCCTCGCCGGAGAGCGGCGCGGTCGCGTACGCCTCGCCGGTCGCGGGGTTGACCACCTCCGTGGTCCGTCCATCGGCGGCATCGCGGAACTCTCCGTCGATGTAATTGCGCAGACGACGCAGCTCGGTGCTCACTGCCCGGCCCTCCTGTCGGATGTCCAACGGCCCAGGTGTCCACTACCTGAGATGCCTGGGCCCCACCCTAATCCGTGGCTCCACGTTTTCAACACCCCCGAACGGCCCATGGCTGCGAAATCCGCAAGACACGTACCCGTAAACAACGAATTTCATCGCCGCATGCTTGCGGAACTGTCGATACGTCGTGCACAGTGAGGTCGTGGCCAGTCGAAGCGCGGAACCCAGGGACTCCCGCGAGTCCAGGAACGGCAGTCCCCAGTTGGACACCGTCTCCCTCGCCATCATCGAGCAGCTCCAGCAGGACGGACGCCGCCCGTACGCCGCGATCGGCAAGGCCGTGGGCCTCTCCGAGGCCGCCGTGCGCCAGCGGGTCCAGAAGCTGCTCGACCAGGGCGTCATGCAGATCGTCGCCGTCACGGACCCGCTCACCGTGGGGTTCCGCAGGCAGGCGATGGTCGGTGTCAACGTCGAGGGCGACCTCGACCCGGTGGCCGAGGCACTGACTGCCATGTCGGAAGTCGAGTACGTGGTGATGACCGCGGGCTCGTTCGACATCCTCGCCGAGATCGTCTGCGAGGACGACGACCACCTGCTGGACGTCATCAACAAACGCATCCGGGCCCTGCCCGGGGTGCGCTCCACCGAGAGCTTCGTCTACCTCAAGCTCAAGAAGCAGACCTACATGTGGGGAACCCGATAACCGTGAGCACCAAGGACCTCAGCAAGACCGCGTACGACCACCTGTGGATGCACTTCACCCGCATGTCCTCGTACGAGAACGCGCCCGTTCCCACCATCGTCCGTGGTGAGGGCACCTACATCTACGACGACAAGGGCAAGCGCTACCTCGACGGTCTCGCGGGCCTGTTCGTGGTCCAGGCCGGCCACGGCCGCACCGAGCTGGCCGAGACGGCCTTCAAGCAGGCCCAGGAGCTGGCCTTCTTCCCGGTGTGGTCCTACGCCCACCCCAAGGCCATCGAGCTGGCCGAGCGCCTCGCGCACCACGCGCCGGGCGACCTGAACAAGGTGTTCTTCACGACGGGTGGCGGCGAGGCCGTCGAGACCGCGTGGAAGCTGGCCAAGCAGTACTTCAAGCTGCAGGGCAAGCCGACCAAGTACAAGGTCATCTCGCGTGCGGTCGCCTACCACGGCACCCCGCAGGGCGCCCTGTCCATCACCGGTCTGCCGGCCCTGAAGGCCCCCTTCGAGCCGCTGGTCCCGGGTGCCCACAAGGTCCCCAACACCAACATCTACCGCGCCCCGCTCTTCGGCGACGACCCGGAGGCCTACGGCCGCTGGGCCGCCGACCAGATCGAGCAGGAGATCCTCTTCGAGGGCCCGGACACGGTCGCCGCGGTCTTCCTGGAGCCGGTGCAGAACGCCGGCGGCTGCTTCCCGCCGCCGCCCGGCTACTTCCAGCGCGTGCGCGAGATCTGCGACCAGTACGACGTGCTGCTGGTCTCCGACGAGGTCATCTGCGCCTTCGGCCGCCTCGGCACGATGTTCGGCTGCGACAAGTTCGGCTACGTACCGGACATGATCACCTGCGCCAAGGGCATGACCTCGGGCTACTCCCCGATCGGCGCGTGCATCGTCTCCGACCGCGTCGCCGAGCCGTTCTACAAGGGCGACAACACCTTCCTGCACGGCTACACCTTCGGCGGCCACCCGGTCTCCGCGGCCGTGGCGCTCACCAACCTCGACATCTTCGAGCGTGAGGGCCTGAACCAGCACGTGCTGGACAACGAGGCCAGCTTCCTGCAGACCCTGCAGAAGCTGCACGACCTGCCGATCGTCGGCGACGTCCGCGGCAACGGCTTCTTCTACGGCATCGAGCTGGTGAAGGACAAGGCCACCAAGGAGACCTTCACGGACGAGGAGTCGGAGCGCGTGCTCTACGGCTTCGTCTCCAAGAAGCTCTTCGAGTACGGCCTCTACTGCCGCGCCGACGACCGCGGTGACCCGGTCATCCAGCTGTCGCCGCCGCTGATCTCCGACCAGGCGACCTTCGACGAGATCGAGGGGATCGTCCGTCAGGTCCTGACGGAGGCGTGGACCAAGCTCTGACCGCGTCCCGCCGATCCCGGCCGTGAGCTCGGCCCGCCGGTCTCCCCCGGCGGGCTCTGATCTTCCGTTCGACTGATCAACACCGGCCCCGGTGGCGCCCGTTCGAGTGAGAATGGGCGGCCCGGGGCCGCGTGCTGTCCGGCCTCCCGGCCCCGACTCCCTAGCGTGCCCCTTGACCGATCGGCCCTGCCCTCCGTTCCCCCGTCCGGGGGACCGAGCGACCTCGAAGAGATCGCCGGGCACGGCACATCAGCTCTGAACGAGGTGTACGCGATGGTGGCCCCGCCTGACAACGACGTGCTCTGGGCACGCGCCCTGCACGTCAAGCACAACGGCTCGCCCGCGCTCAGCGGCGTCTCGCTCGGCGTCCGTGAGGGCGAGATCCTCGCCGTCGGCGGCCCGCGCGGCAGCGGCAAGACGACCCTCCTGCTGTGCCTGTCCGGCCAGCTCCTGCCGCAGCAGGGCGAGGTCTGGTTCAACAGCTCGCCCGTGCACACCATGGGCCCGCTCACCCGCGAGCGGCTGCGCCGGGACCGGTTCGGCTGGATCGGCCCCGTCCCGACGCTGGTCCCCGAGCTGAACGCCTGGGAGAACACCGCCCTCCCGCTGATGCTGCGCGGCTGGACCCGCCGGGCCGCCAAGACCGCCGCCCTGGAGTGGCTCAAGCGCCTGGACGTCGGCGACTGCGCCCGCAGGCGCCCGCACGCCCTGCTCCAGGCCGAACGGCAGCGCGTGGCCGTCGCCCGCGCCCTCGCCCCCACCCCCACCGTGCTGTTCGCCGACGAGCCGACGGCCCCCCTGTACCGCGCCGACCAGGCTCATGTGCTGCGCACCCTGACCTCGGCGGCCCGCTCGCACGGCATCACCGTCGTCCTCGCCACCCACGACCCGGACACCGCGGCCCTCGCCGACCGCACGGTGAACCTGCTCGACGGACGGCGTGTGAACACCCTCCACCTGCCCCCGGTCGCCGAGACGGAAGGCCGGGCCGCGTGCTCGCTCTCCGTCTAGCCCGCGGGGGCCACCCCCTCGTCCAGCTCCGCCGGCTCCTGGTCGCCGCCGCCTCCGCGGGCACCGGGTTCCTGCTGCTGTGCACGCTGGGGTACGCGCTGAGCCATCCGGACGCCTCGGCCGCCGGCGCGCTGCGCCTGGCCTGGTGCGTCGTTCCCCTCGCCGCCACGGTCTACTTCGCCGTCGCGGTGGCCCGCACCGACCCCGCCACCCGGCCCCGGCCCGGCCTGTCCGCCATCGGCCTCGGTCCCGGCCGGCTGATGGCGATCTCCGCCGCCACCACCGCCCTGTCCACGCTCCTCGGCTCTCTGCTCGCCCTGGTCCTCTTCCTCCACCTGCGCGGCGACCTGACCGGTGTCCCGTTCGGCGGCGCGGCCACGGACTTCCTCGCCTCCGGCCGGTCCCTGCCCCTGCCCGCGGCCCTCACCCTGCTCGTCGTGGTGCCGGTCGCGGCCTCCGGCGCGGCCGCCCTGGCCCTGCGTCCCCGGGGCAGCGGTCCGGTGCGCGCCGCGTGGTCGTACGGCCGCACCTGGATGTCGGCGCGGCAGAACGCCGTCGCGGCCGCTCAGCGGCCCGGTACCCGCGGCGGCGGAGGGCCCACGGGCGGCGCTCCCGGCACGCCCGCGCCCATCACCGCGCCCGGCGGGCCCGCGGCCTTCGCCGCGACCGGCACGGCCGCGGGTCCGACCGTGACCGGCACGGGCGACGGGTTCCGGGACGCGTCGACGGACGCCGCCGGCGCCGCCCTGCCGGCACCCGACCCGCGGGCCCTCGCGGCGGACGGCCCCGGCGGCCCCGACTTCCACTGGACCGCCGAGGCGTACGCCTCCGGGGGGACCCGGAGGACGGCCGCGGAGGACCTGCCGCCCGCCGTCGCCCTCGGAACGCCGCCCTCGTACGAGCGCCAGGACATCGCGTACGGGGACACGGCACCTTCGTACGCACACCCGGAACCGGCGTACGAGGGTGCCGTCGTGCCCGGTGCGCGCCCGGACCGGCGCCGGGCCGCCGAGGCCGGCTCCCGCGCGCTGCCGCCCGCGCAGGGCTGCCCGAACGGGCTCCCCTGGGGCGCGGCCGCGCTGGCGGCCGGGCTGGCCGTGGAGACGTACGCGAGCCGTCCGGGACCCGCGCCCGCGCTCGCGCTGCCCGGCGGATTCGTCGGCGGTCCGGCCGGGGTGCTGCTCGGCTGGGTGCTGACGGCGGTCGGTCTGGCCCTCGCCGGGCCCGCGATCACGTATCTGTGCGGATGGCTGCTCCAGGCCGTACGTCCGGGCGCGATGCGGCTGCTGGCCGGGCGGGCGCTCCAGGCGGAGGCGCGGCGCATCGGACAGCCGCTGGGGGTGGTGTGCGCGGTGGCGTCGGGCGGGTTCGCCATGACGACGCTGTACACCGGCGCCCGGCCCGCCTTCGGTCCGCTGACCACGCTCGGCGCCCTGCTGGTCGCCGGGTGCACGCTGCTGACCCTGGCGACCGCCGCCGTCGAGGCGCGGCGGGCCCGTGCCGACACCACGGCGGCACTGCTGCGGCTCGGGGCGCCCGCCACGATGCTGCGCGGCGCCGCGGCCCTGCGCGCCGGGGCGCTGTTCGTCGCGTTCGCCCCGCTGACCTGGGCGGTCGCCGAACTGGCCGCGCTTCCGCTCATCACCTGACCGGCCCGCGGGCCGGTCAGGTGACGCGCCTGCGGGCCGCCCTGCGCGGACCTCCGGGAAAAGTCCGTACCGGGCGATGATTTCCGGGCGGATCCCCGGTCTATCCCCGCGAACGGCACAACACCGACGGGAGTACCTCGCATGTACCAGCAGATGATCTTCGTGAACCTGCCCGTGTCCGACGTCGCCGCCTCGAGGAAGTTCTTCACGGAGCTCGGCTACACGATCAACCCCCAGTTCTCCACCGACGACTGCGCCTGCGTGGTGATCAGCGACACGATCATCGCGATGCTGCTCGGCAGGCAGCGCTACGCGGACTTCACCAAGAAGGAGATCGCGGACGCGACGAAGACCAGCGAGGTGCTGCTGTGTCTGAGCGCCGAGAGCCGCGAGAAGGTCGACGAACTGGTCGACGCCGCCATCGCGGCGGGCGGCTCGGGCACCGGCGAGACGCAGGACCAGGGCTTCATGTACGGGCGCGCCTTCGACGACCTGGACGGCCACACCTGGGAGGTCATGTGGATGGACCCGGCGGCGGTCCAGGGCTGAGCCTCACCACCCGGCCGACGTTCCGGGCCCGGCGCGCGGTACAGGGGTCCGCGCGCCGGCCCGGGCACGTCCCCCCATTCATCCCCTCCGACGCAGGCCACCTTTCAGGTGCAGGACAAGATTCAGCCCCTCCGGCGCAGGCCACCTTTCAGGTGCGGGACAAGATTCAGCCCCTCCGGCGTTTGAGGAGCGGGGTCTGGGGCGGAGCCCCAGGTACGGGACGGGCAGGGGCGGAGGGGGCGAAAGAAGCTCGCTGGTGCGGCAGGCAGTGAAGCGGCCGGGGCTGGACCGCTCGGCCAGAGCGGGGCCGGGACCGATTGCCGGGCCGGCCCACGGTCAGCGGTCGGAGCGCGTCAGCGGTCGGCTGCCGGATCGCGGTCCGTCGCGGGGCCGGGGCGACCCGGGGTCACGTCGCGGGGGCGGAGGTCCAGAACCCCGGTGCCCCTTGGGCGGCAGCCCCTAGCATGGCCGGGTGCTGCCAACTCCTCTTCACGTCTCCCACGACCGTGAGATCGAATCCCTCGCCGAGTTCGACGAGGCCGTCTCGGCGGGCGGCTCGCTCGCCGGGTTCCGGGTCCAGGCCGTCGATCTGACGGACCGTACGCGGGACCTGCTGTCCGCGGACACCGGGGGTGCCGTGTTCCTCGGCTGCCCGATGGAGCCCGAGGCGGCCGCGCGGGTCCGGCTCTCCGGCGCCCTCGTCTTCCCTCCCGTACCCGGCCTCCCCCTCGACCCCTACCGGGGCCACCTCTACTCCCCCGACGAGCTCTTCGCCTCGCTCGACGCGGGGTACGAGTCGACGCCCGACGCCCGCGCGTACGCCTGGTTCCAGCGGACCAAGGCCGACGGCGACATCTTCGCGTCGATGGTGCGCGCGGTCCACGACGACTCCGTCTCGGACGCGCTCGAGGAACTCCTCGTCGGCGTACGGCTGGTGGGCGTGATGGGCGGCCACGCGATGGCGCGCGGCACGGAGGCCTACGCGGGGGCCGCGCGGCTCGGCCGCACCCTCGCCCGCTCCGGTCTCATGGTCGCCACCGGCGGTGGCCCCGGCGCCATGGAGGCGGCGAACCTCGGCGCGTACGCGGCCCCGTTCGACGACGGCATGCTCGACGAGGCCCTGCGTGTGCTGGCCGCCGTCCCCTCGTTCACCCCTTCCGTCACGGACTGGGCGCGCGCGGCGTTCGAGGTGCGCGAGCGCTGGCCCTCGGGCGGCGCCTCGGTCGGCATCCCCACCTGGTTCTACGGCCACGAGCCGCCGAACGCCTTCGCCGCGCACATCGCCAAGTACTTTGCCAACGCGACCCGCGAGGACGGACTGCTGGCACGCTCGAACGCGGGGGTCGTCTTCCTTCCGGGCGCCGCCGGGACCGTACAGGAGATCTTCGACAACGCGACCCCCAACTACTACGGGTCCAGGGGTGAGCCGACCCCCATGGTCCTGGTGGACCGGGAGCACTGGACCGAGAGATACCCCGCCTGGGCGCTGCTGACGTCGCTGGCCAGGGAGCGCCCGATGGAGTCGCGCATCGCCCTCGTCGACGGCGTCGATGACGCTCCGGAAGCGCTCAAACACCTGGGACCTTAACAACTCGGCAAAGCCAACAGCGAGGCACGGTCTACGCATTGACAGCACTTAGGTCGCGCTTATACACCTGTGAGACTCCTGGGGGCGCTGTTGCTGGATAGACCGCAGCAAATCCCCCCACACCCCCCGCAGTTGCGCAACCTGTGAAGGGCAATCGTGTCCATATCTCGACGCACCGCACGTACCGTGCGAATCCTCGGCGTTGCCTCCGCCTCTGCCGCGCTCGCGCTCGGCGTCGCCGGCAACGCACTCGCCTGCAGCATCAAGGACTTCTCGGCCGCCGCCACCTGTGACGGCAACGGGAAGGGCATCATCACCGTGACCGACATCGACCCCTCCGCCAAGGAAGCCACCATCACGGTCTTCCTCGAGCGCAACGGCGCCGACGACCACCAGGTCGGAACCGCCCAGAAGGTCGTCGGCAAGAAGGACGGCGCCACCATCTCCTTCTCGGAGGACTGGGCCCCCAAGGCCGAGTACCGCATCCACGTCAGCGTCCCTGGCATCGTGGACAAGGACATCTCCCCGAACCTGGTGACGAAGGACGAGGCCTGCTCCACGGAGTCGGAGTCGCCGTCCCCGTCGGCGAGCCCGGAGCCGTCGGAGTCCGCCCCCGCGGACACCCCCTCGGACTCGGCGACCCCGTCCGACTCGGAGAGCAGCGCCGCTCCGGCCACCCCGGGCGACAACCAGCCGTCCGCGGCCGCCGGTGAGTCCAACCTCGCCGAGACCGGCGCGAACTCCAGCACCCCGATGATCGCCGGTATCGCCGGCGCGCTCGTCGTCGTCGGTGGCGGAGCGGTCTTCTTCGGCATGCGCCGCCGTGGCGCCTCGAAGGCGAGCTGAACCACCTCCTGAACGACCGTGTGGCCCGCCCCCGTCGAGGGGGCGGGCCACACGGCTGTCCGGACGTCCCGCTCAACCCGCCTGCCGCGCCGGTCGCTTCGCGGGGGCCGGCGCCCCGAGGACGACGGTCTCCGCGGCGTCGAACTCCACCCCGACCACGTCCCCGGGCTCCGGAGCGTCCCGCAGCGCGCACGCGGCCTCCAGCCGGGGCGCGCCCTCCGGCTGGAGCCGTACGGCGACGTGCGTGCCCCGGAAGGTGCGCGCGGCGACCGTGCAGCGCAGCCCGTCCGCCACGGCCACGAGCCGTACACCGGCGGGCCGTACGAGGAGGGTTCCGGGACCCTGGGGGGCGCCCTCGGGCACCGGGACCTTGCCCCAGGGGGTGTCGGCGGCACCCCCGCTCACGGTCGCGTCGACCACGTTGTCGAAGCCGAGGAAGCGGGCCACGAAGGCGTCCGCGGGCCGCTGCCAGACCTCGAGTGGCGTACCGGACTGGGCGATCCGCCCGTCGCGCATGACCACGACCCGGTCGGCGAGCGCGAAGGCCTCGCCCTGGTCGTGCGTGACGGCGAGCACCGTCGTCCCCAACTCGCCGAAGAGCTGCCGGAGTTCGACGACGAGCCGTTCGCGCAGCGAGCGGTCCAGCTGGCCGAGCGGCTCGTCGAGCATCAGCAGCCGGGGGCTCGGCGCGAGGGCGCGGGCCAGCGCCACGCGCTGCTGCTCACCGCCGGAGAGCGAGGCGACGGCGCGGTCCCGGGCTCCGGGCAGCCCGACGAGGTCCAGCAGCTCCCCCACCCGGGCGGCCTGTCCGCTCCTCGACGTGCCCCGCATCCGCAGTCCGAAGGCCACGTTGCCGCCCACGTCCCGCTGCGGGAAGAGCTGATGGTCCTGGAACATCAGGCCGACGCCCCGCTTGTGCGCGGGAACGTCCTTCTGGTCCTGTCCGTCCAGCACCACACGGCCCTCGTCCAGCGGCTGCAGTCCGGCGACCGTCCGCAGCAGTGTGGACTTCCCGCTGCCGCTCGGCCCGAGCACGCACACGATCTCGTGCTCGGCGACATCGAGGTCGACGGCGTCCAGCACGGGCCGCCCGCCGAAGCGTACGGTCGCGCCTTGGAGGCTCAGCAGCATCTAGAACTCCCCGGTCCGGTCGGTCCGCACCCGCTCCAACAGCAGCAGCGCCACCGCGCACACCACCATCAGAATGGTCGAAAGGGCCATCGCCTGGCCGTAGTTGAGATCTCCCGCACGCCCGAGCAACCGGGCGACGGCGACCGGCAGCGTCGGGTTGTCGGGCCGTGCGATGAAGACGGTCGCCCCGAACTCCCCGAGGGAGACGGCGAAGGCGAACCCGGCCGCGACCAGCAGCGCCCGCCGCACCATCGGCAGATCGACCTCGCGCCACACCCGCCACGGCGACGCCCCGAGGACGGCCGCGGCCTCCCGCAGCCGTCCGTCCACCGCGCGCAGCACGGGCAGCATCGTCCGTACGACGAAGGGGACGCCCACCAGCGCCTGCGCCAGCGGCACGAGGATCCAGCTCGCGCGCAGGTCGAGCGGCGGCTCGTCCAGGGCGATCAGGAACCCGAAGCCCACGGTCACCGCGGAGACGCCGAGCGGCAGCATCAGCAGGGCGTCGAAGCCCCGCATCAGCCGGCCCGCGCGCCGGGTGAGGGCGGCGGCGGCCAGACCGCCGATCAGCACGGCGATGGCGGTGGCGGCGAGCGCGTACTCCAGCGAGTTGCCGACCGCCTCGATCGGGGCGACGAGGAAGACGCCTCCGTCGTCGTCGGCCAGGGCCCGGTAGTAGCCGAGCCCCGGGGCGCCGAGGGAGCGCTGGACGAGGACGGCGAGCGGCAGCACGAGCAGGACCGCGATGCTCACCAGCACACCCGCGAGGAGCGCCCACTGTCCGGCACCGCGCGGCCGGCGCGCGGTCGTCGCCGGCGCCACCAGCCGCAGGGCGGTCTCCCGTCGGCGTACGGTCGCCGCGTGCACGGCGAGGATCGCGCCGACGGCCACGAACTGGACGATCGTGAGCACCGCCGCCGTCGTGAGGTCGAAGATCTCGGAGGTCTGCCGGTAGATCTCGACCTCGAGGGTGGAGAAGGTGGGTCCGCCGAGGATCTGCACCACACCGAACGAGGTGAAGGTGAAGAGGAAGACCATGAGGGCGGCGGCGGCCACGGCGGGCCCGAGCGCGGGCAGCGTCACCCTGCGCCAGGCCGCGAGACGCGAGGCCCCGAGCATGCGCGCGGCCTCCTCCTGACGCGGGTCGAGCTGCGACCAGAGCCCGCCGACGGTCCGGACGACGACGGCGTAGTTGAAGAAGACATGCGCCAGCAGGATCGCCCACACCGTGGTGTCCAGGCGTACGCCCCACAGCTCGTCGAGCAGCCCTCCCCGGCCGACCAGCGCGAGGAACGCCGTGCCGACGACCACGGTCGGCAGCACGAAGGGCACCGTCACCACGGCCCGGAGCATCTGTTTGCCCCGGAAGTCGAAGCGCGCGAAGACGTACGCGCCGGGGAGCGCGACCAGCAGCGTGAGCGCCGTCGAGGCGAGCGCCTGCCAGGTGGTGAACCACAGCACGTGCCGGATGTCGGAGCGGGTCGCCACGTCCCAGATCCGGCCGAGCTCCCAGCCGCCGTCCCCGTGGAGCCCGCGCGAGACGATCGCGGCGACCGGCCAGGCGAAGAACACCGCGAAGAACGCGACGGGCAGGACCATCAGCCCGAACCGCGCCGCGCTCCCCCGACGCGCGCCGCGCGAGGCCGCGGATTCGGCTGCGGGGCCGGCGTCGCCGCCCCGGCCGGTCCCGCCGGTCCCACCGGCCGGTTCGGGCTTGCCTGCCGGGCCGGTCTCGCCGGCCTCGTCCGCTTCCGTTACTTCAGTACGAGTGAGGTCCACGACTTGACCCACTGGTCGCGGTCGGCGGCGATCTTCGCGGGCGCCAGGATCTCGGGATCCTTGGCCTGCGGACCGAACCGGGTGAACTCCGCGGGCACCCGCGCGCCCTCACGGACCGGGTAGACGAACATGTTGAGCGGCATGTCCTCCTGGAACTCCTTGGTGAGCAGGAAGTCCAGGAACGCCTTGCCGCCCTCGGCGTTCTCGGCGTTGCTGAGCAGACCCGCGTACTCCACCTGCCGGAAGCAGGTGCCGTCCGCGACGCCGGTCGGGGCCGTGGCGGGCTTCGGGTCGGCGTAGATGACCTCGGCGGGCGGCGAGGAGGCGTACGAGACGACGAGCGGCCGGTCGGCCTTGGCCTTCTTGCCTCCGGCGGACCCCGAGAACTCCTCGTTGTACGCCTGCTCCCAGCCGTCCACGACCTTCACGCCGTTGGCCTTGAGCTTCGTCCAGTAGTCCTCCCAGCCCTTGTCGCCGTAGTGCGCGGCGGACCCGAGCAGGAAACCGAGGCCGGGCGAGGAGGTGGCGGCGTTCTCGGTGACGAGGAGGTTCTTGTACGCGGGCTTGACCAGGTCGTCGAAGGACCGCGGCGGCGCCAGCTCGTGCTCGCTGAACCAGGCCTTGTCGTAGTTGACGCAGATGTCGCCGGTGTCGATGGGCGTGACCCGGTGCTTGTCCTGGTCGGTCCGGTACTCCGGCAGGACCTGGTCCGCGCCCTTGGCCTCGTACGGCTGGAACAGCCCGTTGTCGAGCGCGCGGGAGAGCAGGGTGTTGTCGACGCCGAAGAAGACGTCGCCCTGGGGGTTGTCCTTGGTCAGGACGGCCTTGTTCACGGCCTGCCCGGCGTCGCCGTCCTTGAGGACGCGGACCTTGTAGCCGGACTGCTTCTCGAAGTCCGCCAGCACGCTCTTCGACACGAGCCACGAGTCGTGGCTGACGAGCGTGACCGTCTTCGGATCGCCCGAGCCGGAGCCGCCGGACGAGCCGCACGCGGACAGCACGGGCAGCGCGACGAGACCGAGCCCGGCGGCCATGACGGCGAACCGTCTGCCGCTGCTGACGGTGGTGGTGATGCTCACTGATTCCTCCTGGGTGACCAGGAAGAGACGCGGCCCTGCCCGGGACCTCTGACGGTTCCCGGGCAGGGCGCAACAGCTTGAGTAACGACCGAACTTCCTACCCAGAATGACCTGGGCAAGGTTCAGAGGGTCTGCGGTCTGTCCCGCACTCTCAGCGCTGTGGCGCTCCCCTGTCGGAATATGAAGATGTCGGACGGTGAAGATGCCGGACGACGGGATGGTCCGACCATGGTGATGCCGGACGACCGTACGGGCCGACTCGGTTCAGACTACCGCTCGGTCGCGGCGAGCTGGCCACACGCTCCGTCGATCTCCTGCCCCCGGGTGTCCCGGACGGTGACCGTGACGCCATGGGCCGCGATCGCCTCGACGAACGCCTTCTCGTCCTCGGGCCGCGACGCGGTCCACTTCGAGCCCGGGGTCGGGTTCAGCGGGATGAGGTTGACGTGTACGGGCTTGCCCTTGAGCATCCGCCCGAGCCGGTCCCCACGCCACGCCTGGTCGTTGATGTCGCGGATCAGCGCGTACTCGATGGACAGGCGCCGTCCGGACCGGTCCGCGTATCCCCAGCCGGCGTCCAGCACCTCGCGCACCTGCCACCGCGTGTTCACGGGGACGAGGGTGTCGCGCAGCTCGTCGTCCGGGGCGTGCAGGGAGATCGCGAGCCGGCACTTGAAGCCCTCGTCCGCGAACCGGTTGATGGCGGGGACGAGCCCGACCGTCGACACCGTGATACCGCGCTGCGAGAGCCCGAGGCCGTCCGGCTCGGGGTCGGTCAGGGCCCGGATCGCTCCGACCACCCGCTTGTAGTTGGCGAGCGGCTCGCCCATCCCCATGAAGACGATGTTGCTCAGCCGCGCCGGACCCCCGGGGATCTCGCCGTCACGCAGCGCGCGCATACCGTCGACGATCTGGTGCACGATCTCGCCGGTGGACAGGTTCCGGTCGAGGCCGGCCTGCCCGGTGGCGCAGAACGGGCAGTTCATCCCGCAGCCCGCCTGCGAGCTGATGCACATGGTCACCCGGTCCGGGTAGCGCATCAGCACGGACTCGACGAGCGTGCCGTCGAAGAGCCGCCACAGCGTCTTGCGGGTGGTGTCCTGGTCGGTCGACAGGTGCCGCACGACCGTCATCAGCTCGGGAAGCAGCGCTTCCTGGAGCTTGCCGCGCGAGGCGGCCGGGATGTCCGTCCACTCGGCGGGGTCGTGCGCGTACCGGGCGAAGTAGTGCTGCGAGAGCTGCTTGGCACGAAACGGCTTCTCGCCGATCGCGGCAACCGCTTCTTTGCGCTCGGCGGGCGTGAGATCGGCAAGGTGCCGCGGCGGCTTCTTGGCTCCGCGCGGCGCGACAAAGGTGAGTTCTCCGGGCTTAGGCATGGCGTAACCAGTGTCGCAGATCGTTTGGGGCCGCCCCGGTCGGATGGGCGAGGGACCTGTCACCCTCCGATGTCCCCCGTCACCATTGGCCACCCTTTCACGGCCCGGAGACGGTCCGGCAGCCCATTGCCCGGTTTTCAGGCGCGGGCAGTCGGCCCGACCTTGCGGATCTTGACCTCGCCCGCGTCGGGAAACGGGTACCCGCCGGGCGGGAACCGGTGTAGCGTCGCTCTCTTCGCCCGGCCCACGGTGCGGAGTCCCGGTAGGTAGCCGTCATGCTCGATCAGCCTGTCCCCGACCCGTACACGATGTGGCGGCTCGCCCTCGCCGAGGTGGACCGGATCTTCGCCTCCCTCCCGGAGCTCGACCGGCCGGTGGCGGGGTGCACTCGCTGCTTCACGGAAGCGGAGCTGCGCATCCTCGGCGGTGATCCGCGCGATGTGCCGGATGACGTCCTCGCAGGCTTCATGGGCAAGGTCGTCGATCACTGGGACGCGGACCAGTACCCGGTCCTGTGGCGCCGCCTCATACCGCGTGCCTTGCGTCACTGGGGCCCGGAAGGCCCTGGTACCGACCCGTCCCATGAGCTGCGCGGTCTCGGCCGGTACGGGGCCGAACTGATCGGCTGGCCGGTCGCCGAGCGCACCGCGGTCGAGCAGGCGTTCCGGGCACTGCTCACCCTCGCCCTCACCGACGGCCGGTCCCCGGCGGACATCCGCGACCTC
The DNA here is from genome assembly GCF_042888945.1 of Streptomyces sp. NPDC002698. Taxonomy (NCBI): domain Bacteria; kingdom Bacillati; phylum Actinomycetota; class Actinomycetes; order Kitasatosporales; family Streptomycetaceae; genus Streptomyces; species Streptomyces sp. NPDC002698. The sequence continues at coordinate 108,305 of NZ_JBIAQM010000007.1, forward strand.
GTGGAAGGCGTCGCCCACGCCACTGGCGGCCTGGAGCCATGGCTGGACCACATCGCCGGCCTCTCCGGCCCCGCCGCGGATGCCGGCCTCGTCCGACTGTCACTGGGCTGGGGGACGGATTTCCTGTGGGAGGAGTTCGATTTCACGTGGTGGTACGACGGCGACCCGCGAACCGTCGCCGACTGGCTGCTCACGCAGCGACCCCGCATCGCGTCCTTCACGGCACGCCACCCGCGCTGCAAGAACGCCGCCGACGCGCTCATCGCGATCTCCCACCTTCAAGAAGGCGACTGGAGCCCGTGGCTCTACCCCTACGGCCCGCGCCCGCGTCCCCTCCTCCAAACAACGACGGCTACCGCTTCAGCGCCCGGTAGCGCTTCAGGAGAGTAGAAATCCTGGCAGGGTCGGCCCGGCTGTTCAGCTCCGTCAGCAGATCGTCGGGGCAGAGTTCGTACAGGTCTCCCCACCAGCGCCGCCCCTTGTTGTCCCAGATCCGGTATCCGCCTGGCACCCCGCGCGCTACGTACCGCCGTTTGCTCACACCGCCCCTCCCACCGATGGATGTCCTGCTCGGCAGATCAGGCCGACTCGCCGAGCAGAACTTCATTGACCCACCACTCGCCCCCGTGCCCCCCGGGTCTGGTCACCGACTCCGCTCAATAGACCTCAGTGCGCTGCAAGGCCTCCCGAAGGGGTATGTCCAGTCGCCGCGCGATGATCCGTCCGGCACGTACTTCCGCAGGTGTGCGCGGCCGGAACCCCCAACCACCACAGCCGCACGAATGAAAGGTCAGTCCCTCTTCCCATAGCGACACATGTCCGTAGCGTAGGAATCGGGTGCCTGCTGGTACCACCGCTTTTCAGGGCGGCCGTGACCGGCGCCGCCGTTCCCCAGGTCGGTCCGGCTCCAGCGGCAACCTGGCTCCTTGGCACTGCCGGGACGCCACTCGACTGCTCCGACACATCAGCCAGTTGGTGCCGGGAGCCCCGGCCGTCAGATCTGCCGTACCGATCCACTCGAAGACACGGCGAAGACATCGACAGCGAGCAGCTCGCGGACCCGCTCGGGTACGCGTAGCGCAGCCGTGATCGATCTCTCGGGGACGACGATTCCGAAGCGTGTCTTCGCCGGCGCCACTTCGCCCATACGTCGAAGCAGCTGCCCGTAGGCCGTATCCACGTCGAGACCGGGGGACGAAGTGGGCCCCTTCACCTCGGCCAGCAACCTCCGCCCATCGGGATGCCGGGCATCCACGTCCACCCACCCGCGCTCGGCGGTCAGCGTCCAGCCCCGCTCCACCAGCCAGTTCTCGAACAGGTTTTGAATGATCAGTTCATCGCCCTTTGCCATCCCGCCAGCATCCCGGGAAACGGCAGCGCAGAGGTCCGGAACGGTCGCCTCTCCGGCCGACCGAGGACCCACTGGCCATGGCTGATGTACTCGGGCGGAACTGAGTACCTGCGCCCTGGTCGGTGATCGAGTGAACGGAAACGCTTGGGCCATGAGTCAAGAACCACGGAAACCTGTTCCCCAGCTGGTGTCGATCCTCCTGCTGGCCGGCGTGTCGCTGGCGGTGTGGGCCGCCTGGCTGGGCTGGGACCAGCATCGTGACGTGCAACCCGACGGCACGACGACCGGTCCGTACGAGGCATGGCAGGTGATCGGGCTGGTGCTGATTCTGCTGGCACCGGTGTACTGGGCGGCATCCCGGCGCTACACCCGGGCCGCTGTCCTCGGCACCACGGCCGGCCTCACCGTCGCCGCCTACTACGACTGGTCGGACGACTCCAGCGGCCTCTTCATGGTCGGCGTGGTGCTGGTCATGATCGGAAGCCTCGCCGTGACCGCCGTCGTATCCGCGATCGCCTCCGCGACACGACAGGGCGGGCGGTCTCCGGGACACTGACGTCCCGGGCCGTCTGCGGGCCAGGAACTGGATATGCCGCCGACTTCGAACGACAGACCCGTCCCGCCGACTCGGCCACGTCGAGGCCACGGGCCGGTCCGGGTCAGCCCGGGTACAGGGCGGTGAGCCGGGGCAGCAGGGCGGTCATACGCTCACGGTCGTCGAAGTCGTGGTCCGGATCGACTGCCGGGTCGTCGAAGGTGAAGACGTCCTCGGGCGGTTCGGCGCCGGTCGCCCTCTCGTAGGCGTCCTGGGCGATGCCGAGAATCCCCTCACCGTCGGGTTCGATCCCCTCGGGCGCCGACGCGGAGATCTCCGGGAGCTCGGCCAGCCGGTCGGCGTGCGCGACGACGCGTTCGAAGACCTCCCGGCCCTGGGCGATCAGCCATCCGCGGAAGTAGTCGAAACCCTCGTCGAAGCAGGGGCTGCCACCGCTGATGACCCAGGCCGCGGCCCTGAGGGGAACTCGGTCGGACGCGGCCATCAGCTCTTGCAGGACCTGCTCGGCGCCGAGGATGTCCCGGGGGGCGTACCCGGCCAGCAGCACGGTGGCCCGCTCGGCGATGTCCTCGACGTCGGCCAGGTCGACGGCCGTGCCGCGGGCCCGCTCGATCAGGTTCCAGAACTCTTCCGTGTCCATGGGGCGGAGCATGGCATCCGAGCCGGACTCGACGGCGAGGGTCCGGCAGGAGCGCCTGCGGTGGAGTGTCCCCGGCCGGCTCGGGCTACGCGCCCGGAGGGCGGAAGGCGACCTCTCTGCGGGTGGCCTCGTCGACTTCGTCGAGGGTGAGGAGCGGTGTGGCCCGGGTGCGGAGGGCACCGCTGGCCTTGACGCTGAGGCTGACGGCGGCCATGGAGACCGCGTCGGGGAAGTCGAGGATGCACACGAAGTCGTCCTCTCCGAAGGAGAAGTACATGGCCTCGACGCTCCCGCCGAGGCCGGCGACGACGTGCTCGACGGCTGCGCGGCGGCCGCTCGCGCCTTCCTTGAGCAAGCCCTTCGCCCCCTCGGGGGTGTAGCGGGCCTGGATGAGGAACTTCGGCATAGGGGTTGCTCCCTGCCATTGAGGTGTCGGTACGTGGGTGCTCTTCCCGCCGACGCCCCGGCCGCCCATCGGAGAACGCCGGGATTCACTCGTAAGACACCGGCCGTCGATCGGAGAACGGCGGCATTCACTCGTAAGACACCGGCCGCCGGACGATTCCGGTGGGCCCCCGCCGTATGAACCCACCAGATGAACCCACCGCATCAACCCACCGCATGAACAACCTGCGCGGCCGAGGAGGAGCAAGCGGAGGAGGAGCAAGCGGAGGAGGAAGGCGGCATCGTCACCATTCCGCCGCCGTCTCTTCTCTCCCCCCGCCCCGCCCTCTCCCGAACCGTCCCCGCCCCAACCGTCCCCGGCCCCGCCCGAACCGGCGCGGTCCTCCCCGTCACCCAGGTCCCGGCCGACGGACCCCTCGCGTCTCCCGGTTACGCGAACTGGCCGGGCCGGTAGTCGCCCGCGGGCTGCTGGATCATGACGTTCGCGCGGTTGAAGGCGTTGATGAGCGCGATGCAGCACACCAGCGCGGCGAGTTGCTCCTCGTCGTAGTACTTGGCGGCGTTCGCCCAGCACTCGTCCGTGACGCCGCCCGCCGCGTCGGCGATGCGCGTGCTCTGCTCCGTCAGCTCCAGGGCGGCGCGCTCGGCGTCGGTGAACACCGTCGCCTCCCTCCAGGCCGCGACCAGGTTGAGGCGCACGGAGGTCTCGCCCGCGGCCTCCGCGTCCTTGCTGTGCATGTCCGTGCAGAACCCGCAGCCGTTGATCTGGCTGGCGCGAAGCTTCACCAGCTCCTGCGTCGCGAGCGGCAGCGTCGACTCCGCGAGCGGCCTGCCCGCGGCGACGATGTGCTTCATGAACTTGGCCGCCACCGGGCTGGCGAAGAGGTTCAGACGAGCTTCCATGGTGTGCTCCCTGTGTCGTTTCTCGTGGCTACACCTGGTTGACGGAACGACCCGGCACGATGTGACCGACCTGAATGTGACCTGCGTCTCTCTGCGATCGGGCGGCACGCGAGGAGTGCTGTCGCGACGTTCCGCCGGACTCCAGAACCGAACGCGTATCCGAAAAAGCGTCCCGCCTGCGGCATCTGCGCAGCGTCACATACGACACCACCCCTCCGGGTCACGGCGATCACGGTGAGGTGATCGGATGACCCGAAGGGGTGGTGTCGTGGATGTGCGCGCGTCACGGATACGTACGCCGTAAACGCGTGCGAAGAAACGATCAGCCGGAGCCGACGAAAAGCACGAGCAGCAGCCAGACGACCGGAGCCGTCGGGAGCAGGGAGTCCAGCCGGTCCATGATGCCGCCGTGGCCCGGCAGCAGGGTGCCCATGTCCTTGATGCCGAGGTCCCGCTTGATCATGGACTCGCCGAGGTCACCGAGCGTGGCGCTGGACGCGACCGCGAGGCCGAGGATCAGACCCTGCCACCAGGTGCCGTCGTCGATCAGGTACTGCATGCACAGCGCACCCGCCGCCATCGCGAAGGTGACCGCTCCGAACAGACCCTCGCGGGTCTTTCCGGGGCTGATCCGCGGAGCCAGCTTGTGCTTGCCGAAGCGCCAGCCGATGGCGTACGCCCCCGTGTCGCTGACGACCGTCAGGAGCAGGAAGGTCAGCACGCGGCGCGGGCCGTCGTCGGCGGTGAGCATCATGGCCACGAAGGTCGCCAGGAACGGCACGTAGAAGGCCGCGAAGACCCCCGCGGTGACGTCCTTGAGGTAGCCCTCGGGCGGTTCCGTCATCCGCCAGACCAGCACGGCCAGCGCGGTGAGCGCCATGGCCACCCAGGCGCCCTCGGCTCCGCGCACGTATCCGGCGACGACCATGGCGGCCCCGCCGAGCGCGAGCGGCACGAGGGGCGCCTTGATGCCCTTGCGCTCCTCCAGCCGTGAGGTGAGCTCCCAGAGCCCCACCACCACGGCCACCGCTATCACACCGACGAAGACGGCCTTGACGACGAACAGCGACGCGACGATCACGGCGCCGAGCCCGACGCCCACTCCTATGGCCGCACCCAGGTCGCGTCCCGCGCTCTTCTTCTGCGGTGCGGGGGCGGGCTCGGGTGCGGTGCTGGGCATGGGCTCCTGCGGGCTTTGCGGATTGTGCGACGGATCCCCGTAGGGCGCCGTCGGCGGTGAGTCGTTGCGGACCGGGGGGCCGCTCAGCCGAGCGGCCCCCCTGTCGTCATCCTGGTTCCCGCCATGAGCGGGTACGCCGGGCGCGGTGGGCATGGGCCGAGTGTGCTGCGCGTCATGCGCATCGTACGTGGGACCCGCCGGGGCCGCCCCCTGGAGTGGCCCCTGCTCGGACGGCCCCCAGTACCCGGCTTGTGGCGGCGCCCCCCAGGAAGAGTCGTTCATCAGACCTCGAGCAGCTCCGCTTCCTTGTGCTTCAGGAGCTCGTCCACCTGGGCGACGTACTTCGCCGTGGTGTCGTCGAGTTCCTTCTCCGCACGGCGGACCTCGTCCTCGCCGGACTCCTTGTCCTTGACGAGCTTGTCGAGAGCGTCCTTGGCCTTGCGGCGCACGGCGCGGATCGAGACCTTGGCGTCCTCGCCCTTGGTCCGCGCGACCTTGATGTAGTCCTTGCGGCGCTCTTCCGTCAGCTCGGGGAACGTCACCCGGATGATGTTGCCGTCGTTGCTGGGGTTGACGCCCAGGTCGGAGTCGCGGATCGCCTGCTCGATGTTGCGCAGCGCGCTCTTGTCGAACGGGGTCACCACGGCCATGCGCGGCTCCGGAACGGAGAACGAGGCCAGCTGGTTGATCGGCGTCAGCGCGCCGTAGTAGTCGGCCACGATCTTGTTGAACATCGCCGGGTGCGCACGACCGGTGCGGATCGCGGCGAAGTCCTCCTTGGCGACCACGACGGCCTTCTCCATCTTCTCCTCGGCCTCGAGGAGGGTCTCTTCGATCACCACTTGCTCCTGCGTGTCTTGAGTAGGCCCGGCAGCTTTTCCTCGTCGGAGTCCGGCGGCCGGCTGCGTCGCGTCTTGTTCCTGCACGGTTCCGGACCGGCAGGACATTGTCCATCCCCCGGTCGGGGTCCGTCCCGGACCGGAAGGCGTATCCGGTCCGGCGCGTTCCCCGTCAGGCTCGGCCGCTCTGGTCGCCCACGAGTGTGCCGATCTTCTCACCCTTGACGGCCCGCGCGATATTGCCCTCCGCCAGGAGTTCGAAGACCAGGATCGGCAGCTTGTTGTCCCGGCACAGCGTGATGGCGGTCATGTCGGCGACCTTGAGGTCCCGGGTGATGACCTCGCCGTAGCTGAGCGCGTCGAACTTGACCGCCTCGGGGTTGGTCTTCGGGTCGGAGTCGTAGACCCCGTCCACGCCGTTCTTGCCCATGAGGAGCGCCTCGGCGTCGATCTCCAGGGCGCGCTGGGCGGCGGTGGTGTCGGTGGAGAAGTACGGCATGCCCATACCGGCGCCGAAGATGACCACGCGGCCCTTCTGCAGGTGCCGCACGCCGCGCAGCGGGATGTACGGCTCCGCGACCTGGCCCATGGTGATGGCGGTCTGGACGCGGCTGTCGATGCCTTCCTTCTCCAGGAAGTCCTGGAGGGCGAGGCAGTTCATGACCGTGCCGAGCATGCCCATGTAGTCGGAGCGCGCCCGGTCCATGCCGCGCTGCTGGAGTTCGGCCCCGCGGAAGAAGTTGCCGCCGCCGATGACGACGGCGATCTGGGCACCGCCGCGCACGACGGCCGCGATCTCGCGGGCGATCTTGTGCACCACGTCGGGGTCGACGCCCAGTCCTCCGCCACCGGCGAACGCCTCGCCGGAAAGCTTCAGCAGGAAGCGGCCCGCGCCTTTGCCGTCGTCGCTCTTCTCGCCGTTGCCGGCCTGGGTGGTGGTCATGGAGATCTCCTCATGGTGCACATACGAAGAAGGCCATTGCCGGTGGGGTGTGTTCGCATCCCATGCTCGGCAATGGCCTCCTCGTCAGATCTGCTGTCGTCCGACACACACGTGTGAGTGCCGACGTACGCGGACGACTGCTGTCGACCCTATCGGGGTCGCGCGTCGATCGCTGTACGGACTCAGATGCCGACCTTGATGCGCGAGAAGCGCTTCAGGGTGACACCGGCCTCGTCCAGAACCTTCTGGACGGACTTCTTGTTGTCGAGCGCGTACGGCTGGCCGAGGAGCGTGGCCTCCTTGAAGAAGCCGTTGACGCGACCCTCGACGATCTTCGGGAGGGCGGCCTCGGGCTTGCCCTCGGCGCGGGTGGTCTCCTCGGCGACGCGACGCTCGGTCTCGACGACCTCGGCCGGAACGTCCTCCTTGGAGAGGTACTTCGGCGCGAAGGCGGCGATGTGCTGCGCGATGCCCTTGGCGAGGTCGGAGTCGGCCTTGTCCAGCTCGACCAGAACACCGATCTGCGGGGGCAGGTCGGGCATGGTGCGGTGCATGTACGAAGCCACGAACGCGCCGGAGAACTGGGCGAAGCGGTCCAGGACGATCTTCTCGCCCAGGTTGGCGTTGGCCTCGTCGACGAACGCCTGAACCGTCTTGCCCGGCTCGATCTCGGAGCCGAGGAGCGCCTCGATGTCGGCCGGCGACGTCTTGACGACGTGCTGGGCGATCTCGTTGGCGACAGCCTGGAACTTCTCACCCTTGGCGACGAAGTCCGTCTCGCACTTCAGCTCGACCAGGACACCGGAGGTGTTGTCGTCAGCGATGATGGAGACCACGGCGCCGTTCTCGGCGGAGCGGCCCTCGCGCTTGGCGACGCCCTTCTGGCCCTTGATCCGCAGCGCCTCGACGGCCTTGTCGACGTTGCCGTCGGCCTCGTCCAGCGCCTTCTTGCAGTCCATCATGCCGGCGCCGGTGAGCTCACGGAGCTTCTTGACGTCAGCGGCGGTGTAGTTCGCCATGATTCCTGGAGTCTCTCTCGAAGTCTGAAGATCTACGGGACGAACGGCGGGGGCTTTGTGGGCCCCCGCCGTTCACAAACCCGAAGGGGTGAGGGGTCAGGCCTGCTCGGCGTCCGCGGCGGGGGCCTCGGCGGCGGGCGCCTCGGCAGCAGCCTCGGCCTCGGCCTCGGCGGCCGGAACCTCGGCCTGCTCGGCGTCGGCGACCTTCTCCGTCTCGGCGGAGGTCTGGACCTCGGCGTCGTCGGCCTTCTTCTCGCCCTCGAGCAGGTCGCGCTCCCACGCGGCGAGCGGCTCGCCCGCGGCCTTGTCGCCCGCGGCCTTGCCGGCGCCGGAGCGGGAGATGAGGCCCTCGGCGACGGCGTCGGCGATCACGCGGGTGAGCAGGGTGACGGAGCGGATCGCGTCGTCGTTGCCCGGGATCTTGTAGTCGACCTCGTCCGGGTCACAGTTGGTGTCGAGGATGGCGACGACCGGGATGTTGAGCTTCCGGGCCTCGCCGACCGCGATGTGCTCCTTCTTGGTGTCCACGATCCAGACGGCGCTGGGCACCTTCTGCATCTCGCGGATACCACCGAGGGTCTTCTCCAGCTTGGCCTTCTCGCGCGAGAGCACGAGAAGCTCCTTCTTGGTGAGACCCGAGGCCGCGACGTCCTCGAAGTCGATCTGCTCGAGCTCCTTGAGGCGCTGCAGACGCTTGTAGACGGTGGAGAAGTTGGTGAGCATGCCGCCCAGCCAGCGCTGGTTGACGTAGGGCATGCCGACGCGGGTGGCCTGCTCCGCGATGGCCTCCTGCGCCTGCTTCTTCGTGCCGACGAACATGACCGTGCCGCCGTGGGCGACGGTCTCCTTGACGAACTCGTAGGCGCGGTCGATGTACGACAGCGACTGGAGCAGGTCGATGATGTAGATGCCGTTGCGCTCGGTGAAGATGAAGCGCTTCATCTTCGGGTTCCAGCGACGGGTCTGGTGACCGAAGTGGACGCCGCTTTCCAGCAGCTCCCGCATCGTGACGACGGCCATGGCCGTTCTCCTAGGTGTTCTCGGTTGTACCGCACATGCCGGACGGCACACGCGCCTGACGCCCGCGATGCGCCTTGCCACAAAGGACCGAGAGGCGCTGACACCGATCTGTGACGACCAGGTGCCGGGGCGTGCGAAGTCGACTCGGTGACCCGAATCGCCATCAGAAGTGTACGGGACCCGAGAGGGGGCAGGTGACGCCGCTGTCCACAACCGGCCGGTACTCCACAGATCCCGGCCATGATCCGCTCGGTGCGGGACGGTTCCCGCATGCGAGTGAACCGATGTGTGCGTGCGTGGCTCCTGCCGTGCCTGGCGATGACCGTCCTGGGTGCGTCGGCGCCGGCTCACGGGACCGGTCCCGGGCCGAGGGTCCCGGCCTCCCCGCCGACTGCCGACCCCTCGGTGCCGGCGCTCGCCCGCGCCTGGCCGGTGGGTGTCCGTCCGTTCGTCGTACGGGGCTGGGAACCGCCGGAGACGGCCTACTCGCGGGGGCATCGCGGGGTCGACCTGGCGGCCGGGCCCGGCGCCGAGGTACGGGCCGTCGCGTCCGGCCGGGTGTCCTTCGCGGGCCGGGTCGCGGGCCGCGGGGCCGTCTCGGTGGAGCTGTCGGGCACGGGGGCACCGCCGCTGCGGACGACGTACGGACCGGTGCGGGCCTCGGTGCGCAAGGGTGCCGAGGTCCTCGCGGGCCAGGTCCTCGGCACCCTGGAAACGCCGGACACGCACTGCGGGCCGACACCCTGTCTGCACTGGGGCCTGCTCAGAGGCACGGCCTATCTGAACCCGCTGTCGCTGCTCCCCCCGTGGCTCCTGGGCACGGGCCCGTCCCGTCTGCTGCCGCTCGACGCCCCCGGCACCCGCCCCTGACCGGCCAGACACCGACCGGACAGGGTGCGAGGTGGCGGGGAGGCGGTTCAGCGAGCGAAACACCCCGGGCCCGTAACAGCGGGGCTCAGCCCCAGGCCCGTAACAGCGGGGCTCAGCCCCGGGCCCGGGACAGCGGGGGCAGCCCCGGGGTCGGGGGCGGCGGGCTCAGCCCTGGTCCCGCGGGGGACAGCGGGGTTCACCCGCGGTCCCGGGGGGCGGCGGGGGCTCAGCCCTGGCCCTGGGGGGAGACGGCAGGGGCTCATCCCTGATCCCGGAGGACGGCGTGGCTCAGCCCTGATCCCCGGGAACGGCGGGGTTCAGCCGCGGACGCCCCGGAGGGCCATCGTCACGGCCGCCTCCGTGATCGCGGAGGGGTCCTCGGCGGCGCCCAGCTCGATACGGCGCACCGCGGCGTCCACCACGCCCTGGAGGAGCATCGCGGCCAGCCGCGGCTCGGCGTGCCCCATCTCCGTGAGCGCCTCACCGATCATCGTGACCAGCCCGCCGTGCGCGGCCCTGATCTTCTCCCGGGCACCCGCGTCGAGTTCGCTGGCGGAGATGGCGACCACGGCGCGGTGCCGCCGGTCCCCCACCAGGGCCAGCTGCCGGCGCACATAGGCCTCGACCGTGGCCTCGGGGCCGTCCGCCGCGGCCATCGCGGCGGAGACCTCGGCCGCCCAGACGGGGAAGTCGACCTCGCACAGTTCCTCGACGACGGCCGCCCTGGACCGGAAGTACTCGTACACGGAGGAACGCGCGAGCCCCGTGCGCTCGGCGAGCACGGGGAAGGTCAGCGCCTCCGTCCCGCCCTCGGACAACAGGGACCGCGCAGCGTCCAGCAGGGCGGCTCGCTGCATCGACCGGTGCTCGGCCACGGAGGCCGCTCGAATCCTTGGCACGTCAACCACTGTACGGACGCGGTGCCGCCGACGGGAACCACTCCGCCGAGCCCGCCCCGATGGCGTCCGCCACTACGGGCCCGCCGCCGGAACGGCCCGGCGGCACCGCCCGGCATCACGGCACGGCCCGGCTCAGCGTCCGAAACTGGCCAGCTTGGCGCGCAGCTGAAGCACCGACTTGGTGTGGATCTGGCTCACCCGGCTCTCGGTCACCCCGAGCACATTGCCGATCTCCGCGAGCGTGAGCCCTTCGTAGTAGTACAGCGTGACCACGGTCTTCTCCCGGTCGGGCAACGTGTTGATCGCCCGTGCCAGCAGCCTCCGCAGCTCCCGGTCCTCGGCCACCTCGACCGGGTTGTCGGCGGCGGTGTCCTCCAGGGTGTCCATCAGGCTCAGCCGGTCGCCGCCCTCGCCGCCGGCATGCAGCAGCTCCTCCAGAGCGACCACGTTGGCCAGCGACAACTGGCTGAACACCGCGTGGAGTTCCTCCACACCGATGCCCATCTCGGCGGCGACCTCACCCTCGGAGGGGGTGCGCCGCAGCCGCGCCTCCAGCGTCGCGTAGGCGCGCTCCACGTTGCGCGCCTTCTGACGCACCGACCGCGGGATCCAGTCCAGCGCACGCAGTTCGTCGATCATCGCCCCGCGAATGCGGGTGATCGCGTACGTCTCGAACTTGATCTCCCGTTCGATGTCGAACTTCTCGATCGCGTCGATCAGTCCGAACACCCCCGACGAGACGAAGTCGGCCTGCTCGACATTGGCCGGCAGACCCACGCTGACCCGGCCCGCGACGTACTTCACCAGCGGTGAGTAGTGCAGGATCAGCTGTTCCCGCAGCCGCTCGTCACCGGTCGACTTGTACGACCGCCACAGCTCGTCGAGTGTCGAGGGCGCGGGCGGGCGCACGCTGCCGCCGTCGCGGGCGGCTGGCGGGATCGCCGTCCGGTCGGACCCGGAGGTGTGCTGGGGCATTCGTCGCCTAGTGCCGTTCTGCCGTGAACTGGGATGACCTGGGTGTCCTGTCGGCGTCGTGCCGAGATCGCGTGCCTGCTTCGGATTCTTGTGAGCGTAGCGTGACTGGGCCGTCGCAGTGCGCGAAGGGCGGGCTGTCACCCGCACGCGAAACCTTTCCCCGGGACGTCTCCCGGAGTCACGGCGGTCGCCCTGCGTGACCGTCAGGGACCGCCAACTGTGAGGATTCCCAGGCGTGTCGGCATTCCCTCGGACGGCCGAACACGCTCGGTCAGCATCCCTCCCGATCGCCTCCGCCGGAGGCCGTCGCCTGGCGTGTCAACTTCCAGCCGTCGCCGTGTCGTTCGACGAATCCAAGTGCTCGGAGTTCGTACAGTCTCCCGACCGCGTCGTCCGTACTGGTCGCCGCCCGCCGGGCGATCTCCTCGCTCCCGGCCGGATCCCGCGCCGGCAGAGCGGCCAGGACACGCACCGCGTCCGGGGGCAACAGGTCGCGCGGCAGCACGGGACCACGCCGGTCCGGAGCCAGCTCCCCCATGTCGCCCACCAGTTCGGCGACTTCCGCGGCGTCGGACACCAGGACGGCTTCCCCGCGCAGCATTTCGTGCACCCCGGCCGACAGCGCGCTGGTGACGGGTCCCGGCACGCCCATCGTGAACCGGCCCAGCCGCTGTGCGGCGCGGGCGGTGACGAGCGCTCCGCTGCGGTACGCCGCCTCGACGACCACGGTGCCCCGGGTGAGCGCCGCGATGACCCGGTTGCGAAGGATGAACCTGCTCTGCGTCGGATGCTCGCCCGGCGGCAGCTCCCCCACGACGAGACCCTGTTCCGCGATTCTGGTGATCAGCTGGGTGTGTCCGCGCGGATAGGGCCGGTCGACGCCGCAGGCGAGCACCGCGACCGTGGCCCCGCCCGCCCCGAGGGCGCCGCGGTGCGCGGCGCCGTCGATGCCGTAGGCGCCGCCGGACACCACCACCCAGCCCCGCTCCGCGAGACCGGCGCCGAGGGTGGCGGCCATGTGCGCGCCGTACTCCGTACAGGCACGGGCGCCGACGACGGCCACCGATCTCAGGGCCCACAACCGCAGACCGGCCGGCCCGCGCACCCACAGTCCGACGGGCCGGGCGTCCCCCAGGTCGTCGAGCTGCGCGGGCCATTCGGATTCACCGGGACAGACGAACCTCACCCCGGCGTCCCGGGCGAGGGCGAGGTCGCGCTCCGGGGCGGCCCGCGCGGCCCTGGCCCGCAGCCCGGCCCACCTTCTGTCGGTCATCCCCCGCGGCTGGCCCAGGTCCCCGTACAGCCACCGGACCGCTTCCGGGGCCCCGACCTCCCTGATCCAGCGGCCGCAGACCTCGTCACCCGGTTCGACGACCCGGGACAGCGTGACGCGGGCCTCGCGTTCGACGGCTGTCATGCCGGCGAGCCGATCGCCATCGGCACACCGCGCGGGATGCCGGTGCGCAGTTGGAGGGCCAGGGCGACGTCCCCGGCGTCGGGCCGGTCGTGTCCGGAAAGGTCCGCGACCGTCCAGGCGACCCGGAGCACCCGGTCCAGGCCACGGGCCGTCAGCAGCCCGCGCTCCAGGCCCCGCTCGGCCTCGTTCATCGCTCCCGCCCGCGCCTGCCAGCGTCCGCGCAGCTCGCGTCCCGGCACCTCGCTGTTGGTGTGCCAGGGAGTCCCCTTCAGGCGCTCGGCGGCCCGTTCACGGCCGGCGAGGACCCGGTCCGCGACCGTCTTCGTCGACTCGCCCCGTGCCCCGCGCGCGGTGAGTTCGGCCCGGGTGACCGGTTCGACGTCCACGCGCAGATCGACCCGGTCGAGCAGCGGCCCGGAGAGCCTCGCCTGATAGCGGCGGATGACGGAGGGCGGACACTCGCAGAAGTCGTTCGTCGTGCTGAAGCGGCCGCAGGGGCAGGGGTTGGCGGCCAGCACCATCAGGAACTTCGCGGGGAACCTCACGACACCGGCGCTGCGCGCGATCACCACGTGTCCCGCTTCCAGCGGCTGCCGCAGGGCGTCCAGCGCGAAGCCGCTGAACTCCGGTGCCTCGTCCAGGAAGAGCACGCCACGATGTGACAGGGACACCGCTCCGGGCCGTGCGAGCCCCTTGCCGCCGCCGACGAGCGACTGCATGGTCGCGGAATGATGGGGTGCGCAGTACGGCGCGACGTCCACCATCGGTTTGCCGGGCGGCAGCAGGCCCGCGACGGAGTGGATCGCCGTCACCTCCAGGGATTCCTGCCGGGTGAGGCGCGGCATGATCAGCGGCATCCGCTCGGCCAGCATCGTCTTGCCCGCGCCGGGCGGCCCCTGGAGGAAGACATGGTGGCCGCCGGCCGCCGCCACCTCCATCGCGGTGCGTGCCGAGAGCTGGCCGACGACGTCGCCGAGGTCGTGGCCCTGGTCGTGTTCCGGCACGGCGATGCCGCACAGGCCGGTGGCCTCGCCCGTGCCGGGCAGGCGCAGGCCGGCCGACAGCGGGTCCGGGCGGCCCCGCTCGTCCGGCTCCTCCTCGGGCACCGGTTCGTCCGCCAGTACCGCGATCAGCTGGCGCAGGCTGCGGACCCCGAGCACCGAGACTCCCGGCACGAGTGAGGCCTCGGCCGCCGCGCACTCCGGCACCACCACCTGTACGTACCCGGCTTCCGCCGCGGCGAGGACGGCAGGGAGGATGCCGCGGACCGGCCGCACCCGGCCGTCGAGGCCCAGTTCCCCGATCATCACGATGTCGGCGAGCACGCGGGGGTCGATCCGCTCGGAGGCGCCCAGCACCGCCGAGGCCACGGCGAGGTCGAAGCCGGAACCGCCCTTGGGCACCGAGGCCGGGCTCAGCCCCACCGTCAGTTTCTTCTGCGGCCAGGACGCGCCGGAGTTGACCACCGCCGCCCTGACCCGGTCCCGGCTCTCGGTCAGACTCTTGTCGGGAAGCCCGACCAGTGTGAAGGCGGCGATGCCCGGCTCCAGGTCGGCCTGGACCTCGACGACGACGCCCTCCACGCCCACCAGGGCGACCGAACACGTACGCGCGAATCCCATCAGGCCACCCCCCGCGCGTGCTCGACCACGGGCGCGCCGCGTTCGGGGATCAGGACGCCGACCAGGTCGATGCGGACGCCGCCCGGCGGGGCTCCACCGTGTTCCTGGAGCCAGCGTTCGGCCAGGCCGCGCAGCCGGCGGGCCTTGGCCGGTGTGACGGCCTCCATCGGATGCTGGAACGCGCCCGCCCCGCGGGTCTTGACCTCGCAGACGACCAGCGCGTCGCCGTCCCGGGCCACGATGTCGATCTCGCCGGTCCTGCCGCAGCGCCAGTTGCGTGCCAGGACCGTCATCCCGGCCCCGGTCAGCCGCCGTGCGGCCAGTTCCTCGCCGTAGGCGCCCAGTGCGTTACGTGCCTCGGGTGTCTTCATGTCGGCACCACCTCCGGCACCGACACTGAGGCCTTGTCACCCAGCTGTTGGATCTTGGTGGACGAGCGGGCGACTGTGGAGAACCCCGTCACCCGTACGAGTCACCACCGTGATCGCCGCTCACCCTTGGCGGGCGGGTCCGGGTCCGGCCGGCCCGACCTCGGCCGCCGGACCTCAGCCACCCGCGTCTCCGTCACCCGGATCTCAGCCGCCCGGCAGCTCCAGATCGTTCTTGTTCAGCTCCTCGATGTTCACGTCCTTGAAAGTGAGGACGCGCACCTGTTTCACGAAGCGGGCGGGCCGATACATGTCCCACACCCAGGCATCCGCCATGGATACCTCGAAAAACACCTCACCCTGGACCGAGTGCACCTGCATCTCGTAGTCGTTGGTGAGATAGAAGCGCCGCTCGGTCTCGATCACATATTTGAACAGACCGACGACATCGCGGTACTCCCGATAGAGCTTCAGCTCCATCTCGGTCTCGTACTTCTCGAGGTCCTCGGCGCTCATGGCATGTTCCCCTTCAGCCGTGCGTTCCCCTATTGTGCGCCAGCCCCGAGAGCCCCTAGACGATTTCCGTGTCGAGGACCTCGGGCGTGGCCGGGGGCCCCTCGTCGAGCACCCTGCGCAGGAGCTCGGCGAGTTTGGTCGGATACACCGTCTCATGTGCTTCGGTCAGTTCCCGGCACGTCCACCAACGCGATCCGGCGACGCTGCGCCGCTCCAGCTCCGTCAGGCCCGTGGCCGCCGTGGCGGTCTGGGTCGTACGGGCCAGGAAGTACCACTCGTCCTGGTCCCAGCGCCTGCCCGCGAACGGGAACGAGCAGGTCCGCCGCCACAGCACGGGGCCCAGTTCGACCTCGGTGATCCCGGTCTCCTCCACGAGTTCCCGCAGGGCCGCCTGCTCCCGGGTCTCGTCGCCCTCCACGCCGCCGCCGGGCGTGAACCACCAGTCGTCGGAGGGATCGTCCGGCTCGTGGCCGTGCAGCAGCAGGACGCGGTCCCGCGGGTCGAGCAGCACGACCCGGGCGACCTTGCGCAGCCCGTCCCGGCCGGACTCCTCGTCCGTGCCCGCCGCCTCAGCGGGCACCGGCGGACTCCGTGCGCGCGCGGGAACGGCCAGCCAGCTTGGCGACCGGCCCGTACGCCGCGCCGCCCAGTACGAGGACGGCGCCCGCGATCACCAGGGCGATCATCGTGGGGAGCGGTCCTGGCCGGGACAGAGCACCGAGTTCCTTGAAGCCGTCGGGGCGGGCGATCATGCCGTTCATCGGCCAGGCGACGGCTTCGACCCGGGCCTTCACGGCGCCGCGCGCCACGGTGCCACCGGCCGCGTCCGTGAGGTGCGCGGTGGAGTCCAGGGAGCCGCGCCGCTCGTCGCCCAGCAGGAACAGCCGTCCCTCGGGGACCTTCACGGTCGGGAAGCCCGTGAGCTCGGCGAGGCTCCCCTCGGGCAGATACGGTTCGTCGATCTTCTTGCCGTTGACGGTCAGCTTGCCGTCGGTGCAGCAGGCGACGGTGTCGCCGCCGACGGCGACCACGCGCTTGACCACGGACGAGCCCGTGACCCAGGTCTTGTCCTCGAAGACGACGACGTCACCGCGGCGGACCTCGCTGCCGTCGACGCGCTGCGCCAGGACCCGGTCGCCGATCTTGATCGTCGGTGCCATCGAACTCGTGGGAACGGTGTACGGCCGGTAGACCAACGCCGCCCAGGCGAATCCGCCGAGGAACAGCACCAGACCGAGCGCGACAGCCAGCCCGGACAACCGCTGTCCGGTCTTGCTGCCCACCGGGGCCTTGCCGGTGCCGCCGCTGCGCGGGGCCGTACGTGTTGCGCTCTCGCCACCCATGGGCCCGCACCTTACCCGGGGGTACGGTCCGGGGTCAGCCCCCGCTGGATCACGATCGCCGGAGCGGACCGGATCCGTGCGGGGAAGCGAGCGGGGCCGGCCTCTCCGGACCTGTCCGGAGAGGCCGGCCCCGAAGGCCGTGCGGCGGTTCAGTCGTCCTTGGACGCCTTGCGCCTGCGTCGTACGAGCACGAGCGGCACGGCGCCCAGCAGGGCCATCGACCCCGGCGAGGTGACCGCCGCGGCCGCCTGGTCGCTCAGGCCGGGCTGGTCGAAGGTGTCCGGCACCGGGAGGGTGCCCCAGCGGTTGATGGGCCAGGCCTTGACGATGGCGCGGCCGACGACGTCGTTCACCGGCACCATGCCGTGGTGCTTGTCCGCCTGGTTGTAGCGCGAGTCCCGCGAGTTCTGGCGGTGGTCGCCCATCACCCAGATCATGCCCTTGGGGACCTTGACCTTGAACTGACCGCCGTCCTCGTCCTGGCTGCACGGGGTGTTCCCCGCGTACACGTACGACGACTCGTTCAGTGCCTTGCCGTTGACCTTCAGCGGGCCGGTGTTCTTGCACTCGACCGTGTCACCGGCGACGCCGATGACCCGCTTGATCAGGTCCTTCTCCTCGGCGGACGGCATCAGGCCGATCCAGCTGAGGACCGTCTGCAGGGCGTTCGGGTCGGCCGTGGGCTCGCCCGCCAGCCAGTTGTCCGGGTCGTGGAAGACGACGACCTCGCCGCGCTCCGGCTCGGAGCCGAACCACGGGGTCAGCTTGTCGACCAGGACGCGGTCACCCTGCTGGAGGGTGTTCTGCATCGAGTCCGACGGGATCGAGAACGCCTGCACCAGGAACGTCTTGATGATCAGCGCAAGGACCAGAGCGATGCCGATCAGGATCGGCAGCTCCTTCCAGAAGGAGCGCTGTTTGGTGGACTTGGGGTCCCGTTCGGGACGCCCGGCCGGGGAGTCACCGTCCTCGGAGCCGCTCCCGGAACCCGAACCGGGTTCTACGGCCGGTGCAGCCGCATCCTCGGGCCGCTCCGGCTGCCCTTCGGGACCTTCGTGCCCAGAACGCGCGCCGACCGCCACATCCCCCACATCCACTCCTCACTCCGTGCCGCCGCCCGCGCCGTATTCGGCGCAGGCCCACCACTCCCATAACGAGCGGGAGTTCCGCAGGGCTCGGGAGCGGGATCAATCCGTCTGGATCCGCAGAGGCCACCCTATGCGACAGAGCTGGAGCGGAAGCCGACCCTCCAGGCGCGTCGACCACCGTCGAGAACGTGTTCGGCTCCTGCAGGCGGGTCCAGTGACCGATGGGCCAGCCGATGACCATCGCCCGGCCCACGACCGAGTCCTCGGAGACCGTGCCGGAGAACTTGTCGGTGCGGTGGTAACGGGAGTCCGCCGAGTTGCCCCGGTGGTCGCCCAGCACGAACAGACGGCCCGCGGGCACCTTCACCTCGAAGGAGAAGTCCGACGGCTTGTCTCCGGCGAAGACGTACGGCTCGGTCAGAGGGGTGCCGTTCACGGTCACCCGGCCCTGCACGTCGCAGCACTTGACGGTGTCCCCGCCGAGTCCGACGACCCGCTTGATCAGGTCCTTCTCGTTGTCGGAGGGCAGCAGACCGATGAAGGTCAGCCCTTCCTTGAACTGCTTGACGACCACGGGGTCGTTCTTCTTCTGGGACTCCTCGGCGGTGAGCCAGCCTCCGGGGTCCTTGAAGACGACGACGTCACCGCGCTTGGGTTCCGAGCCGAACCAGGGGGTGAACTTGTCCACCAGGACGCGGTCGCCGATCTGGATCGTGTTCTCCATGGAGCCCGACGGGATCACGAAGGCCTGGACGAGGAACGTCTTGAGGACCAGCGCTATCAGGACGGCGACGCCGACGAGGAGGGGTATCTCCCTGACCGCCGAGCGGCGCCTGCGCCTCTTGATCTTGCGCGCGAGCTTGCGGCGCTCGACCCGGCTGGGCCTGGCGGCGCCTCCGGCGGCGCGCCGGGATCCGGTGGGGAGCAGATTGTCGGCGGCGCTGGCGGAGACCCCGCGCGCCCGTCCGCGGTTACCCATGCGCACCCCCGGCGGCCGGCACACCCGCGTAGGCGTCGGGACGCGTCAGACGGGTCCCGTGGCCCATGGGCCAGGCGATCCAGTCGGCCCTGCCGATGACATCGCCGACGGGGACCATGCCGCCGCCGGGCGAGCCCAGATGATCACGGGAGTCGCGGGAGCGGCTGCGGTGATCGCCCAGGACGAACAGGGACCGCTCGGGCACGACGATGTCGAAGGGCACCTCGGACGGGCTGTCACCCCGATAGAGAAATGTCGACTCGTCGACCGCTCGGCCGTTCACTTCGAGTCTCCCCTCCTTGTCGCAGCAGACCACGTGGTCTCCCCCTACTCCGACGACGCGTTTGACGTAGTCCGCGTTCCCGAAATAACCGGTGCCGTCGAAGACGACGACATCGCCCCGCTGCGGCTCGGAACCGAAACGGTACGCCAACTTGTTTACGAGAACGCGGTCCCCGATCCTCAATCCGGACTCCATGGAGCCGCTGGGAATCTCGAACGGCTGCATCACGAAGCGGCTGACGAGCAGCAGAAACACCAGACAGACCAGCACGGTCAGGGTGATCCGGCCTCCGGGAAGCCATTCGGCGATCTTGTCGGAGAACGCAGAACGCGACCGCTCCTCCGGCCCCGCTGTGTCCGAGGTCTCCTCGGAAGCGGAAGGGCGGGAGGAGCGGTCGCGCTCCACGGGCTGTGCTTCGGTGTCCATCGGGGCCAGATGCTATCCGGCCTCCCTGAGACACCTTCTTACCGGCTCGGTCGCCGACGTATCACCGCGGCGGCACGGGCTCAGCGGTCGCGCTTCTCCTTGATCTTCGCGGCCTTGCCGCGCAGCTCACGGAGGTAGTACAGCTTGGCGCGACGCACGTCACCGCGCGTGACGACCTCGATCTTCTCGACGATCGGGGTGTGCACCGGGAAGGTGCGCTCGACGCCGACGGAGAACGAGACCTTGCGGACCGAGAAGGTCTCACGGACACCGGCGCCCTGGCGGCGGATGACCACGCCCTTGAACTGCTGCACACGGGAGCGGTTGCCCTCGATGACGCGGACGTGGACGTTGACGGTGTCACCCGGGCGGAAGGCCGGGATGTCGGTGCGCAGCGAGGCGCCGTCGACGGAGTCGAGCAGGTGAGACATTTTGTCTGCTTTCTTCGCTGATGCCACAGGTCATCAACGGGAGAGAGGTTCGAAGATGATGCTGTCTCGTCGGGACGGGCGTCGTATCCCCCTGTGGCAGGGGCGCACGCCGGACGACGGAGAGCAGCGGCTTATTCTTCCACGGCGTCCGGCCTGCGCCAAAATCGGCCGTCGGGAGCCGGTCGCCAGCCCATGATCGAGAGCATCTCGCGGTCCTTCTTGTCGAAGGCGGAGGCTTCGCAGCGCTCGATGAGGTCGGGCCGGTTCGCCGCCGTACGGCGCAGGGCCTCGTCGCGGCGCCAGCGGGCGATCTTCCCGTGGTGACCGCTGACCAGCACGTCGGGGATCTCACGGCCGCGCCACCGCGGGGGCTTGGTGTACACCGGGCCCTCCAGGAGGTTGGCCATGGCGCCGGGGGCGAAGGAGTCGTCCCGGTGGGACTCGGCGTTGCCGAGGACGCCCGGCAGCAGCCGGGCCACGGCCTCGGTGACGACGAGGACGGCCGCCTCGCCGCCGGCGAGCACGTAGTCGCCGATGGACACCTCGTAGACGGGCATCCTGGTCGCGTACTCGTCGATGACACGGCGGTCGATGCCCTCGTAGCGCGCGGGCGTGAACACCAGCCAGGGGCGTTCGGAGAGCTCCACGGCGAGTTCCTGGGTGAACGGGCGCCCGCTGGGAGTGGGGACCACGAGGGCGGGCCCGTGGGAGCCCGTCTCGTACCCGTCCGCCAGAGCGGAATCCAGCGCGTCGCCCCAGGGCTCGGTCTTCATGACCATGCCGGGGCCGCCGCCGTAGGGCGTGTCGTCGACCGTGTTGTGCCGGTCGTACGTCCAGTCCCGGAGGTCGTGCACGTGCACGTTCAGCTGGCCACGCGCGCGGGCCTTGCCGACGAGCGAGACGTCCAGGGGCTCCAGGTACTCGGGGAAGATCGTGACGACGTCGAGCCGCATCAGGCGCCGGCCCCCGTGACGTCCTCGCCGGCCGCGGCGGAGCCGTTCTCCTCGTCCCGGGTGGACACGACCTCCGCGCGGTCGTCGATCAGGCCGGGCGGCGGGTCGATGACGGCCCGCTGCTCCTCCAGGTCGATCTCGACGACGATCTCCTCGACGAACGGGATCAGCACCTCGGTGCCGTCCTCCCGCTCGACCACGAACAGGTCCTGCGAGGGCAGGTGCGAGATCTCGGTGATCCGGCCGACCTCGGTGCCGTCCGTGGTGACCACGTCCAGGTCCATGAGCTGGTGGTCGTAGTACTCGTCCGGGTCCTCCGGCATCACGTCCGGGTCGACCTCGGCGATCAGCAGGGTGTTGCGCAGCGCCTCGGCGCCGTTCCGGTCGCGTACGCCGGCGAAGCGCAGCAGGAGACGGCCGCTGTGGACGCGGCCCGTCTCGATGGTCAGCGGTCCGGCGGAGGCCGGATCGGTGAGCAGGACGGCACCGGGTCCGAGCCGCAGCTCGGGCTCGTCGGTGCGGACCTCCACGGTGACCTCGCCCTTGATGCCGTGGGCGCGGCCGACGCGAGCGACTACCAGCTGCACTGTGCTTGATCTCCTGTCGTGTACCGACGGCAATGCTTCGGATACGGGTGCGCAGACGACTGCGGGCCGAGGACGGCTCGTAAGCCCTCCCCGGCCCGAGCCGGTGCTGCCTGCTACGTCAGCGGACGTGGTCCACGTCGACGAGGTCGACGCGGACACCGCGGCCGCCGATGGCGCCCACGACGGTGCGCAGAGCGCGTGCGGTGCGGCCGTTGCGGCCGATCACCTTGCCGAGGTCGTCCGGGTGGACCCGGACCTCGAGTACGCGCCCGCGGCGCAGGTTGCGCGAGGCGACCTGCACGTCGTCGGGGTTGTCGACGATGCCCTTCACGAGGTGCTCGAGAGCCTCCTCGAGCATGCTCAGGCCTCGGTCGACTCGGACTCGGCCGGGGCCTCGTCCTTCTTCTCAGCCTTCTTCTTCTGGGTGATGGCCTCACCCTTGCCCGTGTCCTCGCCACCGAGGGCGTCGAACAGCGGGCGCGCGGCCTTCGGCTCGGCGACGAGCAGCGGAGCCGGGGCCGGCAGGCCCTTGAACTTCTGCCAGTCACCGGTCAGCTTCAGGATGGCGAGCACGGGCTCGGTCGGCTGCGCGCCGACACCCAGCCAGTACTGCGCGCGGTCCGAGTCGACCTCGATGCGCGAAGGGTTCTGCACCGGGTGGTACAGACCGATCTCCTCGATGGCCCGGCCGTCACGGCGGGTACGGGAGTCGGCGACGACGATGCGGTAGTGAGGCGAACGGATCTTGCCCAGACGCTTCAGCTTGATCTTGACTGCCACGGAAGTGGTGTCTCCTGGTCTTGACGGGGTTGGGCACGCAGAGATGGCCGCGTGGGGTTGCGGTACCCGAGTGCCCGATGGACGCGTCAGCCGGAGGAGAGAGGGGTCCTATGCGGCTGTCGAGTACAGCTGACCATTCTGCCACACCCTGCGGTCCGCCCGGACCGAGGGTGTGCGAGGCCACGCCCGGGCGGGCCCGCGCTTCGGCGAGACCGGGCCGAGCGGGCCCATGGCCGAGCGCGGCCGTGCCTGAGCGGGGCCGTGCCTGAGCGGGGCCGTGCCTGAGCGGGGCCGTGCCTGAGCGGGGCCGTGCCTGAGCGGGCACCCGGTGTTCCGGGTGCCCGTCAGGCGGGGGCGACGGTGGACCGGCCGCCGGGGAGACCGGAGAGAGGCCGCCCGCGCGCACTCGTGCCTCCTGAATCCCCCCACGTGCTCCAGGGCAGTGGGGGAGGCACGACTGCTCACGGGCCGCGCGGACTCGTCCGGCATCCACGAGACGCCGGTGGAGCGCGCTCCTCAGCCCGCGGCCGCCCCGACCACCTCCGGAATCCGGAAGGGTTTACCGCACCCTCCGCACACGATCGGCGCCTGCGCGAGGACCGACGGGACCACGCGCACGTTGCGCCCGCAGTCGCAGACGGCCTTGACGCGGACACCTCCTCCGGAGGAGCCGTGGCGGGCGGCCGGACCGCGGAACGAGCGGGCGGTGTCCGCGGACGTGGCGGCCGTGTGGGCCTTCAGCGCGCGCTGGAGCCGCTCGATGGTCGGGCGGTAGCGGCGCTTCGCCTCGGGGTTGAGCGTGACCAGGGAGAAGCCACTGCTGGGATGCGGCTCCTCGGGGTGGTCGAGGCCCAGCTCCTCGGCGATCGCGAGGAATCTGCGGTTGTGATACCGGCCGGCGCGCGAGGTGTCGCGGACTCCACGCGCGGCGGCGATGCCGTGGACTGCTTCGTGAAGCAGTCGCTCGAAGGAGAGTTCGTGTCCGCAGGCGGACGACGACTCCCCGATCAGGGACTCTGGCGCGGCAAGATCGGGCAGTTCGGGGTGGTGCCGCTGAATGTCGGCCCACGCCCCTGCCAGCTCTGCGGCGAGAACAGGTGGTGTCGTGCTCACGTAATGACAACGAGCGGGAGTGCCTCCGTGTTCCTATTACGGGGCATCCCAAATAATTTGCACGTACCCGTCAGTTGCCACTGATGCGTCCCGACGAGGGCGGGTGCGCTGATCTGCGGAGAAGCGTCACAGCTCGTATCAAGCCGGTACGTAGTCACACGTACGCCCCGGCGCTTAGACGGGATCCGCACGCCGGGGCACCTGAGGCCGGCGGATGCGCAAGTGGTGTTTCGGCCGCCCTGCGGGCCCGCTCAGTAGGCGCGGGCGACGACGGCGACGTTACCGGGTGCGTCGTCGGTGCCGGGCACCGACCCGTCCTCGGCGACCAGACACCGTACGGTCACCGCGTGCTCGGCGAGCCTGGCCTCGCCCTCTTCGCCGAGGTCGGCCCAGGGAATGCGCGCCCAGCCGCCGGCCACGGCGGCCTCCACGGCCGCGCCGATGCTCGACACGTCTGTCGTACGGGACTCGCGGCGCTCGCGGGACTGCCTCAGGAGCAGCGCCTGGTCCTCCTCCAGGACGCCGGGGAGCAGGGCGGCCAGCGCGTCGAGGGCCACCGGCTCCTTGCCTCCGGGGATGCGGCGGGCGAGCATCGCCGTACCGCTCTCCAGGTCACGGGGGCCGACCTCGACGCGTACGGGGACACCCTTGAGCTCCCAGTCGACGGCGCGGCGCCCGAAGGGGGTGTCCGTACGGTCGTCGACCTGGACCCGTACACCCGCGGCCTTCAGCCGGTCGCCGATCTCGCGGACCTTGGCCAGAACCGCCTCGTCCCCCTTGATCGCGAGGACGACGACCTGTACCGGGGCGAGCCGGGGCGGCACCCGCAACCCACTGTCATCGCCGTGCGACATGATCAGGCCACCCACCATGCGGGTCGAGGACCCCCAGGAGGTCTGCCAGACGAGCTCCTGCTTCCCGTCCCGGGACAGGTACCGGGTGTCGAACGCCTTCGCGAAGTTCTGCCCCAGCTCGTGACTGGTGCCCATCTGGAGCGCCTTGCCGTCGCCCATCATGCCTTCGAGCGTGAGGGTGTTGACCGCCCCGGCGAACCGCTCGCCCGCCGTCTTCCGGCCGAGGACGACATCGATGCCGAGGACGTTCACCATGAAGTCGGCGTACACCTCCTTGTGGATGTGCGCGGCGTAGTCCCGGGCGTCCTCGTAGGTGGCGTGCGCGGTGTGGCCCTCCTGCCAGAGAAATTCGGTCGTTCGCAGGAACACCCGCGGGCGCATCTCCCAACGGACCACGTTGGCCCACTGGTTGATCAGCAGCGGCAGATCGCGGTAGCTCTGCACCCACTTGGAGAAGTACTCGTTGACGATCGTCTCGGAGGTGGGGCGGACGACGACCGGCTCCTCCAGCTCCTTGCCGCCGCCGTGCGTGACGACCGCGAGCTCGGGCGCGAAGCCCTCGACGTGTTCGGCCTCCCGGGTCAGGTACGACTGCGGGATGAACAGCGGGAAGTACGCGTTCTGGGCCCCCGCCTCCTTGATGCGGGCGTCCATCTCCTGCTGCATCCGCTCCCACAGCCCGTACCCGTAGGGCCGGATGACCATGGTGCCGCGCACCGGTCCGTTGTCGGCGAGCTCGGCCTTGTTGATCAAGTCCTGGTACCAGCGCGGGAAGTCGTCCGCCCGGGGTGTGAGAACGGGTGCCTTTGCCATGGGGGCGATGCTACGGGCCCACGTTGCCGGTATGTGAATTCTTGCGCCTTTCGCGGCCTGGGCACAAACGGGCCCCCGCGACCCCTGGACGGCACGTCGAGGGCGGAGTTACCTGACATACGGGGGGAGTGCGGGCCTCGTGCGCGGGGGCGGAGGAAAGGGGGCCCGGCGGCAACTCTCGGCGGATTGGGGCACTTTCGATGACACCTACGCTCGTGCGGCAGCACCTTCCTCATGCGGGCCCCTCGTCCCGCGCGGACCGGGGTGCACGCGCGCGTGACTGGGCCGAGATCCAGGAGCGGATGCTGGTGCCGCTCTACGAGGCCGTCTACGAGCGGCTCGAAGTGGGCGGCGGGACACGGCTGCTCGGGCTCGGCTGCGGGTCGGGGCTCGCCCTGCTGATGGCGGCCTCCCGCGGCGCCGCGGTCACGGGTGTCGACTCCTCGTCGCCCGAACGGCTGGCCCTCGCACGGGAACGTCTGCTGCCGCGGGACCGGGACACGGGCCCGCACGCCGGGATCCGGATCGTGTCCGGGGCGCCCCGGGACACGGTGGCGCAGGGAGCGCCGGCGTACGACCTGGTGACCGCGTTCGAACCGATCGGGTGCGTGGCCGGCGACTCCGAGGGGCTCGGTTCGCTGCTCGCGGAGGCGGCACCGCTCGCCGGCCGGGGCACGCCCGTGGTGCTGGTCGGGTGGGGGCCGCCGGAGCGGTGCAGCACCTCGGCCGTGCTGCGGGTGGCCACCAAACTGGCCGATCCCCTGCGCGGCGCGGCGAGCTGGCGCGCCGCTCGCCGGGACGACCTGGAGGACGTCGCCCAGCGGGCCGGGCTGCGGCCGGACGGCTCGGGGCGGGTGTCCTGCCCGTTCGGTTACGCCGACGTGGACAGCGCCGTGCGCGGGCTGCTCTCGACGGGGCTCTTCGACGCCGCGGTCGCCGCCACCGACCAGGCGCAGGTCGACAAGGAGGTGGCCGAGGCGCTGCATCCTCATCTGCGGCGGGACGGGACGGTCTGGATGCCGAACGTGTTCCGGTATCTGATCGCCCGTACGGCCTGAGGCCGGTCAGGGGTCGGGGCCGTACCGGTGCATCAGCCCGTCGCCGTTGGATGAGGAGTGACCGTCGGTGGCGACGGGCATCGATGTACCGGCACGTCCCCTCACGCCGTATCCCGCCTGCGGGGGTGTGGTGGCTTGGGCGCGAGGTCCCGGGCGTGCTGCCGGGCGCCGGGTTCAGACCTCCTTGGCCGTCCGGGGCACTCCGGCGATCCGGTACGCCTCGGCCTCCTCCAGCGTCTCGTTCGCGAGGAGCGCCTCGGCCAGGGCGTCGAGCTGTCCGCGGTGCTCGCGGAGCTTCTGGCAGGCCTCCTCGTAGCACTCGTCGACGATGCGGCGCATCTCGTGGTCGATCGAGTCGAGGGTGCCCGGGGCCGCCGCGAGGCCGTAGGCCTGCTGGGAGTCGCCCGGCAGGGCGGACAGCCGGCCGACGCGTTCGCTCATGCCCCAGCGGGCCACCATGCCGCGGGCGAGGTTCGTGACCTGTTCCAGGTCGTTCTCCGAGCCCGTGGTGATGACGTCGTAGACGACGTGCTCGGCGGCCATGCCGCCGAGGGCGCCGATGATCCGGCCGCGCAGGTATTCCTCGGTGTACGCGTACCGGTCCGCGTCCGGCGTGGAGAGGGTGACGCCGAGCGCGCGGCCGCGCGGAACGATGGTGATCTTGCGGACGGGGTCGGCGCCGGGCCGCAGCATCCCGAGGAGGGCGTGGCCGCTCTCGTGGTACGCGGTGCGGCGGCGTTCCTCGTAGGGCATGACCAGGGAGCGTTCGGCGCCGAGCTGGACCTTTTCGAGCGCTTCGGAGAGGTCGCCCTGGGTCACCTCGGACTGCTTGCGCTTGACGGCGAGGAGGGCCGCCTCGTTGGCGAGGTTGGCGAGGTCGGCGCCGGTCATGCCCGGGGTCGTCCGGGCCACCTGGGTCAGGTCCACGCCGGGGGCGAGCGGGATGTCGCGGGTGTGGATCTCCAGGATCGCCTCGCGGCCGCCGCGGTCGGGGGGCGAGACGTTGACGACCCGGTCGAAGCGGCCTGGGCGGGTGAGCGCCGGGTCCAGGATGTCGGCGCGGTTGGTGGCGGCGATGACGATGACGCCCTCCGAGCCGGAGAAGCCGTCCATCTCGGTGAGGATCTGGTTCAGCGTCTGCTCGCGCTCGTCGTGGCCGCCCATGGCGGAGCCGCCCGACCGTGACCGTCCGATGGTGTCGATCTCGTCGATGAAGATGATGGACGGGGCCACCTTGCGTGCCTCGGCGAACAGTTCGCGCACGCGCGAGGCGCCGACGCCCACGATCATCTCGATGAACTCGGAGGCGGAGGCGGAGAAGAACGGGACTCCCGCCTCGCCCGCGACGGCCCGCGCGAGCAGGGTCTTTCCCGTTCCGGGCGGGCCCGCCAGCAGCACGCCGCGCGGCATCTTCGCGCCCATCCTGCGGTACGCGTCGGGGTTCTTGAGGAAGTCCACGACGTCGTCGACCTCGCCGGCCACCTCGTCGATGCCGGCCACGTCCGCGAACGTGGTGCGTTTGCCGCCGGGCACGAGTTCGACCGGTTTCGGGGGCGCCTTGCGGCCGAGCATGCCGCCCGCGCCGCCCATGCCGGAGCCCATCCGCCGGGCGATGAAGATCCACAGGACGACGAGCAGGAACATCGGGGCGAGCGAGATCAGCAGGTTGAACAGGAAGCTGCGCTCCTGGACCACCGGCGAGGCGGTCACCGTGACGTCGTGCTTCTGGAGGTTGTCCCAGAGCTTGTCGTCCGCGAAGACCGGGCGCTGGGTCTTGAACTTGGTGTATTTCCCGTCGCCGTCGGGCTTCTCCTGCGAGTCCTTGAGCTGTCCCTGGATCGCGTCGCCCTTGGCGTAGATCTTGGTGACGTTGCCGTCGTCGACCTGCCGGCTGAACTCCGTGTACGAGATCGTCGGCTCGTTGCCCTTGTTGTAGAAGGACAGCACCAGGTTGGCGATCAGGAACACGATGAGCGCGGCCAGGGCCAGGCTCCACCAGCCGCCCGGCAGCTTCCGCCGGCCGCCCGGCGGCGGTGTCGGCTCAGGTGGTGTGCCCTCGGTACGCCACGGCTGGTCCGGTGCCTTGCGCGGCGGCACAGGATTGCTCATAAGTGGACGTTACGACAGATGGCGGACACCGGCACCTGCGGTCATGCCGCTGGGGGCGCCCCTCGCGGTGAGGGGCGCCCCCAGCGGGCGTCACGTCGGCGCTCCCGCACGGGGCGGAAGGTCGGTGCGCGAGCGTCAGTCCATGAACTTCTTGAACTCGTCCGGCAGCTCGAAGTCCTGGGCGCCCTGCTGCGGCAGGCCGAAGGCGTTGCCGCCCTGGGCGCCCGCCTCGCGCCGGGCCGCCTCCTCTTCCTCCTGCTGCTTGCGCTTCATCGGGTTGCCGGAGCGCTGCTTGCCCTTGGCCTGCTTCGGCTTCTTCTTGGCGCGGCCGGGGCCGCCGCCCATGCCCGGCATCCCGGGCATGCCCGGCATCCCGCCGCCCTGGGCCATGCGGGACATCATCTTGCGGGCCTCGAAGAAGCGCTCGACCAGGCCCTTGACCGCGCTGACCTCGACGCCGGAACCCTTGGCGATACGGGCGCGGCGCGAGCCGTTGATGATCGTCGGGTCCTGGCGCTCGCCCGGGGTCATCGACTTGATGATCGCGCCGACGCGGTCGACGTCCCGCTCGTCCAGGTTGTTGATCTGGTCCTTGATCTGGCCCATGCCCGGGAGCATGCCGAGCAGCTTGCTGATGCTGCCCATCTTCCGGACCTGCTCCATCTGGGCCAGGAAGTCGTCCAGGGTGAAGTCCTGGCCCTTCTTGGACGCCAGCTTGGAGGCCATCTTCTCGGCCTCTTCCTGGCTGAACGTCTTCTCCGCCTGCTCGATCAGGGTGAGGAGGTCACCCATGTCGAGGATGCGGGAAGCCATCCGGTCAGGGTGGAAGGCGTCGAAGTCGTCGAGCTTCTCGCCGTTCGAGGCGAACATGATCGGCTTGCCGGTGATCTGCCGGATCGACAGGGCGGCACCACCGCGGGCGTCACCGTCGAGCTTGGAGAGCACCACGCCGTCGAAGCCGACGCCGTCGCGGAAGGACTCGGCGGTGTTGACCGCGTCCTGGCCGATCATCGCGTCGACGACGAAGAGGATCTCGTCGGGGCTGACGGCGTCGCGGATGTCCGCGGCCTGCTGCATCAGCTCCTGGTCGATACCGAGGCGGCCGGCGGTGTCCACGATCACGATGTCGTGGACCTTGGCCTTCGCGAACTCGATGGAGTCCTTGGCGACCTTGACCGGGTCGCCGACGCCGTTGCCCGGCTCGGGGGCGTAGACGGCGACGCCCGCGCGCTCGGCGACGACGCTGAGCTGGTTCACCGCGTTCGGGCGCTGGAGGTCGGCGGCGACGAGGATCGGGGAGTGGCCCTGGTCCTTGAGCCACTTGCCGAGCTTTCCGGCGAGCGTGGTCTTGCCCGCGCCCTGGAGGCCCGCGAGCATGATCACGGTGGGCGGGTTCTTGGCGAACCGGAGGCGGCGGGTCTCACCGCCGAGGATCGTGACGAGCTCGTCGTTCACGATCTTCAGAACCTGCTGGGCGGGGTTCAGCGCCCTGGAGACCTCGCTGCCGAGGGCCCGCTCCTTGACGTTCTTGATGAAGGTGCGGACGACCGGGAGGGCGACATCGGCTTCGAGGAGCGCGATGCGGATCTCGCGGGCCGTGGCGTCGATGTCCGCCTCACTGAGGCGCCCCTTGCCGCGGAGGTTTTTGAACGTCGCGCTGAGGCGGTCGGAGAGGGTATCGAACACGGTGGCTTCGGTCCTCGGAGTCGGGGTCGGTTTCGGGCTGCCCTCCAGGGTATCTGTCCCCGCAAGCGATTCGTCCCCGCGCACCGCATTCGGCGACCGGGGACGAGGCCCGCGGCGGCGGGGGCGGCGGTCCGCGGCCCTGCCGGACCGGCTTTCGGCGACCGGACGGCTCCCCGGGTCACGGAGATCACATGTCCGCTCACCGCCCGGAACGAACGCGGGGACGGAACGCGCACGGGGTCATAACGAGTGCGGGGGCAGAACGAGTGCGGGGGCAGAACGAGTGCGGGGCGGAGCAAGTACGGAGGCCGGAAGAGCGGGGGCGCACGCGGGACGACCACGGGCCCGGAACCGTTGCGGGCCCGCAACGACCACAGCCCGGAACGACCGTAGCCCGGGACGACCACGGGCCCGGAACCGTTGCGGGCGCCGAACGCCCGCGGTCCCGGAACGTCCACGGGCGCGAAACCGGTGCGGCCCCGGAACGGCCGCCGGGCCGGCAGGCGCGAGGTCAGCCCCGCAGCGCCTCCTCCACGGCCCGCGCCACCGAGGCGGCCTCCTCCCCCGGCAGGGGTTCCCCCTTCGTGCCCGTCACGTAGAAGGCGTCGACGGCGTTCGCGCCGAGCGTGGAGACGTGCATGCTCCGTACCCGTACCCGCGCCGTCTCCAGGGCCCGCCCGATGCGGTGCAGCAGGCCCGGCGCGTCGTGGGCGCGGACCTCGATGACCGTGGCCAGGCGGGACGCCGCCGGCGCGACGGTGACCCGCGGAGGGGGCGCGACCACGCCCCGGCGGCGCGGGTAGGCGGCGTCGCGCTCGGCGAGGCGGGCGGTGATGTCGAGGGAGCCGTCGAGGGCGCGTACGAGGTCGGCGCGCAGCCGGGCGGCCTGCGGCAGGGAGCCGTACTCGGCGGCGACGCGCCAGTTGAGCAGCAGCACCGAGCCGTCGACGCCGTCGGGCAGGTCCAGGGCGCGCAGTTCGGCGGTGCGGACGGTCAGCCGGTGCATGGCGAGGACGCCGGCCACCGAGGGGAGCACGCCCGGCTGGTCGGGGACGGCGATGAGGAGTTCCACACCGAGCGGTTCCGGGTCGTCCGGGACGGTGGCGGGCTCGGCGTCGGTGTCGACGGGTTCCGTCTGCGCGCGCAGGGCCAGGACGGGCCCGCCCGTGCGGTACGCCTCGATCGCGAGACGTTCCATCTCGGCGGTGGGCGCGGGGGCCTCGGGTTCCTCGGGAGCGTCCCCCGCGAGCACGGCCGAGACCCGTTTGACCAGGTCGGCGACGAGGGAGCCGCGCCAGGTGGACCAGGCGGCGGGCCCGGTGGCCAGCGCGTCCGCCTCGGTGAGCGCGTGCAGCAGTTCCAGGGTGCCCTGTGATCCGACGGCCTCGGCGACCGAGCGGACGGTGGCCGGGTCCTCCAGGTCGCGCCGGGTCGCGGTGTCGACGAGCAGCAGGTGATGGCGTACGAGGGTGGCGAGCACCGCGACGTCCACGCGGTCGAAGCCGATGCGGGCGGCCACGTCACGGGCGATGATCTCGCCGGCCACGGAGTGGTCGCCGGGCCAGCCCTTGCCGATGTCGTGGAGCAGGGCGGCGACGAGGAGGAGGTCGGGGCGGCCGACGCGGCGGGTCAGTTCGGAGGCGCGGACGGCCGTCTCGATGAGGTGGCGGTCGACGGTCCAGATGTGGACGGCGTTGCGCTGGGGCCGGCAGCGCACCCGCTCCCAGTCGGGCAGCAGCCGGGTGATCAGCCCTTCGGCTTCCAGCGCCTCCCAGACCTCGACGGTCGGGCGGCCCGAGCCGAGGAGGGTGACGAGCTGTTCGCGTGCCTCGGCGGGCCAGGGCGTGGGGAGGGGACGTACGGCGGCGGCCATCCGCCGTACGGCGTGCAGGGAGATCGGGAGGTCCGCCTGCGCGGCGGCGGCTGCGGCGCGCAGCGGGAGCACGGGGTCGCGCTCGGGCCGGGCGGTGCGGGCGAGCCCCACCTCGCCGTCCTGTTCGACGACTCCCTCGGCGAGCGGGGACCGTTCGGCGACGGGCTTGCCGCCGCCCAGCATGGCGCGCAGCCGCGGGCGTACGGCGCGCGAGCGCAGGACGCGTCCCACTTCGCGCCAGGTGACGTCGCTGGCGTACGACACGACGCGCGCCGCCTCGTACACCTGGCGCAGCAGGGTGTCGGCGTCCAGCAGGCCGAGTTCGGCGGCGACCTGGTCCTGTTCCTGGAGCGCGAGGCGGTCGGTGGCGCGGCCGGTGGCGAGGTGCAGGGCGTCGCGGACGTCCAGGAGCCGGCGACGGGCGTCCGCGAGTCCTTCGCGGGGGGCGTCCGCGAGCCAGGACGCGGCGACGGCGCGCAGCGCGATGGCGTCGCGCAGTCCGCCGCGGGCCTCCTTCAGGTCGGGTTCGAGGAGGTACTGGAGTTCGCCCTGGCGTTCGGCGCGCTCCGCGCACAGTTCCTGGAGCTGGGGCAGCCGCTTCGGCGCCTGGTTGCGCCAGTCGGCGAGGACGGCCGTGCGCAGTCCGGCGGTGAGGCCGAGGTCGCCCGCGATGTGACGGGCGTCGAGGAGGCCGAGCTGGGCCTTGAGGTCGTCGGCGGCGGTCTTGCGGGCCTCGACGGGGGTGCGGACCGAGTGGTCGAGATCGAGGCCCAGGTCCCATACGGGGTACCAGAGGCGGTCGGCGAGGGCGGCGACGGCGGCGGAGTCGGCGCCGTCGTGCAGGAGGAGCAGGTCGAGATCGCTGCGGGGGGAGAGTTCGCCGCGGCCGTAACCGCCGACGGCGACGAGGGAGACCCCGCGCAGGCCCTGGGATCCGGCGGTGAACAGGCCGGTCAGCCAGTCGTCCGTCAGGTCGGCGAGGGCGGTACGGCGCGGCGGCCCGGACCGCGCCCCCTCTTGGAGGAGGCGCAGCCGGGCCGCCGCGTAGCCGCTGGGTCCCGAGTCCTCTGCTTCCACTCGCGTGTCCGTACTCGTCACCCAGCGACTCCTGTCTTTCTTCTTCGTGCGGGCCGATCCGGTCAGAGTGCGTCCGGGCCGCGCTCGCCGGTCCGGACCCGGACCGCCGTGTCGACCGGGACGGACCACACCTTGCCGTCACCGATCTTGCCTGTACGGGCCGCCTTCACGACGACATCGATGAGCTGTTCGGCGTCGTCGTCCTCGACCAGCACCTCTATGCGGATCTTGGGGACGAGGTCGACCGTGTACTCGGCGCCGCGGTACACCTCGGTGTGTCCCCGCTGCCGACCGTAGCCGCTCGCCTCGGTGACCGTCAGTCCGTGGACCCCGAAGGCCTGGAGTGCCTCTTTGATCTCGTCGAGCCGGTGGGGCTTCACGACGGCGGTGATGAGCTTCATGCGTCCACCTTCTTGGCGTCCGTGTCGGCCGGGGCGGGCACGGCGGTCCGGGCGGCGCCACCACCGGCGCCGCTGAAGTCGTATGCGGTCTCGGCGTGCTCGGCCTGGTCGATGCCGGCGATCTCCTCGTCCTCGGTGACCCGCATGCCCATGGTCTTGTCGATGAGGAAGGCGAGGATCGCGGAGACGACCAGGGAGTAGCCGAGGACGGCGAACACGCCGGCGCACTGCTTCCAGAACTGGGTCAGACCGCCGCCGTAGAAGAGGCCCTCGACGGTCGACTGGCCCTTGCCGCTGGCGAAGAAGCCGATCAGCAGGGAGCCGATGACACCGCCGACGAGGTGGACACCGACGACGTCGAGGGAGTCGTCGTAGCCGAACTTGTACTTCAGGCCCACGGCCATGGCGCACAGGACACCGGCGATGGCGCCGACCGCGATGGCGCCGAGCGGGGAGACGGCGCCGCCGGACGGGGTGATGGCGACCAGACCGGCGACCGCGCCGGAGGCGGCGCCCAGGGTGGTGAACGCGCCGTGCCGGATCTTCTCGTAGAGGAGCCAGGCCAGCATGGCGGCCGCGGTGGCGATCTGCGTGTTGACGAACATCAGCGCGCCGACGCCGTCGTCGTTGCCCAGCCACGAGCCGGCGTTGAATCCGAACCAGCCGAACCACAGCAGACCGGAGCCGAGCATCACCAGCGGGAGGCTGTGCGGGCGCATCGGGTCCTTCTTGAAGCCGACGCGCTTGCCGATGACCAGGATCACGCCGAGCGCCGCGGCGCCCGCGTTGATGTGGACCGCCGTACCGCCGGCGAAGTCGATCACACCGAGCTCGAAGGCCCAGCCGCCCGCGCCCCAGACCCAGTGGGCGACGGGGAAGTAGACGAGCGTGGCCCACAGCGTGATGAACAGCGACCACGCCGTGAACTTCACGCGGTCCGCGAGGGCACCGCTTATCAGCGCGGGCGTGATGATCGCGAACATCAGCTGGAAGACCATGAAGACGAAGACCGGGATGGTGTACCCGTCCCACAGTTCCGTCAGGCCGATGTTGCTGAGGCCGACCCAGTCGGAGGTCCAGCCGATGAACGATCCCTTGTCCGTGCCGAAGGCGAGGGAGAAGCCGTACAGCACCCACAGGATGGTGACGATCCCCATGCTGATGAAACTCATCATCAGCATGTTGAGGGTGCTCTTGACGCGGACCATGCCTCCGTAGAAGAAGGCGAGGCCCGGCGTCATGATGAGCACCAGGGCGGAACAGATGAGCATGAACCCTGTGTTGGCGGCAGAAAGCTTGGGTGCCTCTGCGGCAAGGGTGATGGCTGGTGCCATCGGCGTCTCCTCGTCGTTGGTACGGCCCCGTGCGGGCGAAGCCTGAGTGGGTCGTGAGGGGTGGGCCGGTTATGCGCCATGAGATTGACGCAGCGCGGTTTCCGTGGACGCCCCTCGATGTTTCGCACCAGTGACGAAGGCACTCTGTGTGTTACACGTTCATGAACTGCCTGATTGTGGTCGAAGCGATCGTTATCGTGACGCAATCTCCGGCAGGATGCTCGCGGCGCCCCCGGCGCCCGGGGACATGACCACCGTGCGGGGCATCCCCGCGATGACGGGCCGCGTCCGCGCGAGCGGCGCCGGCCGGGGCCGCATACAGCGGAACCGGCCGCGCCCGGCCGTCCGATGACCTGGCACGGGGGAGCCGAGTCGGGCAGTTCGGGACGGCCGGCCGCGGCCGGGGTACTGAGCGGGGCCGCTTCGGCGGCCGGGCGTCAGACCGCTTCGGCGGTCTCGGGCAGGTCGACGGCCAGCTGGTCGGTGAGGTCGATGACCTCGGCGAGGTCGCCGAACTCGCGGACCGCGGTGTCGACCGTCTTTCGGATACGAGTGTTGACGCGTTCGGAGCGCACTTTCCTGCCGATCCTCAGGG
The DNA here is from genome assembly GCF_042888945.1 of Streptomyces sp. NPDC002698. Classification (NCBI taxonomy): domain Bacteria; kingdom Bacillati; phylum Actinomycetota; class Actinomycetes; order Kitasatosporales; family Streptomycetaceae; genus Streptomyces; species Streptomyces sp. NPDC002698. Next base: position 143,611 of record NZ_JBIAQM010000007.1, read on the forward strand.
CTTCCTTGGCCAGGACGGCACTCTGCTCGGGTTCACGCTGGAGCAGGTGCACGGTGGCCATGCCGATGAGGTTGAGCGCGTACGACCTCTGGTGCTCGGAGTCCTTGCCGAAGCGGTCGACCGCCTCCTGCATCAGGGGCTCGGCCATGGAGGCGTACGTGGGGCTGCGCCCGGCGACGTAGGCGAGATCGCGGTAGGAGTGCGAGTTCTCGCCGTACAGCTCGGCCTGGGAGAAGAAGCGGATCCAGTCGGGGTCCGGGTCGTCCCACTCGTGCACGTCGGCGAAGGTGTCCTCGGCCATGCGGACGGCCCGCTTGCACTTCCCGGGCTGGCCCATGTTGGCGTAGGCCCGGGCCTCCATCGCATACAGCATCGACTGGGTACGGGGGCTCGCGCAGTCACGGCTGCCGTACTGGGCGAGATGGATCAGCTCCAGGGCGTCCTCGGGCCGCCCGAGGTGGATCATCTGCCGGCTCATGCTGGAGAGGATGTAGGAGCCGAGCGGCTTGTCACCCGCCTCCTTCGAGGCGTGCAGGGCGAGCACGAAGTACTTCTGCGCGGTGGGCTGGAGACCCACGTCGTAGCTCATCCAGCCCGCCAGCTCGGCCAGTTCGGCGGCGACCTTGAACAGGCGCTTCTCGGTGGCGGCGGGCTGCGGCTCCTGGAGGAGGTCCGTCACCTCGTGCAACTGGCCGACGACGGCCTTGCGGCGCAGTCCCCCGCCGCATTGCGCGTCCCACTGACGGAACATCACGGTGGTGGACTCCAGGAGATCCAGCTCCGGTTGGGAGAGCCTGCCGCCGCGGCGCGTCGAGGCCGGCGGTTCGGCCGCCTCGTAGGACGCGGGTGGTGTGGGGACGAGCCAGCGCTGCATGGGCTCGATGAGGGCCGGGCCGGCGGATAGCCCCAGCGAGCTGCCGAGGAAGCCGCGCCGCGCCAGCATCAGGTCGCTGCGCGAGTACTCGCTGATCAGCGCGACGGTCTGGGGGCCGGTCCACGGGAGGTCGATGCCGGACACGGAGGGTGCCTGGTGGGGCGCGCGCAGACCGAGGTCCTCCACGGCGACGACACAGCCGAACCGCTCGGAGAACAGCTCCGACAGGATGCGCGGGATCGGCTCGCGCGGGTTCTCCCCGTCCAGCCAGCGGCGCACCCGCGAGGTGTCCGTGGAAATGTGGTTGGCCCCCAGCTGGCGCGCTCTGCGGTTCACCTGGCGCGCCAGCTCGCCCTTGGACCAGCCACTGCGCACGAACCACGAGCCGAGCAGCTCGTTGGGGCGCTTGTCAGCGTTCGTCCCGCCTCCGCCGTTGCCGCCCACTGGAACGCCCCCACTCCCCGAGATCACTTGTCGCCGCTCTGCGCCAAGCCCTATCAGAATGCCCATAAACACGGCCGCGTGTCCGGTAGTTCTCACCCTTCGAACGGGAACCCGGCTTGCCCTTGGCATACTCACGAGTAAACAAAACCCCAGGGCTCGTGCACTCAAAGTAATCCTACGATCACGCGTCCAGCCATGGCGATCCGTGAAACGCCACCATTCGCCACCCCTTCGAATGAACTCCATTCGCTCCGCTCGCGATTCACTTGACACAGAACGACCAAGGGTGGGCGAAGAAGCGCACTCCAGGGCGCACGGAGCCGAACGCACCACCCCACGCGCGACAAGGCGCTGTCTGGATCGCGCGATAACGGGCAGGCAGGAACAGAGGGTGACAATCCGGTTCCGTCACGTAACCACGGGCGCACCGGACCCGTTGGAGGGGGCATGGGCTTCACGATCGGCAGTAGTCGGGCGATGCGCGACATCCGGACCGGTGCACGTCGCCGCGGCCGCTCGTCGGAGGGCACCGCCGTAGCCGCGTTCACCGGACTGTGGGGATGGGACGTGGTCCCGGGTGCCCGAGCCGCCGCGGGGGCGTGCTCGTGCGGCCGGGCCGACTGCTCGGCGCCGGGTGCGCACCCCCTGGCCTTCGCCCCGACGATCCCGGCGGGCACGACGCTGGACGAGGCGACCGGCGTCTGGTCCGGCTTCCCGGGCGCCGCGGTGATGCTGCCGGTCGGCCGGGCCTTCGACGTGATCGAGATGGCCGAGCCGGCGGGGCGCCGCGCGCTCGTCCGGCTGGAGCGCATGGGTCTGCCGCTCGGCCCCGTGACGGCCACCGCGGACGGCCGCGCCCACTTCTTCGTCTCCCCCGGTTCCGCCGCCGAACTTCCCGAGCTGCTCTACCGCATGGGCTGGGACGACGCCTCCCTCGACCTGCACGGCCTGGGCCCGGGCACGTTCATCACCGCCCCGCCCTCCGACCGGGCGGGGCTCGGCCCGGTCCGCTGGCTGCGCTCCCCCGTTCTCGACTCCGCCACGAAGCCGCCTCCGGCCGGGCTGCTGCTGGGCACGCTCGCCTACGTGGCACACCGTTCGCGGGCCTGACGCGCCGGAGCGGTCCGTACAGGACGAAGCGCCCGTCCCCCGGCAGTACCGCGGGGGCGGGCGCTTCTTCGGTCACCTACGCGTTCACGCGGGTGGTCACTCGCCGATGAGGGCGTCAACGAACGCCTCCGGCTCGAACGGCGCCAGGTCGTCCGCGCCCTCGCCGAGCCCCACCAGCTTGACCGGGACGCCCAGCTCGCGCTGCACCGCGATGACGATGCCGCCCTTCGCGGTGCCGTCGAGCTTGGTCAGCACGATGCCGGTGATCTCGACGACCTCGGCGAACACCCGCGCCTGCACCAGACCGTTCTGCCCGGTGGTCGCGTCGAGCACGAGCAGCACCTCGTCGAGCGGCGCGTGCTTCTCCACGACGCGCTTGACCTTGCCGAGCTCGTCCATGAGGCCGGTCTTGGTGTGGAGCCGGCCCGCCGTGTCGATGAGGACGACGTCCGCGCCCTCCTCGATGCCCTCCTTGACCGCGTCGAACGCGATCGAGGCGGGGTCGCCGCCCTCGGGGCCGCGGACGGTACGAGCGCCCACGCGTTCGCCCCAGGTCTGGAGCTGGTCGGCGGCGGCGGCACGGAAGGTGTCGGCCGCGCCCAGCACGACGCTCTTGCCGTCGGCGACGAGCACCCGTGCGAGCTTGCCGGTGGTGGTGGTCTTGCCGGTGCCGTTGACGCCGACGACCATCACGATGCCCGGGGTGTCGAGGTTCGAGTCGGTCTTGACCACGCGGTCGAACTCCGGGACGAGCAGCTGGATCAGCTCCTCGCGCAGCAGGCCGCGCAGCTCGTCCGGCGTCCGCGTGCCGAGCACCTTCACGCGCTCGCGCAGCCGGTCGACCAGTTCCTGGGTGGGCTGCACACCGACGTCGGCGACGAGCAGCGTGTCCTCGATCTCCTCCCAGGTGTCGTCGTCGAGGTGCTCGCGCGAGAGCAGCGTGAGCAGTCCCTTGCCGAGCGCGTTCTGCGAGCGGGAGAGCCGGGTGCGCAGGCGCACCAGGCGCCCGGCGGTCGGCTCCGGGATCTCGATCTGGGGGGCGGCCGGAGGTTCCTCGACGACGACCGACGGGGCGGCCGGGCCGTCGGAGAGATCCACCTCCTCTATCGTGCGGCGCGGTTCTTCGCGCGGCGTCTCGGCTTCGTCGCCGACGTGCGGTTCGGCCGGAGGGGCGGTGATGTCGGGGGCGGCGGGGGGCGGCGGGGGCAGCTGCTTCCGCTTGCGACTGCCGACGATGAGCCCACCGAGCGCGCCGATCACCACCACGGCGATGACTACAGCAAGGATGATGGTTTCCATAACAAACCCAGTATGCGTGACCTATCCTCCGCCCAGGCGTTGTCCGTGCGGGGGCCGCGTGCCCCCGCGGGCCGGGCTGGTCCGCCGCTCGGCCGCGCGTCGGCGGGAAGCCTTCAGGGCGGAGTCACAACGCCCCCAGTATCAGCGGGCGGCGGCAAGCCGACTGCTCTGGTTTCACGAGGTGCGCACGGGTGCGCGCAGCGTACCCAGGGTCTGTCACGGCCCATGCCGTGGGCCGTGACACACCCTTACCGCAACGTCACCTCCCATGGACAGACCCCACCGGTTCCGCGCTCTGGCAACCTGACGCCCAGTCAGCTACCGTCCCCCTCCACACACGAAGGGGGACTCCCCATGCCCGTGACGGTCGTGCGCTTCAACCTCGTCGAACCCGACGCCACCCCCGCCTCGCTCAGCGCCCGCTACCGTGCCGCCGTCGAGATGGCCACGTACGCCGACGACCGCGGGATCACCACCGTGCAGACCGAGGAACACCACGGCGCCGCCAACAACTGGCTGCCCTCGCCCTTCGCGTTCGCGGGCGCGGTCTTCGGTGCCACCCGGCAGATCGCGGTCACCGTCTCGGCGGTCATCGGCCCGCTGCACGACCCGCTGCGTCTCGCCGAGGACATCGCCGTACTGGACCTGCTCAGCGGCGGCCGCCTGGTGACCGTGGCCGGCATCGGCTACCGGCCCGAGGAGTACGCGCAGTTCGACGTGGACTGGAAGCGGCGCGGCAAACTCCAGGACGAGCTTCTGGAGACGCTGCTGAAGGCGTGGACCGGCGAGGAGTTCACCTACCGGGGCCGCACGGTACGGGTCACCCCGCGCCCGTTCTCGGACCCGCACCCCCTTCTGCTGGTGGGCGGCTCCTCCAGGGCCGCGGCCCGGCGTGCCGCCCGGCTCGGGCTGCCGTTCTTCCCGAGCGCGCACCTGCCCGAGCTGGAGGCCTATTACAAGGAGCGGCTCATCGAGTACGGCACCGAGGGCTGGACCATGATGCCCGGCGCCGAGACGCCGCTGCTGCACATCGCCGAGGACCCGGACCGGGCCTGGGCCGAGTACGGCCGCCACTTCCTGCACGAGGCACGGACGTACGCCTCCTGGCAGTCCGGCGAGATCCGCTCGGCGGTGAAGTCGGCGGCCACGACGGTCGGGGAGCTGCGCGCCGAGGGCGTCTACCGCGTCCTCACGCCCGACCAGTGCGTGGAGCAGGGCCTCGACAACCTCGTCCTGCACCCGCTGTCCGGCGGGATGCCCGTGGACGAGGGCTGGCGCAGCCTGCGTCTCTTCTGCGAAAGCGTGCTGCCCCGGCTCGCGTGACCTGACGGTCCGAGCCGGGGCGGCACGCCCTCTTTCACGAGTACGAGGAGAGGGGCAGCGGGGACTTGGCCCTTCTCCCCGAGTTCCGGGGAATCACCGGCGGCCGTGGGGAGCCGCCGGTGACGCGGGCGGTCAGCCCATCTCCTCCAGGGTCTTGCCCTTCGTCTCCTTGACGAACTTGAGCACGAAGGGGATGGAGAGGACGGCGAAGCACGTGTAGATCACATAGGTGCCGGAGAGGTTCCAGTCGGCCAGCGACGGGAAGCTCGCGGTGATGGCCCAGTTGGCGATCCACTGCGCGGAGGCGGCGACACCGAGCGCGGCGGCGCGGATGTGGTTCGGGAACATCTCGCCGAGGAAGACCCAGACCACGACACCCCAGGAGAGGGCGAAGAAGAGGACGAAGACGTGGGCGGCGATCAGGGCGACCCAGCCCTGGGCGGCCGGCAGCTTGCCGTCGACGAGGTCGAAGGAGAAGGCCCAGGCCTCCAGGCCGAGACCGATGGCCATACCCACCGAGCCGATGAGGGCGAGCGGCTTACGGCCGACACGGTCCACGAAGATCATGGCGATCACGGTGCCGATGATGTTGATGATCGACGTGGTGAACGAGTAGAAGAACGAGTCCGTCGGGTCGACGCCGACCGACTGCCACAGCGTCGCGGAGTAGTAGAACGCGATGTTGATGCCGACGAACTGCTGGAAGACCGAAAGGCCGATGCCGACCCAGACGATCGGCAGGAAGAGGAAGCCGCCGCCGAGCAGGTCCTTGAAGGTCGACTTGTGCTCGCGCTTCATGGCGTGCTCGATCTCGGCGACGCGGGCGTCCAGGTCGATCTTGTCGCCCTCGACCTCCTTGAGCACCTCACGGGCACGGTCCCTGCGGCCCACTTCGAGCAGGAAGCGCGGCGACTCGGGGATGGCGAAGGAGAGCAGACCGTAGAGGACGGCCGGGATGACCATGACGCCGAGCATGACCTGCCAGGCCTCGATGCCGAAGAGCTGACCGCGCTGGTCGCCGTCGGCGGCGTTCAGGATGGCGTAGTTGACGAGCTGCGAGATGGCGATGCCGACGACGATCGCGGCCTGCTGGAACGAGCCGAGCCGTCCGCGGTACGCGGCCGGGGAGACCTCGGCGATGTAGGCGGGGCCGATGACGGAGGCCATGCCGATGGCGAATCCGCCGACGATGCGCCAGAAGGCGAGGTCCCACAGCGCGAAGGGCAGCGCCGAGCCGACCGCGCTGACGGTGAAGAGGACCGAGGAGATCTGCATGCAACGGATGCGTCCGATGCGGTCGGCCATGCGGCCGGCGGACGCTGCGCCGATGGCACAGCCGATCAGCGCGATGGCGATGACCTGGGCCAGGGTCGCGGAGCCGATGTCGTAACGGTCCCGGATGGCCTCGACCGCGCCGTTGATCACGGCACTGTCGTAGCCGAACAGGAAGCCGCCCATCGCGGCCGCCGCCGCGATGAAGATGACATGCCCGAGATGCTCGGGATGAGCCGACCTGGCTTCTGACATAGGTGCCTGCGATCCGCTGGTCACGTAAGACTCCTCGGGCCACCGGCCTCGCTGCCGGGGGTGGGGGGCGAAAGCCTTCGCTGGTGGTTACCAGTGGCGCACAGGTTCACGCGGGCCACCACCTGAAGGTAAAAGCAACGTCGGAGAGAATATGCCTTCAACTTTCGAAGTCAAACTTGGGTACTTGTGAATATCCCCCGCCGACGTGGCGCAGTTGTGTTCAAGACTTGAACATCAAGTGCCTGAATGGCCCAACGAAGCCCACGAAGCCCACCCGGCCGAACCCGCGCCCCGCCGGGTGAAGTCGGCGAATTCCACGGCGTGTCGGCTTGCCCGCGGCCGACCCGTTCGGCTGATCGGGCGCGCCGGAGCCACCGGCTCGGGCGCTGGACGGAAGGCTGCTCCGGGGCGCCGGTCACGAACGGCGTCCGAGGTGTGACGCGCGGCATGCGGTGGGCGGGGCCCGCGGAACACGGTGGGCCGGCGGCCCAGCGGCACGCGGGGAGCCCGCCCTCCGGGAGCCGCCCGCGGGGCGCGAGGCACGGGTCGCGGTCCGCGGAGCGACTCCGGACGCCCGTCCCGGCACCGGCCGTGTTCACGTTGCCCGCGGCCCCCGGAGCGACGAGGATCCGGGCATGCCGCAGACCACGGTCGTCAACCTCAAGGGCCACCGCGACGATCCCGCGTACGCCGACGTGGTGTACGTGGGGCGCGCCGTGCACCGGGGCGGCTGGCATCTGGCCGGCTCCCCGCTGGCGAGCCCGTTCCGCCCGGGCCACGACGGCACCCGGGAGGAGGTCGTCGAGATGTACCGCGCCTACCTGCTGGCACGCCCGGAGCTGCTGGCCCGGCTCCCCGCCCTGCGCGGCCACCGCCTCGGCTGCTGGTGCGTTCCCGAGCGCTGCCACGCCGAGGTGCTCGCCGAACTCGCCGACGAGGGCGTGGGCTTGGGCGAGGATCCGCCGGAACCGGACGACCAGCCGTAGGCGGCGGCCCGGCGACCTGCCCGGCGATCAGCGCGGGCGCTAGCCGATGACGTGCCCGGCGATCAGCGCAGGCGCTGGCTGATGACCTTCGAGACGCCGTCGCCCTGCATGGAGACGCCGTACAGCGCGTCGGCGACCTCCATCGTGCGCTTCTGGTGCGTGATCACGATGAGCTGGGAGGCCTCCTGCAGCTCCTGCATGATCCTGATCAGCCGCTGGAGGTTGGTGTCGTCCAGCGCGGCCTCGACCTCGTCCATCACGTAGAACGGGCTGGGGCGCGCCTTGAAGATCGACACGAGCAGCGCGACAGCGGTCAGCGACCGTTCGCCGCCGGAGAGCAGGCTGAGCCGCTTGACCTTCTTGCCCGGCGGCCTGGCCTCCACGTCGACACCCGTGGTGAGCATGTTGTCGGGGTCGGTCAGGATGAGCCGCCCGTCGCCGCCCGGGAACAGCCGGCCGAAGACGCCCTCGAACTCCCGGGCGGTGTCCCGGTACGCCTCGGTGAAGACCTGCTCGACGCGCTCGTCGACCTCCTTGATCACCTGGAGAAGGTCGGCGCGCGTCTTCTTGAGGTCCTCCAGCTGCTCGCTGAGGAACTTGTGGCGCTCCTCCAGCGCGGCGAACTCCTCCAGGGCCAGCGGATTGACCTTGCCGAGCTGCTGGTACGCCCGCTCGGCCGACCTGAGCCGCTTCTCCTGCTCGGCGCGGTGGAACCGCCGGGGCTGGTTGCGCGGGTGCTCGGGGTCCTCGGGCAGTTCCTCGCCCTCGGCGGGCAGCGACGGCGGTACGAGCTGGTCGGGGCCGTAGTCCGCGACGAGTCCCGCCGGCTCGACGCCGAGTTCGTCCAGCGCCTTCGCCTCCAGCTGCTCGATGCGCATCCGCTTCTCGGCGCCGAGCACCTCGCCCCGGTGCACCGAGTCGGTGAGCTTGTCGAGCTCCGCCTTGAGATCGCGGCCCCGGCCCCGCGCGGTCACGAGCTCCTGCTCACGGCGGGCCTTCGCGCTGTCGGCCGCGGTGCGCTCCTCCTCGGCACGGGCGAGCGAGATCTCGACGTGCGCGAGCAGTTGCCGTGCGCCGGAGGCGACGGCCGCGGCGACGGCCGCCTCGTGACGCAGCCGCGCCCGGCGCTGCTCCGCACGCGCGCGTGCCTCGCGTTCGGCGCGGGCGGCGCGGTCCAGCGAGTCGGCCCGTCCCGCGAGGCCCTTGACCCGCTCCTCGTGCGTGCGCACCTGGAGCCGGGCCTCCATCTCCGTCTGCCGCGCGTTGGCGCCGTCCGCGGCGAGCCGGTCCCGTACCGAGGTGTCGGGTTCCTCCTCGACGGGCATCTCCTCGGCCACGGCGAGCCGTTCGGCCAGTTCCTCGGCCTCGGTCACGGCCCGGTCGAGCGCTTCCTGCGCCCGGGCGGCCGCCGCGGTGCTCCGCTCGGCCTCGCCCGCGGCGCCCCGCGCCTGCCCGGCCAGCCGGCCGAGCTGCTGCGCGACGGACGACTTCTCCCGCTCGGCGGCCCGCCGCCGCTCCCCCAGCTCCTCGACGAGCGCGGCCCGTTCCTTGCGCTGTTCGGTGGCCAGCCGCTGCGCCTCGGCCAACTCCTCGCAGCGGACGGCCAGTTCCTCCAGTTCGGCCGCCGCCTCGTCCACGGAGGCCTGCACTTCGAGCAGACTGGGCGCTCCGGCGGACCCGCCGTGCGCGAAGTGCGCCGAAAGCAGGTCGCCCTCGGCGGTCACCGTGGTGAGTCCGGGCCGCGCTTGGACCAGGTCCTCGGCCTCCTCCAGGGTGCCGACGACGACGATCCCGCGCAGCAGGCGTCGTACGGCGGGCATCAGTTCGGCGGGGCCCCGGACGAGATCGGCGGCGTACGGCGGCGCGTCGTGGTCAAGGGGTACGTCCCTGGAGGCGCCGTCCGCCGGTCCGGCGCCGACGTGGGCCTCGGCGGCGGGTTCCTCGGGTGTTCCGGCGAGCAGCAGGGCCGCGCGGCCCGCGTCCTGTTTGCGCAGCAGGCGGATGGCCTCGGCGGCCGAGGCGGGGGTGGCGACCGCGACGGCGTCGGCGGCCGCGCCGAACGCGGCGGCGAGCGCGACCTCGAAGCCGGAGGTGACCGAGAGCAGTCCGGCGGCGGGACCGAGGACCCCGGTGAGCCGGTCCGTGGCGCCGAGCAGCGCTCCCGTGCCGTCCTTGCGCCGCAGGCCGAGGGCGAGGGCGTCACGGCGGGCCCGGGTGGCGGCCCGCCCCCGTTCGGCGGCGGTGGCGGCCTCGCGGGCGGCGGTCAGCGCGGCCTCCGCGTCGGACAGGGCCCGCCTGGCCGCCTCGTGCTGCTCGGCGAGGTCGGCGTCGCCCGCGTCGAGACCGTCGACCTCGGCCTTCAGCTGCTCGTACTCCTCCTGGGCCGTGACCGCGCGCTCCTGGGCCTCGTCGCGGGAGGCGGCGAGCCGGTCGATCTCGGCCTGCGCGGAAGCGGCGCGCGAACGGGCGGCGTTGACCTGGCCGCCCAGGCGGGCGAGGCCCTCGCGGCGGTCGGCGATGGCGCGGGCCACGTCCTTGAGCCGGCGCTCCTCGACGGTGAGTTCGCGTTCCAGTTCGGCGCGGTGCGCGACGGTGTCCTCCAGGGCGCGCTCGGCCGCCTCCAGGGCCGCTTCGAGTTCGGCCTCCTGCTCGCGGACGCGGGCGGCCTCGCGCTCCATGTCCTCGGGGTCGCGTCCGCGCCGTTCCTCCGCGGGCACCGAGGTGGCGCTCTTCACCCGCGCGTCCGCCAGCGAGACCGTGCCGCGCACCCGCTCCGCGAGCTGGGAGAGTTCGTACCAGGTCTGCTGGGCGCGCTGGAGACGCGGCGTCAGCTGCCGTACCTCGTCCTCCAGCAGGGCCTCCCGCTGGAGTGCCTGCTTCAGCTCGGCCTCGGCGGATTCCTTGCGCTCCTTGAGCGCGGCCTCGTCGGCGATCTCGGACTGGAGCGCCCCGCGCAGACGTACGAGGTCGTCGGCGAGGAGCCGCAGCCGGGCGTCGCGCAGGTCGGCCTGGATGACGGCGGCGCGGCGGGCCACGGCGGCCTGCCGGCCGAGCGGCTTGAGCTGGCGCCGCAGTTCGTCGGTCAGGTCCTGGACGCGGGCGAGGTTCGCCTTCATCGCGTCCAGTTTCCGCAGCGCCTTCTCCTTGCGCTTGCGGTGCTTGAGGACGCCCGCCGCCTCCTCGATGAAGGCGCGGCGGCCCATCGGGTCGGCGTGCAGGACGGAGTCGAGCTGGCCCTGTCCGACGATGACGTGCATCTCACGGCCGATGCCGGAGTCGGACAACAGCTCCTGGATGTCGAGCAGTCGGCAGGTGTCGCCGTTGATCTGGTACTCGCTGCCGCCGTTGCGGAACATGATCCGCGTGATGGTGACCTCGGCGTACTCGATGGGCAGCGCCCCGTCGGAGTTGTCGATGGTGAGGGAGACCTCGGCACGGCCGAGCGGCGGACGCCCGGTGGTGCCGGCGAAGATGACGTCCTCCATCTTGCCGCCGCGCAGCGACTTGGCCCCCTGCTCGCCCATGACCCAGCTGAGCGCGTCCACGACGTTGGACTTGCCCGAGCCGTTGGGGCCCACGACACAGGTGATGCCCGGCTCGAACCGCAGCGTGGTCGCCGAGGCGAACGACTTGAACCCCCGCAGGGTCAGGGCCTTGAGGTGCACGCCGCTGGACTCTACCTTTCGGGCCGGTCTCACTCCATGAACGCGCGGTTTCGCCCATGAACGCGCAGGGCACACCAGACGTTGAAGAGGGGGAGGGGTGCCCGGGGGGAAAGAAAGAAGGGACGCCGGACGGCGTCCCTTGCAAATCCGACAACTTAGCGGTTGATTCGGGCTGCCCAACCACTGCTGTCATGGTGCGGTGCAGTGGTCAGGTGAGCGCAGGCTCCGCCTGGGGTACGTCGATGCTCTCGAGAAGCGAGTCGTGAGAAGCGGCAGCCGCGAGCGCGTCGTTCTCGGCCTGGATCCGTACGAGCTCGGATTCGAGGTCCTGGACGCGCTGCTGGAGCCGTCGCATCTCGGCAATGAGTCGCGGGTCGGAACCGCCGACGTAACCGAGAAGCGCCTTTGCCATGATGGATGGTCCTCCACACTGAGTGACCGACCGAAGCGGTGTGGGTCGTGAGGGAATCGCACCCGCGATGCTTGACACTGCTGATGTCCTGCTGCCGTTCCACATGCCAAACAGCTAAGGTGCGCGGGGCTTTCAGCGTCTCACCAAAAAGTTTGACGGTCAACACGATCACACCCCGTATCGGCGGGCAACCCACTGTCGCGCGGCTTGTGAAACGGCGGCGCTGCGACTCCGGCGGGGCCCTCAGGGCGTCGGGATCATCGTTATCTCGGGAGCCTGCCACTTCGAGCCGTTCTTGGCAACCACCAGGCCGTTTCCACTACTGACGGGTGCCGTTGGCATACTCCACGCCACCTTCCGGGGGCCTTCTCGGGCATCATCGTCAGCGGATGGCGAAGCTGTCGTAGATCCCGCGGGGCGTGTCCCAGATCTCAGTCACTCCGTCCACCTGGCCGGGCGTGTCGTCTCCCTGGAGCCAGTCGAGCAGACTCTGGCAGCCGGCTCGGGGGCCCTCCGCGACCACCTGGACGCGTCCGTCGTCGAGATTGAGAGCAAAACCACTCAGCCCCCCGATCTCCAGCGCCCTGGCCCGCGTAAACCAGCGGAAACCCACACCTTGGACCCGTCCGCGGACCCAGACGACCAGCCGTGAAACCTCGTTCATGGCTGCACGCTAACCGGACAATGTCTCCTGGAGCACATCCTCCCCTCGCGCCATGGGGTACCGTCCCGACCCAATGAGTCTCATTAGAAACTCACTCTTTCGGGTGAGGTTTAGATGAGGATCGCTGACTCGAGATCGAGGAAGGCCCAAGAGATGGGACGCCACCGACGCTCCGACGCCGGCCGCGCCGCCACAGGGCGCGCCACCGGAGTCACAGATACGAGCGGGACCCACACGGAAAGCTACGGGCCGGAGAACCTGTACGGCTACGCGGCCGTCGCCGATCTCCCGTCCGCCGCCGCGGCCCGCTCGCACCGCAAGCGGAAGGGTCCGAGCCCGGTCAAGACCGGACTGCTCGGCGTCTCGGCGGCCGTGGCCCTCGGCACCGTGGCCGTCGCGGCCGGTGTCGTGCCCGGCGCCGACAACTACGCGCTCGGCGGTGGCAGCAACAACTCCGACAGCATCCAGGCCGCGAGCTCGCCCTCCAACGTGGACGCCCCGCAGGGCGGCACCTCGGGCAGCGCGGACGCCCGTGAGGGCACGTCGACCAGCCGCGGCTCCGGTCGCACGACGACCCCCTCGACCGTCGCCCCCTCGACCTCCACGCCGCCGTCGGCCGCTCCGACCGCGACGGAGCCGCCGAAGGAGCAGGGCAACGGGTCCTCCAAGGAGAAGGAGACGAAGGAGCCCAAGGCTCCCGAAGCTTCGAAGCCCTCCAAGAAGGAGACGAAGGCCCCGGTCGCCAAGACCCCGGTGGACGTGTCCGCTCAGACCGCCGCCGAGGCCGAGGTGCTCAAGCTCGTCAACGACGAGCGCGCCAAGGTCGGTTGCAGCCCGGTCGCCGCGAACAGCGCCCTGACGGACCTGGCCCAGACCTTCAGCGAGGACATGGCGGCGCGTGACTTCTTCGACCACACGGACCCGAGCGGGCTCAGCCCGTGGGACCGTGCGGCGACGGCCGGGATAGCCAGCCTCGGCGGCGAGAACATAGCCCGCGGCCAGGCCGACGCGGCAGCCGTCATGGAGGCCTGGATGAACAGCCCCGGCCACAAGGCCAACATACTGAACTGCGACTTCAAGACCCTCGGCGTCGGAGTCCACTTCGCCGAGGGCGGCCCTTGGTGGACGCAGGACTTCGGCTACTGAGACAGCCGCGGATCACATGGCCGACCCGCTCGGGGGGTCGGCCATGTCGTGTTTCCGGGTCACCCGGCGGCCCGGGTCCGAGTCCCGGCCGACGGCATCAGGTGCGGGTACGTCCGCAGCGTGAAGCCGGGGTCACGACGCCCCAGGTACTCGCTGACCGCCTTGACGCTCTCCCCCGCGGCCCGCAGCGCCGGCCGCCATTCGCGGTCGTTGAAGCGGTTCCGGTCATCGACAACCCCATGGGTCCGGTGAAGATCGGCGATGCCGTGACGGGCGGACCGTCCGGGGTCTTCCAAGACAGCGTGATCCTGACGGCCGGGTACCGCTTGAGGTGCTTGGCCAGCGCGAAGGCGACAGACTCCGGCAGGGCACGTCGCGTTCCTTGCCGCCCTTCGGCGGGGCGAACACCGGGCGATGCAGCCGCAGCAACTTGACCTGCCGCACGACGTGCACCACTCCCAACCTGCGCGAAGGCACTGAGGCCGAGCCCGTCGACGAAGGGCAGATCGATCTCCGGGATCGGCCGGCCCGCCCGGCTGGCGAAGGGTTTAGCCGTCCGACAGATCCACGGCCCGGCCATGCTTCACCATGAAGTCCCCCCGGCTTGCACCCGAACCGACGATGGCGATCGACGAGGAGTCTCTCGCAGGCCTGGTCGTCGACGGTCGCCGGATACCTCGATCAGTCCGGTCTCGTCGAGCAGCACGACGTGGCGGAGATGCGTCCGGACTCGAACAAGTCGGCTCGGAACCGGGAACCGCCTGAGGCGCCACCGATCAAAGCAGCGCGGAAGCCCCGGACCAGAGGCCCGGGACGGGTACCACCGCTCGCGTCGGACGGTTGTCAGCTCAGGTTCCGGGCCCGGCGGCGGCGCGCGATGAGGAGCGTGCCCGCCCCCGTGACCACTGCCGCGGCAGCCGCGCCCGTGATCGGCAGTGTCGAGGAGCCGGTCTCTGCCAGGTTGCCGCCGTTCGACGTCGTTCCGTCGTCACCGGTCGACGACGACCCGCCGGTCGAGCCGCCCGTGCCATCTGCCGAGCCGCCGGTCGAGCCGCCCGTGCCATCTGCCGAGCCGCCCGTCGAACCGTTGGAGCCGCTGGTCGAGCCGCCCGTCGAGCCGGTCGACCCCCCGCCCGTGACGTCCAGCGTGATGTCGGCCTTGTCGTTGGCCTTGTTGTGGTCGAACGGCCGTGGTTCGGTGGTCAGCGCGATCGAGCCCTTGGCGCCCGCGATCCGCTTGTCGATCTTCAGCTTGAAGGTGTAGACCATTTGGGCGTCCTCGGCCATGTTCATACCGAGGTGCGCTGGGCAGCGGTACTTCCCGCCCTCGGCGTGGCAGTAGTAGTCGCGCTTGACGACCGAGGTTCCGGCGGGAGGCGTGATCATGATCTGGACGCCCCGCTCCACTTCCTCTTCCAGAAGCCAGGCGGGCCCGGCGTTGGCGAACTTCACCTTCATCGTCACCGTGTCACCGGCCCGCCCCCTCAACGCGGCACCCGTCACCTGGTAGTCGGCCGTGTTGACCGAGGTGACCGGCACACGGACACGTCTCGCGGAACCCTCGCCCCCGGCCGGTCGCTCGACCAGTTTCACCGCCGGCGCGGTCCCCGCCACCGACGGATCTCCGTTCTCGTCGTCCATCGGGGCGCCGCCGTCCTCGACACGCACACGCAGCCTGTCTATGTACGCGCGGTCCAGTACCTTGACACGGAGAGGCTTCTCGGGCGTGTAGACGACGCCCGGCTCCACCGCCTGGTCGAACGCGCACGTCGCGGCCCAGTTCTCGGTCATCTCGTCGTAGGTCCTAATGTGCTGTACACGGCAATTGGAGGGAACGTCCACGAAGTCGAGCCCCCGGGTGACGGAGTAGGAGACCCACACCTTCTCGGCGGCCCCGGTGCCCTTGTTCGCCACGGTGACCGGCAGGTCGAAGGTGTCCCCCGGTTTCAACCCGTGGATCGGCTCGATGCCTCCGACGACCAGGTCGGATACGGCTCCATCGCCGAAGGCGGCGGGAGCCGCGGCCAGCACGATCAGGCCGGCGGCGCCGAGGGCGGCGACAGCGGCTCGGGGGGCGCGACGGTTGTGCGGGGGTATCGGCATGGAGAGATCCTCTGCTGGGACGCGGGTAAACGGACGGTGTCTTCCGGGGGAACGGTCCTTCGATCGCTAGACCCTTGCCGATCTCCAACGGTTGTACGTCCGGTGCCTCCTCCGTCTCGGGATCACACCTGCCGGAAGCCGTGAGCCCCGCCCCGATGCCAGCACCGATTGCCGACGCGAGGTCGCCGGAGACGGACCGGTGCCCACCGGCTGAGCCACTGTGGCCCGCCAACTGACGTCCTCACCCGCCAGATGAAGCACTCAGTCTCAGCGGCCGTAAGCCGCTCCTTCTTGCTCTTCTCGTGGCGCACCCCGCTGGCGCGCTTGTCGCTTGTCGCGCCGGACAAGGCCATACCGAGGGAGAGGCTGACACAGGCTCCGACCTGCGAGCCGACAAGCGACAAGGCGGAGCACGGCCCTTCAAGCAGACCGGCGTCACAGATTTCTCTACCCCATCAAGTGCCCGCGCGAGCGCGGGCCCGAGTCGAGAACGATAACCACGTCGATGGGCCGGTCGGCACCGGTGACGAGCGGCCTCACCTGGGCGTATACGATCCCCGGCCATGAAGCGTTCGATGATCGCACTGGTCAGCGCAGGAGCAATCACCGTCGCCCTGGGCGGCTACGCCGTCGGAGCGACGCAGCACGACGACGCGTCCGAGCAGTCGACCACGTGCGCGCAGGCGAACCAGGAATTCGAGGCGCGGGCCGGCCAGTTCCGGAAGCAGCAGCAGCGGATCGCGCAAGGGGCAGACACCAGCAGACAGTACGAGATCGCCACGGCACGGCTGAAGATCCTCGGCATGATCGTGAGACAGAATCCGACCTGCTTCGACGCCGGGACGCGCGCGACGGCGGCGTATCTCCAGCAACACCCGTCCGCGAGCCAGGAAGACGCGGCCGCGTGTGAACTCGCCGGCATCCCGTCCAAGGACTGCACGATCTCGGTTTACTGAAATGAGCGTCTGCCGTTCGAAGGCTCCTGGAGGCGCCCAGTGAACACCACCATTTTCCTGCTGCGCGACGCGCTGGGCCTTGGTGCCGGCCTGGTGCTCATGTGGGAGCTGAACCGCCAGGCTTCGGGACCGGGCTGGAGGAAGCCACGGGTCTTCACAGCTGTGGGGGCTGGGCTACTTGCCGCGCTGCTGGCCGCCTACGCCTAGAGGACGCCAGTCGACGTGCCCCTCTCGTGCCCGTTCGGTCGAAAAACAGCGGGGAGCGGCGGACACTGACGTGAGCCGGGAACGAGAACGGCCCCTGACCAGACTTGCTGGTCAGGAGTTGATTCCCATTCGGGTGGCGGCGCCAGGATTCGAACCCGGGAAGGCGAAGCCGGCAGATTTCAAGACTGTCCGTCGGTAGCAGTCAGCGGCTCCGGCCGTTCTTGTGGAGTGCGGCCGACCCTGGGGAAGCATGGCCAGGGGGACCATCGGGCGCATGTGCGCGGGCCGACCGCGAACGGTCGGCCCGAGTGGCCCTGTGTGGGTCGGGGCGTCGTGAGGGTACGGTTCCGGTCGGCCTTGCCGGTCAGCTACGGGGCGGGGATTTCCCTGATGAGGCGCGAGGTCCAGTCGCACCAGTACTGGCCGGGCAGGAAGGCGCCGCCGGCTTCGTCGATGTGGTCTTCGACGTACGGGATGACCGCGTCACAGACTTCGATGGCCTGGTCGAAGAATTCCGTGTAGTCGGGGTTGTTGTGGTAGCTCCAGCGCGGGTTGTAGGAGGCCTGCCGCTTGACGATCCGCGTGAGCACGTGGGGACGGTCGGTGGTCTGCCCGCTGACGAGTTCCCGGGCGTGCTCGATGTCCCCGGGCTTGGTCAGCTTGATGACGAATTCCTCCCGCGTGACGTCGGTCATCACGAAGTACGCGGAGCTCTCGGCGGCGGCGTGGCCGGGCTGCCTGCTGAGGGTGTTGGCCTGAGTGGGCTGCGCCGTGGCGAAGGCCAGCACGCCGACGGCGGCCAGGCCGGCCGCCTTGGTGAGCATGCGTCGCATGAGGGTTCTCTCCTTGGTTACGGACGTCGTGCACGTCACGACTAGTCACCAATCGGATTGAATCAGTAGCATTGAGTAATCACGCTGAGGACGCGCTCGACTTCGCCGCATATGCCAATGGCCTCATGCTGCCGCTGCTGCTTGGGGGCATCGCCACCGTCCTCGGCACACCTTGGCCGTGCGGCACCGGCAAGTTCGCGTTGAGTGCAGCACACGGCGCCCCCTCGGGCCGTCTCCGGGCCGTCCGAGGGTGCTCAACGGCGACCAACGCCGACAACCGTCGACGACTAAGCCGCAGGTCGCAGCGTTGATCGGTTGCAGGGGTGCAGGTCGGAGACCCGGCCCCTCACTTCTTCGGCTACGGAGACAGCCGCGGATCACATGGCCGACCCGCTCGGGGGGGTCGGCCATGTCGTGTTTCCGGGTCATCCGGCGACCTGAGTCCGAGTCCCGGCCGATGGCATCAGGTGCGGGTACGTCCGCAGCGTGAAGCCGGGGTCATGGTGCCCCAGGTACTCGCTGACAGCCTTGACGCTCTCCCCCGCGACCCGAGGCGCCGGCCGCCATCCGCGGTCGTTGAAGCGATTCCGGTCCGGCGACAGCCCCATGGGCAATCGACGTGCGGACTCGAGACACTGACCAGGAGTTAGTGCAACCTGCCGGGTGGCGCTGTGGCTGAGTATGCTGGTCGTATGGAATCGTCCGCGCGGATCACGGAGCGCGCCGGGAGCGGCGAGGGCGCCGTGTGCGCCGGCGGCAAGGACCTCGCGTACGACGTGTTCGCCCGCGACTGTCCGTCCCGGGGCACGCTGGAACACGTCACCGGCCGCTGGGGCTCGCTCACGCTGGGGGCGCTGTACGAGGGCACCTTCCGGTTCAACGAGCTGCGCCGCCGGGTCGACGGCGTCAGCGAGAAGATGCTCTCGCAGACCCTGCACGCGCTGGAGCGCGACGGTCTGGTGCACCGTGACGCGTGGCCCACGAACCCGCCGCGCGTCGACTACACCCTCACACCGCTGGGCCGCGAGGTCGCCGAGCGCCTGCTGGCCCTCATCGGCTTCGTCGAAGGGCGCATGGACGACGTCCTGGAAGCCCGTGGGCGCTACGACGAGACCCGCGCGGCCCAGAACGAGGCCCGGAAAGAGGCGTAGGGCGTAGGGGCGCGTGGATCCGGGGCGGCGCCTCGGACCGTCGGACCGGACGCCCGTACCGTCAGATCGTCAGACCGCCGGGCGCGGTGCGCGCTGGCAGCGCGGGCAGAAGTAGCTGGAGCGGTTCATCCAGGCCCGCCGGCGCATCGGGGTCCCGCAGCGGCGGCAGGGTTCGCCCTCGCGCCCGTACGCGTCGAGCGAGCGGTCGAAGTAGCCCGACTCGCCGTTCACGTTGACGTACAGGCTGTCGAAGCTCGTCCCCCCGGCGGCGAGGGCGTCGTTCATGACGTCGCGGACGTGGCCGAGGAGTTCGGCGGTGCGCGGCCGGGTCATGGTTCCGGCCGGGCGTTCGTAGTGCAGCTTGGAGCGCCACAGCGCCTCGTCCGCGTAGATGTTCCCGACACCGCTGATCAGCGACTGGTCGAGCAGGGCGCGCTTGAGGGTCGTACGGCGGGCCCGCAGCGCGGTGTGGAACGCGGCGTCGTCGAAGAGGGGGTCGAGCGGGTCGCGGGCGATGTGCGCGATGACGTCGGGGAGGCCGTCCGCGGTGTTCTCGTGCAGGGACAGCCCGCCGAAGGTGCGCTGGTCGACGAAGCGCAGCTCGGTGCCGCGGTCGTCGTCGAAGCGGACGCGGATGCGCAGATGCTTCTCCTCGGCGGCGTCCTCCGGCTGCACGAGGAGCTGACCGCTCATGCCCAGGTGCGCGAGCACGGAGTACGGCGAGTCGTCGAGGGGCAGCCACAGGTACTTGCCGCGGCGCATCGCCTCGCCCACCCGGTGCCCGGCGAGCGCCTTCGCGAAGCCGTCGGGGCCCGCCAGATGCCGCCGCACCGCCCGCGGATGCCGGACGTCCACGGATCGCACGACCCGCCCGGTGACCCAGCGCTCCAACCCCCGCCGCACGACTTCGACTTCGGGCAGCTCGGGCACGGGACTCCTCCTGAGGGGCGGGCTTGGCCGGTGATGCCGGAAGGGTACATCGCGCCCGGCGGCGGGCGTCGGCGGGCGGTCCGTCCCGAAAGGGGGTCCGTCCCGGAAGGCGGTCCGTCCCGGAAGGGGGGGAGGCGGAACGCCGGGCGCGGCAACGCGGGACGCGTGGCACGGCAACGCCGGGCCCGGCAACGCGCGGACCCCGCCGCGGCGCGAGTGCGCCGGGGCGGGGTCCGTTGGTGCGGGTCCCTCGCACGGGCCGCGAACACCGCGGTCCGTGCGGGGGGTGAAGGATTCAGGCCGTGGCCGTGTCGGTGGTGGGCGTCGAGGAGGTGTCGGCGGTCTCCTCGATGTCCTGAGCCGCCTGCTGGGCGGCACGAGCCACCTGTTCGGCGGCCTGGGCCGACTTCGCGCGTTCGTCCGCGGCGGAGTGGATGGCACGCCACGCGGATTCCGCGGCCTGCTGCTCCGCCTCCTTCTTGCTGCGGCCGGTGCCGGTGCCGTACGAGACGCCTCCGACGCGGGCGGCAGCAGTGAAGACCTTCTCGTGGTCCGGGCCGGTCTCCGTGACCAGGTACTCGGGAACCCCGAGCCCCTCGGTCGCGGTGAGCTCCTGGAGGCTGGTCTTCCAGTCCAGGCCGGCACCGAGATTCGAGGACTTCTCGATCAGCGGGTCGAAGAGCCGGTGGACGAGTTCGCCCGCGGCCTCCAGACCCTGGTCGAGATAGACAGCGCCGATCACCGCTTCAAGGGTGTCGGCGAGGATGGACGCCTTGTCCCGGCCTCCCGTGCCTTCCTCGCCCCGGCCGAGCCGGATGAAGGAGCCGAGTTCGAGGCCGCGGCCCACCTCCGCAAGTGCACGAGAATTGACCACCGCGGCCCGCAGTTTGGCCAGTTGGCCCTCGGGCAGGTCGGGGTGGGTGCGGTACAGCGTGTCCGTGACCACAAGGCCGAGTACGGAGTCCCCGAGGAACTCCAGACGCTCGTTGGTCGGCAGACCGCCGTTCTCGTACGCGTAGGAACGGTGGGTCAGCGCACGCACCAGAAGGGCGGACTCGAGCTTGTAGCCGAGCCGCCCTTCCAGAAGCGTGTGGGACGAGGCTGTGTTGTCCGCCTTTTTCTTGGCGGTTGAATCCGCCTTGGCGTCAGACATCAGACCTCTCACCAGCCGCTCAGACCTCGAGGACCTGGCGCTTGTTGTAGGTGCCACAGGCCGGGCACGCGATGTGCTGCAGCTTGGGCTCGTGGCAGCGCTCGCACGCAACCAGGGTGGGGACCGCAGCCTTCCACTGCGACCGGCGGTGGCGCGTGTTGCTGCGCGACATCTTCCGCTTCGGAACAGCCACGGCTACTTCTCCTGCTTCTCGTCGACGCCCGCTTCGGCGCCGCTCATCTCGTCCTTCTCGCCATCTTCGAGTGAACCGGCGAGTCCCTGCAGTGCCGCCCAACGGATGTCGACGGCGTCATGGTGGTGGTCCGGGTCGTCCGCGAGCCGGACTCCGCATTCGGAGCACAGACCCGGGCAGTCGTCCTGGCACACCGGCTGCATCGGCAGTGCGAGCACCACCGCATCACGCAGCACGGGTTCGAGGTCGAACAATCCGTCCTCGAGAGGGAGCGTGTCCTCGTCTTCCTCGGCGTCGTCGGCCGGCTCCGCCTTGGGGCGGCCCCGGTCGTCGGCGTCAGGGTACGAGAACATCTCCTGGAAATCCGCTTCGAGCACCTGCTCAAGCGGCTCAAGACACCTTACGCACTCCCCCTCGGCCGATGCACGGGCGGTGCCTGTGACAAGCACCCCTTCCATGACCGACTCGAGACGGAGTTCGAGCTCCACCGGGGCGCCTTCCGGCACTCCGATGACACCCTGGATCCCGAGATCCCTGGGAGCGTCGATCGTGCGGGTCAGGCGCTGGAGCGCGCCAGGACGCCGCCCCAGCTCGTGTGTGTCGAACACGAGAGGATTGCGGTGGTCGAGGCGGGCGTTCAGAGCCATGACTGCTTTCGGTTCTCGATCTCAGGGGATGCCACCCCCGGTGTACCGCGGGCAGCGTTGATCGCGGACGTACACGCGACCGAAGAGCCAGGATACTGGACCTTTCGCTCTCGGCCCAATCCGGTGCACGCCCGCCCCCGGCCGGGCGGCCGCGCGCGCCCCTGCTGACCGGACGGTCAGTGGCCGCCGCGCCCCTGCTCGTACGCCCTGAGCTGGTCCGCGCTGATCATGCTGGTGTCGAAGAGGCTGGCCTCGTCGAGGGCGTGGTTCTGCTGGTCCATGGCCTGGGCCTGCTGCTGGGCGTAGACCTGCTGGTTCTGGTCGTAGCCCTGCTGGTCGTAGCCCTGCTGCTGGTAGGCGGCGTACGGGTCGGCCTGCTGGTAGCCGTAGGCGTCCTGCTGCTGGGCGTACTGCTGCTGGTAGCCGTACGGGTCGGCCTGCTGCTGGTAGCCGTACCCGTCCTGCTGCCCGTAGGACGGCTGGGCTGCCGGCTCCGGGGTCCGGGCGGCCGGCTCCGATGCCCGGGCGCCCTGTTCGGGACCGTCGGAGAGCTCCGCGAGGCCGGCGAGGTAGTCGGCGTCGCTGGTGTGCGCCCCCGGCGTCCCGTCGTCCCCGAAGGAGCCGAGTTCGCCGAGGTCGTCGCTGGCGATCCGGCCCTGGAGCTTCTCCCGGCCGCGGCCGACGGCCTCCAGGGTCTTGGCGAGGACGGCCTCGAAGGCACCGAGCTTGGCGTCGACGTATTCGTCGGCGTTGCGGCGCAGGGTCTCCGGGTCGTAGCTGCGCTCGGGGGCGTCCTCGTCCTCGTAGCCCTGCTCGTCGAGGCCCGGACCGGTGCCGAGGAGCTTCTCGCGGCCGCGGCCGACGGAGCCGAGGGTCTTGGTGAGGACGACCTCGAAGTTGGCGAGCTGGGAGTCGACGTAGTCGTCGGCCTCCGCGCGGATCTCCTCGGCCTCCCTGCGGGACTCGTTCAGGATGCGGTCCGCCTCGTTCTGCGAGCGGCGGGCGACCTCGGTGTCGGAGATGAGCGAGCCGCGCTCGGCGTGCGCGGTCTCGATGATCCGCTCGGCCTCCTGACGGGCCCGCTCGACCATCTCCTCGCGTCCGCCGATCAGCTCCTGCGCCTGGGCGAGGGAGCCGGGCAGCGCCTGGCGCACCTCTTCCAGCAACGAGAGCAGCTCGGCGCGGTTGACCACGCACGATGCCGACATGGGCATGGAACGGGCACTGCCGACCGTCTGGACGATCTCATCGAGCTTCTTCTGCACGTCCACCGTGTGCTCGCCACTCTCTACAGCTGTGATGGAGACGGACGGGACGACTGTACGACCACTCCCTTGCCGTCCGACACCGGGTGACGGACTGTCAGTCGCTCAGTCCTGGCCGAGCCGCCCCTTGAGCGCCTCCAGGACCACCGGCGGCACCAGGTGGGAGATGTCACCGCCCCAGTTCGCGACTTCCTTCACCAGCGACGAGGAGAGGAAGCTGTAGGTGGGGCTGGTCGGGATGAACAGGGTCTCGACACCCGAGAGGCCGATGTTCATCTGGGCCATCTGGAGTTCGTAGTCGAAGTCGCTGACCGCGCGCAGGCCCTTGACGATGGCCGGGATGTCCCGCTGCTTGCAGTAGTCGACGAGGAGGCCGTGGTAGGCCTCGACCTGGACGTTGCCGAACTCGGCCGTGACCTCGCGGATCAGCTCGATCCGCTCGTCGACCGTGAACAGGCCCTTCTTCGACTGATTGATCATCACCACGACGTGCACGACGTCGTAGAGCGCGGAGGCGCGGGCGATGATGTCGAGGTGTCCGTTGGTGATGGGGTCGAATGACCCCGGACAGACGGCGCGGCGCAACAGTGGTCCCTCGCTCTCCGGTCCGGTCATCGTGCGTCTTCGCACGTAGAGGCGGCGCGACCGTACCAAAACGTTCCCTCGCCGTATCGACGGGCCCTGACGGCCTCGAAACCGTCCGGCCAGCCGAATTCACCGCCTCTGGTGCTGCGCTCCACGGTGACGAGCGCATCCTCCGCGAGCCAGCCCCCGGTGCGGAGTGTGAGCAGAATCTCCCGAAGATCGCCGTCCGGGACGACGTACGGAGGGTCCAGGAAGACCAGGTCGTACGGTGCCTCGGGCGCCGCCGCCTTGACGATCTGCTCCGCTTTGCCCGCTCTGACCTCGGCGCCGGGCAGGCCCAGCGTCTTCACGTTGTCGCGGATGACCTTGGCCGCGCGGGCGTCCGCCTCCACGAGCAGGGTGTGGCCGGCACCGCGGCTGAGCGCCTCCAGGCCGACGGCGCCCGAGCCGGCGTACAGGTCGAGCACGCGCTCGCCCTCCAGCGGGCCGCCGAGCAGGGACTGCCAGGTGGAGAAGAGGCCCTCGCGCGCGCGGTCGGAGGTGGGGCGGGTGCCGGTGCCCGGCGGGACGGCCAGACGGCGTCCGCCGGCCCGGCCGGCGATCACGCGGGTCATGAGGGTCCTTTGCGCTGGGGGTGGTCGGTTCCTCCCAGTCTCTCAGCCGCCGGCCCCTCGCCGCCGCTCAGCCCTTGTCCAGGTACCGCTCCCGTTCCTCGTCCAGCAGGGCGTCCAGGGCGACGCGCAGACCGGGCAGGCCCGTGAGGTCCGGGTCCGCGGCGACGACCGCGGTGGCCTCCTCGCGGGCCTCCGCGATGATCTCCTCGTCCTCGATGACGGCGAGCATGCGCAGCGAGGAGCGGACACCGGACTGTGCCTGGCCGAGGACGTCGCCCTCGCGGCGCTGTTCGAGGTCGATGCGGGAGAGCTCGAAGCCGTCCAGGGTCGAGGCCACCGCGTTCAGCCGCTGGCGGGCCGGGCTCGCCTCCGGCATCTCGGAGACCAGCAGGCACAGCCCCGCCGCCGAGCCGCGGCCGACCCGGCCGCGCAGCTGGTGGAGCTGGGAGACGCCGAAGCGGTCCGCGTCCATGATCACCATGGCGGTGGCGTTCGGGACGTTCACCCCGACCTCGATCACGGTCGTGGCGACCAGGACGTGCGTCTCGCCCGCGGCGAAGCGGCGCATCACGGCGTCCTTGTCGTCGGGGTGCATCCTGCCGTGCAGGACCTCGACCCTCAGGCCCTGCAGGGGACCCTTGGCGAGCTGGTCGGCGACGTCCAGGACGGCCAGCGGCGGGCGCTTCTCGGCCTCGTCTTCGGGGGACTTCTTCTTGCCGCCCTTCTTCGGGTCGTCGTCCTCGTCACCGATGCGGGGGCAGACGACGTACGCCTGATGGCCGTTCTCCACCTCTTCGCGCACGCGCTCCCACGCGCGCGTGAGGAAGTGCGGTTTGTCCGCGGCCGGGACGACATGGCTGGCGATCGGGGACCGTCCGGCGGGGAGCTGGTCGAGCACGGAGGTCTCCAGGTCGCCGAAGACCGTCATCGCGACCGTGCGCGGGATGGGCGTGGCGGTCATCACCAGGAGGTGCGGGGGCTGTTTGCCCTTGCCGCGCAGGGCGTCGCGCTGCTCGACACCGAAGCGGTGCTGTTCGTCGACCACGACCAGGCCCAGATCGTGGAACTGCACCTTGTCCTCGATCAGCGCGTGGGTGCCGATCACGATCCCGGCCTCGCCGGTGACCAGGTCGAGCAGCGCCTGCCGCCGGCCCGCCGCCCCCATGGAGCCGGTGAGCAGCACGACCTTCGTGGAGTGCTCGGCCCCGCCGAGCATCCCGCCCTCGGCCAGCTCGCCCATCATCTCGGTGACCGACCGGTGGTGCTGCTGGGCGAGCACCTCGGTGGGCGCGAGCATCGCGGCCTGCCCGCCCGCGTCGACGACGGCGAGCATGGCGCGCAGGGCCACCATGGTGTTGTGGGTGACAGTGAAGTTGTCGGTGACGTAGGCATGACTCGGGTGAGCAACGCTGATGCACTGGACCGGTTTGCGGCCCACGTACTCCACAGCCCGAATGCCTCGTCGGAATGTGTTGTATTTCGGGCGAGGGCAGACCCGATCGGCCTTACGGGACAGCCTGAAGGGTGCGTATTCGACAGGGAGCGCCACCGAGACGTTGAAGGCGGCCTTCGTGGGCAGCACCCGAGCCCGTCCGCCCAGGGAACGCACGAGCCACGCGACGTCCTCCGCGAGCCTGAGCGAGGCGGAGCAAAGGGAGATACTCATTCCGTCCTTGTGCACCGTGCCGTCCGTGTCCAGCAGCCCCTGGAGGAGAGCGAGACGGTTCTTGACGGACGTGTTCTTGAACTCCTGCGGGATGAACTTGCCGTGGGACGTCTTGCCCCAAAGGTCGAGGTTCCGCAGCGCCTGGATGACTGGGTTCCGGACACCGCCGGAGCGCTGCTTCAACTGGATCGTGTAGTCGCAGCGTGATCCCGACACCGGAACCAGCCGGCAGTCCGATGCAACAGCACTCGCCGCGGCGTCGCGGATCTCTTCGTCGATCGTTGAAAGACGAAGATTATGCCGGAATGAACCGTCACCCAACAGCAGCCCGAAGAGGTAGGGATCGAGCGGCAACTCGACGTCCGATCCGAGGTCGACCGGAGCTGCGGGAGGGATGTACCACTTCGACGATCCGTTCGCCTTGAACGTGTCGAGACGGATCTCCCTGGTGGTCATCGTCTTGGGCACCTGGCCGCGATGCCACGCGCAGCTCGTTCCGACGATCCAGAGGTGCTCGTCGTCGCACTCCACGGAACTTCCGTCGGAGAGGACCAAGCGCCAGACGTCACGCTCTCCCTGAGGAAAGACCCCGTCGATCACAGCGATCTCGCCATCGGGTACGACCACTTCGTCGCCCTCCCGCAGGTCCCCCATCCGACGGAAACCCGTGGGTGTCAGCACCGTCGAGTCGAGGGGCTGAGCCTTTCCGGAACCCACCTCCCCCTGGAGCAGCCGGTGCATCGGGTGTTCGGTGGCGAGGCCGTCGAAGATCTCCTTGGAGACCTTCCGCTGGCCCTCGGTGAGGGTGAAGGGGAGCTTGGCGTCGAAGGCGGTCAGCAGGCCGTCCGGCGCGGGGACGCGGGCTACGGCGGGGAGCTGGGCGTCGGCGTGGCGGCGGCGGGCCAGGGCGACCTGGAGGACGAAGGCCTCGTCCCACTTCAGGCGGGCTCGGGCGTCGTGGATGTCCGCCTTGGTGTGCGGGCGGTGGATCTTGAGGAGGGCCTCGGGGAGGGTGACCAGGCCGCGGCCGTCGCGCAGCGGGTCCGGGAGGGGATCGACCGCCTCCTGTGCGCTCGGCAGCACCGTCTGCACGGACTTGGCGATCTTCCAGGACTCCAGCTTGGCGGTCGCCGGGTAGATCGGGATGAGGGCGCCCGCCCAGCTGTCGACGCTCTCCGCGGCCTCGTCGCCCTCGCCGCGCAGCAGTTCGTAGGCCGGGTGGGCGAGCTGGAGGCGGCGGTTGAAGACGGAGACCTTGCCGGAGAACATCGCGCGGGTGCCGGGCAGCAGGTCCTTGTGGGGCTTGTGCACGCCGTGCCCGAAGAAGACCAGCTGGAGGCGGCCGCTGCCGTCCGTGATGGTGACTTCGAGGCGCTGGCCCTTGCCGCGGGGCGCCTTGGAGGAGGCGAAGGTGTGCAGGCGCGCGTCGGCGACCTGGGCCACGACCGTCACGTGCTCGTCCATCGGCAGGTCGGCGAGGTGGGTGAGCTGCCCGCGCTCCTCGTATCTGCGGGGGTAGTGGTGCAGCAGGTCGCCGACGGTGTGCAGGCCGAGGTGCTCGGCCATCACCTTCGCGGTGGCGGGACCGAGCGCCTTCTTCAGTGGTTCTTCGAGCACGGGCACGAGATCCATTGCACACCACGGCACTGACATTGCCGTATACGTCCTGGAAATCCGCTGGTCAGACGGCTCGTTCCGGGCCTAGGATGACGCGCTCCGGCCCTCTTCGCGGTCACCGCCCCCGGGACCGCCCGACCCGCGCCGTGGCCCGTCCCCCCACCGACCGGCGCAGCGACGATGGACTCCCAGACCTCACAGCCGTCACAGGCCTCCCCGTCACCTCATACGTTCCAGGTCGACCTGCGCGGTCTGGTCGATCTCCTCTCCCATCACCTCTACTCCAGCCCCAAGGTCTATCTGCGCGAGCTGCTGCAGAACGCCGTCGACGCGATCACCGCGCGGCGCGCCGAGGATCCGGACGCCCCGACCACGGTGCGGCTGTACGCCGAAGGCGGGACCCTGCGGGTGGAGGACTCCGGTGTCGGGCTCACCGAGTCCGACGTGCACAGTCTGCTGGCGACCATCGGCCGCAGTTCCAAGCGGAACGACGGCCTGGAGTCGGCGCGTTCGGACTTCCTCGGCCAGTTCGGCATCGGGTTGCTGGCGTGTTTCGTCGTCGCCGAGCGGATCCGGGTGGTCAGCCGCAGCGCCCGGACGCCCGAGGCGGCGCCCGTCGAGTGGACGGCGACCGACGACGGCTCGTACACCGTGCGGACCCTGCCGCAGGAGGCGCGCGCCGAGCCGGGCACCACCGTGCACCTGGTGGCGCGGGCCGGGGCCGGCGAGTGGCTGAGCCCGGAGCGGGTCCGGTCGCTGGCGCGCGACTTCGGGGCGCTGCTGCCGTACGACGTACGGGTCGGCGACGAGGCGATCGCGGACCTGCCCGCGCCCTGGGACCGGCCCCACCCGAGCCCCTCCGCCCGGCGGGTCGCCCTGGCCCGGCACTGCCGGGAGCTGTTCGGGTTCACTCCGCTGGACTCGATCGACCTGGACGTGCCGCTCGCCGGGATCCGGGGTGTGGCCTATGTACTGCCGACGGCGGTCAGTCCCGCCCAGCGCACGAGCCACCGCGTGCACCTGAAGGGCATGCTGCTCACCGAGCGGGCCGAACAGCTTCTGCCGGACTGGGCGTTCTTCGTGCGCTGCGTCCTCGACACGGACAGCCTGCGGCCCACCGCGTCCCGCGAGTCGCTGTACGAGGACGAGACCCTGGCCGCCGTACGGGAGGCGCTCGGCGAGCGCATCCGGTCCTGGCTGACCGGACTCGCGGCGGGTGACCCGGAACGGCTGGCCGCGTTCCTGTCCGTGCACCACCTGGGCGTGAAGTCGCTGGCTCGGCACGACGCGGAGATGCTGCGCACGATGCTGCCGTGGCTGCCCTTCGAGACGACCGACGGACCGCTGTCCCTGGAGGAGTTCGCGCAGCGGCACCCGGTGGTGCACTTCACGCGGACCGTGGAGGAGTACCGGCAGGTCGCGCCGATCGCCTCCGCGCAGGGGGTCGGGGTCGTCAACGGCGGCTACACGTACGACAGCGAGCTGATCGAGGCCCTGCCCGCCGTCCGTCCGGGTACGACCGTCTCGGAGCTGGACGCGGACACCGTCACGGCCCACCTGGACGCGGTCGACCCGGCCGAGGAGCTGGCGCTGGCCGGCTTCCTCGCCGCCGCGCGGGCCCGGCTCGACCCGCTGAACTGCGACGTCGTGCTGCGCGCCTTCCACCCGCTGTCGGTGCCCGCCCTGCATCTGGACGACCGGGCGGCCCGTCACGAACAGGCCCGGGCGGAGGCCGAGGAGCAGGCCGACGACCTGTGGGCGGGCATCCTCGGCTCGCTGCGCGGCAGCGCACCGCGCGCGCGTCTGGTCCTCAACCATCTCAACCCGCTGATCCGCAGGATCAGTTCGCTCGGTGATCCGGACCTCGTCGGAACGGCCACGGAGTCCCTGTACGGACAGGCCCTGCTGATGGCCCAGCGCCCGCTGCGGCCCGCGGACTCGGCGCTCCTGAACCGCGCCTTCATCGGCCTCCTGGAATGGGCCACCCACACCGACCCCGGGAAGGACGACCGCCGATGACCCCGGCCATGGACTTCGACACGCTGCGCCGGGCGATGGCGGACAACTACGAGCAGCCGGAGGGTCCCGGGCGCAACGCGCGCGCGGAGCAACTGCTCGTGGAGGCCGAGCGGCTGAACATCCCGCTCGCCGTCGTCGAGGCGCTCGTCCACCAGCTGAAGGTCTACAACTACAGCTCCGAGAAGGGCAAGATGTTCGTGCCCTTCGCGCGCCTGCTGCGCATGTGGGACGAACACCCCGAGGACTTCGACGAGTTCGAGATCCACTCCCTGCACTGGGTCTTCAAGTGGGTGTCGGCGGGCATGCTCGACCAGCCGCACGTCCCGCTCGCCTCCATAGAGAAGTGGCTCGGCGAGATGGAGCGGCGCTACCGCCTCGCCGGTCACTCCGAACGGGCCGTGCGCGGCGCCGAGTTCAGCGTCGCCGCCCATCTGGGCGACCTGGAGCGCGCCGAGCGGGCGTACACCGCCTGGCTGGCGGCGGACCGCGACGCGATGGCCGACTGCCACGCGTGCGAGCTGCACGGCCAGGGGTGGTGGCGCGCGGTGCGCGGCGCGGACGAGGAGGCGCTGGAGCTGTGGGCTCCGGTGCTCCGGGGCGAGTACACCTGCGCCCACGAGCCGCACACCGTGCTCGCGTCCTCCCTGCTGCCGCTGCTGCGCCTGGGGCGGACCGAGGAGGCGCGCTCCCATCATCTGCGGGGTTTCCGGCTGGTGCGGGCCATGGAGAGCCTGCGGGGCGCGTACGCGGACCACGTGGAGTTCTGCGCCCTGACCGGCAACGAGGCGCGCGCCCTGGAGCTGCTCGCGGAGCGCCCGGCCTATTTCACGGACTCCGGGGATCCGCGCAGCCGGCTGGACTTCATGTCGGTCGTGGCGCTCGCCATGGACAGGCTGACCGTGCTCGGGCTCGGCGGGCAGTCGGTTCCCGGGCCCGCGGGGCGGGAGTGGACGGCGGCGGAACTCGCCGTGCACGCGCGCGGGGAGGCGCTCGCGCTGGCCGCGCGGTTCGACGAGCGCAACGGCACGTCGTACGTCGGTGAGCGGGCCCGCGCGCGCATGGACCAGCCGGTGCTCGTCGGCCGACTGCCGCTGGGCGTTCGCTCCGCGGCCCCGGCCCGCTCCGGGTCCAGGCCGCCGGCGCCGGTGCCCGCGCCTCCGGAAGCCGGGGCCGGGGCCGAGGCCGCCGAGCCGGGCCTGGACGCGCTGCTCGCCGAGGCCCGGCGGCTCTCGGCGCTGCGGGACCCGGACGCGGTCGAGGCGTGGGCGGCGGTCTCGCGCGCCGCCGAGGGCCAGGAGCTGGCGGTCCGCGACCGCGCGGAGATCGCCGATCACGCGGCGATGGGACGCGGGCCGCAGGGCGCCGCTCTCTTCCACCGGGCCGCCGGGCTGTACGCCGAGGCGGGCGACCCGGGTGAGGCGCTGGCGGCCCGTTCCCGCGCCGCGTACGTCCAGGCGCTGTCGGGCGGGTCCGCGCAGGCCCTGGAGGTCGTCACGGAGCTGCGCGCGCAGGCGCTCGCCCTGTTCGCGGGGGGTGGGACGGGGGTCTCGCAGACGGCGTCCGTGCTGGTGAGCCGGGCCCGGACGCTGATGCACCGGGTGGACGAACTGGAGACCGGCGCGGTGAGCGGGCAGCCGCTCCCCGACACCGACACCGACACCGACACCGACACCGGCTCCGGCTCCGGCTCCGGCTCCGGCTCCGGCTCCGAGGCCGATGTCATGGTCGCCGCCGAGGAGGCCGCGCGGGAGCTGCTGGCCCTCGCGGAGGCGCACGCCGGGGACGACGCGGGCCTCGCCTCGCGGGCCGCCGAGGCGTACGCGATGCTCGGGGAGCTCGCGGCCCGCGCCGACGACGCCGAAGCGGCCGCCGGACTCCTCCGGCGCGCCGTCGACGGGTTCGTGGCGGCGGGGCTGCCGTGGTTCGCCGTCGAGTACGACTCCCGGCTCGCCGGGATCGCGACGCATCTCGGCGACCTGGAGGCGGCGGAACGGGCGACGCGCGACGCGCTGGATCACGGGGGCTCCCACCTGGAGCCGATGGGCCATGCCCAGCTTCACCTCCGGCTCGCCGAGACACTCGCGGCCACCGGACAGCTCGGCCCCGCCTCGGAGCATGCCCTGGAGGCCGCGCACTGGGCCGACGAGGCGGGCGGGGCCGCCACGTTCGGGGCCTGGGCGCGCCACCACCTCGGTGGTTTCCTGCTGCGGCTCGGGCGGTGGTCGGAGGCCGCCGAGATCCTGGAGTCGGCGCTGCCGGATCTGACCGCCGAGATGCACGGCGAGGGCGCGATCGTGCAGACGCGCTGGTGGCTCGGCGACTGCCTCACCGAGCTCGGCGAACACCGCAAGGCCGCCGAACACTGGTTGCGTGCCGCCGACATCGCCCGGCACTGGCCCGAGCAGCGCGACCACGCGATGCTCGCGAACCTCGCGGCCGAGGCCCTCACGCACGCCGGGATGACCGCGCGGGCCGATCAGGCGTACGCCCGTGCGTGCGACCTGTGGCGCGAGCTGGGCGACGTCGGCGGGCTCGTCCGCACGCTCCGGGCCCGCGCGTGGGCCGCGGCCTGGCGGGACGGCGTGCTCGGCGAGGCGCGGAAGCTGATGGCGGAGGCGATCCAGGAGTGCGCGTCGGCGGCGAAGGGCCGGCCGGCCGCCCCGGACTCGCCGGGAGCCGGACAGCCGGACGGAGCGGACGGCCCGTCCGAGGCCGGGGCGGCGAGGACGGACCGCGGCGCCGGTGTCGGTGTCGGTGTCGGTGTCGAAAGCGAAAGCGAAAGCGAAAGCGAGGACGCGGAGGCGGGGCTCCGTCTCGTCGCCGAACTCGGGCACACCCACCGTCAGTTCGGTGACCTGGTGGCGCGCTCGGTGCCGGACGACGCGGAGGAGGCCGTCGTGCGGGAGGTGTTCGAGGAGGCACTCGGGCACATGGCCAGGGCGATCACCGTGTTCGCCTCCCTCGGCGACCCCCTGCTCGGTGCCCGGACGGGCGCCGAACTGGCGGCCGGCTGGCTGGAGGCCGACCTGGGGCGGCACGAGGCCGCCTCGGCCCGCGCGCGCACGGTCCTCGCCGTGTGCGACCGGCTGGACGCGGAGACCGCCGGGGCCCGGCGGGCCGAGGCCGAGAAGATGCGCGAGCTCACGAGGAAGGCCGGCTAGGAGCTGTCCGGCCGTTCCCGTCGTCGCCGGCAGGGCGGGCGGGAGCGGCCGGGCCCCGGCCCCGCGGCTGACGGGCGGGCCCGGGATCCGGGTCGTCGCCGGCGCGGATCGTCTCGGCCGCGCGGCGCAGTTCGCCGAGGACCGTCCGTACGGCCTTGCGGGCCGCGCTCTCGGGACGGTGGAGCACGTCGATGCGGCGTACGGCGTGGACCCCGGTCAGCGGTCTGAGGACCAGGGCGGGATGCGGGCGTGTGGTCCAGCGGGGCATCAGGGCGAGGCCGCCTCCCGCGGCGACGGTCTCCGCGACCACCGCGAACTCGTTGATGCGGTGGACGATGTCGAGCCGCCGGTTCGCGGCGGTCGCGATGGCGTCGACGGTGGCCATCAGCGGGAAGCCGTCGTGCACGGTGATCCAGGGCAGACCCGCGACATCGTCCGGGGTCAGGCTCGCCTCGCGGGCCAGCGGGTGGTCGGCGGGCAGGGCGACGTCGAGGGGTTCGCTCAGCAGCGTGGTCGCGGTGACGGTGCGCGGCCAGGGCGGTGTGTGCGCGAGATGGTGGGCGAGCACGAGGTCGTAGTCCCGGGTCAGCCGGGGGAAGTGGTCCTGCGCCACGTCCTGGTCGGCGAGCGAGAGCCGCGGGGCCGTCTCGGCCCGGTCGCGCAGCAGGACCGGGAAGAACGTGGCGGCCGCGCTGTGGAAGGCGGCCACCGACACGTCTCCGGCCGGCTCCTCGACGAACTCGTCCACGCAGTGCCGTGCCCGGGCGAGGGCGCTCTCCACCTCGATCGCCGCACCGGCCAGCACCCGCCCGGCGTCCGTCAGCACCAGCCGCCGTCCGTCGCGTTCGGTGAGCGGGACCGGGATCGAGCGCTGCAGCAGGCGCAGGTGCTGCGAGACCGCCGAGGGGGTCATCAGCAGCGCCTCCGCCACGGCGGTGACACTTCCCAGTTCGCCCAGTTCACGCAGGATCCGCAACTGCCGCTCGTTCACCCGCTCATTGTAGTGATGCTTAAAAGACCCTGAAGAACTTCGGTCTGGGCTTCAGGGTCGGTGTACGGGAGCGTGTGGGGCGTGTCCCGAGTCCGCAGCACCGACGCGGTGCTTCTCCTTGTCGCCGTCGTCTGGGGTTCCAGTTATCTGGCCGCCAAGTCCGCCACGTCGGCGCTCCCCGTCCTGCTCGTCCTGTTCGCCCGGTACGGCATCTCCGCCGTCGCCTGCGTCGCCCTGGTCGCCGCCCGGCGCCGGACCCGGCGCTGCACGCGCGACGAGCTGCGCGTCGGGGCCTTGCTGGGGGTCACCCAGGCGGCGGTCCTGATCCTGGAGACGTACGGGGTCGCGCACACCAGCGCGGCCAACGCGGGCCTGATCATCAGCCTCACCATCGTCCTCACCCCGCTGCTGGACCGTACGTCCGGCGCGGGGCGGCTGCCGCCCCGCTACTTCGCCGCCACCGGCCTGTGCCTGTTGGCCGTCGGGCTCCTGGTGTCGGGCAGCGGCTTCCACTCCCCTCGCGGCGGTGACCTGCTGATCCTCGCCGCCGCCCTGGTCCGCGCGGCCCATGTGGCCCTGGTGGGGCGGCTCACCGCCCGTCACCCGGTACGGCCGTTGCACGTCACGGCCGTCCAGACGGTCGTCGGCGCCGTCCTGTTCACGGTGCCCGTCGCGGGCAGCCTGACGGCGCTCGGCGGGGTCGATGCCGGGGGCTGGGCACGGCTTCTCTATCTCGCCCTGTTCTGCGGCCTGTTCGCCTTCCTCGCCCAGACCTGGGCGGTGCAGCGCAGCTCCGCGAGCCGGGTCAGTCTGCTGCTGGGCACCGAGCCGGTCTGGGCCGTCGCGGTCGGCCTCGCCCTGGGCGGCGAACGTCTGACGGCCCTCACCGCTCTCGGCGCCGTGGTCATGGTCGCCGGGACCTACTGGGGGCAGGCCGTCGAACGCGTCCACCGGATGGCCGGGGCCCCGGAGGTCCCCCGGCGGTCCGAGGTGCCCGCGGGGGCCTGACCGCCGGCACCCGGGCCC
Organism: Streptomyces sp. NPDC002698; assembly: GCF_042888945.1. Taxonomy (NCBI): domain Bacteria; kingdom Bacillati; phylum Actinomycetota; class Actinomycetes; order Kitasatosporales; family Streptomycetaceae; genus Streptomyces; species Streptomyces sp. NPDC002698. Next base: position 178,178 of record NZ_JBIAQM010000007.1, read on the forward strand.
GCTACTCGACCCCGATCAGCAGCAACGCGCCCTGGCGTCCGCCCCGGTACACCACGGTGTCCACCGCGAGGTACGACTCCCGCACCCGGGACTCCAGGCGCGCGGCGATGGTCTCGGGGGCCTCGTCGCCCAGGACGAGGGTGACCATCTCGCCGCCCGCCGCGAGCATGCGGTCGAGGACGGTCTCGGCCGTGGCGGTGACGTCGGTGCCGATGACGGCGACGTCGCCGTCGATGAGGCCGAGGACGTCTCCGGCCTGGCAGATGCCGGCCATGGTCCAGGACTGCCGCTCGGCGACGGCGACCTCGGCGTAGCGGGTGGCGCCGGCCGCCGAGGTCATGGCGACGACGTCCTCGTCGAAGCGGCGCTCGGGTTCGTGCACGGCCAGCGCGGCGATGCCCTGCACCGCGGAGCGGGTCGGGATCAGCGCGACCCGGACGCCCTCGGCACGGGCCTGTTCGGCGGCGGCCGCCGCGGTGTGCCGCAGGTCGGCGTCGTTGGGCAGCAGCACCACCTCGCGCGCGTGGGCCCGTCGTACGGCCTCCACCAGCTCCCCGCTGGCGGGCGGCTCCCCCGGCCGGGCGAGCACGGTGGTCGCCCCGGCCTCCGTGTAGAGCCCGGCCAGGCCCTCGCCGGGCACGACGGCCACGACGGCCCGCTGCGCCCGCTCCCGGGGCGGGCGCCCCGTCCCGGCTCCGGTGTGCGCGTCACCGAGCCCGAAGTGGGTGATCCGGATGCGGTGCGGACGCCCCGCCTCGACGCCCGCCTCGACGGCCGCGCCCGCGTCGTCCACGTGCACGTGGACGTTCCACAGGCCGTCGCCGCCGACCACGACGAGGGAGTCGCCGAGGCCGTCGAGACGGTCCCGCAGCCGCTCCACGGCGGAGTCCTCCGCTTCCAGGAGGTAGATCACCTCGAAGGCGGGGTGGCCGGTCTCCGCGGCCGCGTCCCCGCAGGCTGCCGTCGCGTCGGCGCCGTGGCCGTCCGGCCCGGCGGCCCGGGAGCCGCCGGCTCCGGCGTCGGCGGCGGGGGCCGGGATGCCGGCCGGACCGGGCACGCCCCTGGTGCCGGGAACGGCCCCCTCCACCGGCTCGTGCGGCGCGGCGGAGACGAACGGTCTCGGCGCCTCCCCCGTGAACGTCTCGACCAGCGCCGCGAGGACCGCCACCAGTCCTCGCCCGCCCGCGTCGACCACCCCGGCGTGCCGCAGTACGGCGAGCTGCCCGGTGGTCGCCGTGAGCGCGGTGCCCGCTCCCTCGTGGGCCGCGAGCGCGACCGTGCCGCAGTCCCCCTCGGCGCCGCAGGCCGCTTCGGCGGCGGCCGAGGCGACGGTGAGGACCGTGCCCTCGACGGGGTGCGCGACGGCCCCCCGGGCTGAATCGGCGGCGTTGCGCAGCGCGAGGCACAGGCCCCGGCCGTCGGTGTGAGCGGCCTCGCCCTCGGCGGCGAGCACCTGGGCCATTCCCCGCAGCAACTGGGCGAGGATGGTTCCGGAGTTGCCCCGGGCCCCGATCAGGGCGCCGTGCGCCATGGCCCTGATGGCGTCGGCGAGGGAGACGTCGCTCCCACCGGCGGCCCCGGCTCCTTCGGCCGTCGCGGCCGCCTCGTGCCCCGCGAACACCGCCTCGACGGCCGCCGCGGCCGACTCCACCGTCAGGTACAGGTTCGTCCCGGTGTCCCCGTCGGCGACCGGGTAGACATTGATCGCGTCGATCTCCTCGCGCGCACGGCCCAGGGCCTGAAGCGCGAGGCCGCACCAGGTGCGCACCGCGACAGCATCGAATGTCTGCGGCACCTGCGGCACCTGCGCCTCCTTGAGCTGCTGGACGTGGGAGGCAGCGTAGACCCAGAACGGGTTACTGCCGGTAGAGGGCCCCGGGCCCGAGGAGGGCGGGGTGGCAACCGGCAGGTCATGGTAGTTTCGTTCTCCGGACGCAGTCGTTGTATGCTGCTCCAGTTGCCCGATCCGATCGGGCCATCCCCCTGGCACCGCCCCTCAGATCCTAGATCTTGATCCTCGGCATGCCGGGATCAACCGTAAATGCATCTGAAGTCTTTGGAGTGACCCGTGGCTGCCAACTGCGATGTCTGCGGCAAGGGGCCGGGCTTCGGCAACAACATCTCGCACTCGCACCGCCGTACACCGCGCCGCTGGAACCCGAACATCCAGCGCGTTCGTACCGTGGTGGGCGGGACGCCGAAGCGCGTGAACGCTTGCACCTCGTGCATCAAGGCCGGCAAGGTTACGCGCTGACAACCGCTAGCGCGCGGCCACTGCTGGTTCGCTTGCACTGAACCCGTCCACCTCAGGTGGGCGGGTTTTTTGCTGCTCGCGTTCCGTCGGCCGCCCGAGCGCCCGGGGATGCACCCCGGGCGCCGGGGGCTCAGGACTCGATGCCCCCGAAGTGGTCCCAGCCGCCCTTGCTCGTCCAGGGAGCGCCGTCCACGGTCACCCGGGGCAGCGCCGACGGGTTGAGGACCTCGCCGATCACCTTCCAGCGCGCGGGCAGCTTCACGTCCGGCGGGAAGGTGGCGACGATCGCGTGGTCCTCGCCGCCGGTGAGCACCCACTGGATGGGGTCGACCCCCACGGCCTGACCGATGTCGTTCATCTGCGAGGGGATGTCGATGTCCCCGGAGCGGATGTCGATACGGACCTTGCTCGCCTCGGCGATGTGCCCGAGGTCGGCGATCAGACCGTCGCTGACGTCCGTCATCGAGGTCGCGCCGAGCCCGGCGGCGGCCGGACCCGCGTGGTACGGCGGTTCGGGGCGGCGGTGGGCCTCGACGAAGGCGCGCGGCGAGCGGAAGCCCCGGGAGAGCACCGCGAACCCGGCCGCGGACCAGCCCAGCCAGCCCGTCACGGCGACGACGTCACCGGGCTGCGCGCCGCCCCGGGTGACCGGCTCGTGGTTGCGCAGATCGCCGAGCGCGGTGATCGCGACGGTGATGGTCTCCCCCCGTACGACATCACCGCCGACCACGGCGGCGCCCGCGACCTGGCACTCGTCGCGCAGCCCGTCCATCAGCTCCGAGGGCCAGGTGGCCGGGAGCTCGGCGGGCACGACCAGGCCGAGCAGCAGCGCGGTCGGCACGGCGCCCATCGCGGCGATGTCCGCGAGGTTCTGCGCGGCGGCCTTGCGGCCGACGTCGTACGCCGTGGACCAGTCCCGGCGGAAGTGACGTCCTTCGAGGAGGATGTCGGTGCTCGCCACGACCCTGCGGTCCGGCGCTGCCACCACCGCGGCGTCGTCGCCGGGGCCGACCCGGACCGCCGGGGTGGTGGTGAGACGCGAGGTGAGCTCTCGGATGAGCCCGAACTCCCCCAACTCGCCCACGGTGCCCTTCATGATCGTCGTGCTCCCTCTGTCGCTGCTCGTGCCCGGTCGCGAGCCGTCTGAGTACTCGGTACGGTCGAGTTGACCGTCAACTTGCGCAGTCCCTCCACCCCGGCGCGCGAGCCCCAGTGACCGCGGGTCTCCCCGCGGCGAGCGGCAACGCGATACCGTGGCGTTCCTTTTCCCCACATGATCCTCGTGGCCGCCCTGGAGGTTCCGTGGTACAGGCGTACATCCTGATCCAGACGGAGGTCGGCAAAGCGTCGACCGTCGCCGAGACGATCGCCAAGATCCCGGGGGTGATCCAGGCCGAGGACGTGACCGGACCGTACGACGTGATCGTGCGCGCCCAGGCCGACACCGTCGACGCGCTCGGCCGCATGGTGGTGGCCAAGGTCCAGCAGGTGGACGGCATCACCCGCACCCTGACCTGTCCGGTCGTGCACCTGTAGCCCCCGTCTACCCTTGGCCGGTGAACTTCTTCCGTCACCGGCACACCGCTTCCCCCGGGCTGCCCGTTCTCGCGGCACTGATCGCGATCGCGGGCTGCTCCTCAGCAGACGACAGCGCGTCCGTCGCGGTTCCGAGCCCGGACACGAAGGTCACCGAGCTGTGCCAGAACCTGGACAAGGCGCTGCCGCGGACCGTGGACGGCCGGCGCCGGGAGGACCCGGAGCCCCGGTCCGCGCTGACCGCGGGCTGGGGAAGCCCGGCGATCATACTGCGCTGCGGTGTCGAGCGGCCGCCGAAGATGATCGATCCGAAGGTGGCGGCGGGCGACGACCCGAAGGCGGTGGGCGGCGGAGTGAACGGCGTCGACTGGCTGATGGAGACGCAGGACGACGGGACGGCCCGTCTCACCACCGCGTCGCGTCTGGCGTACGTCCAGGTCACCGTGCCCGAAGGGGCCGATGCCTCCGGCGTGCTCGTCGACCTGGCCGCCTCCGTCAAGAAGGCGATCCCCAAGGGGATCGCCGACTGACGTGCTGGTCCCGCGACGTGCTCAGCGCAGTCCGGTGGACCGCCGCAGCGCCGCCTGGATCAGGCGGTCGACGAGCTCCGCGTAGCCGACGCCCGTCTCCCGCCACATCCGCGGGTACATGGAGATCGGCGTGAAGCCGGGCATCGTGTTGATCTCGTTGATCACGAACTCGCCGTCCTCGGTGAGGAAGAAGTCCGCGCGGACCAGGCCCTCGCAGGACGCCGCGTCGAAGGCCTCGACGGCCAGCCGGCGGACCTCCGCGGTCTGCTCCTCGGTGAGCGGCGCCGGCACGATCCCGTCGGCGGCGTCGATGTACTTGGCCTCGAAGTCGTAGAACGCGTGCGACTGCACGGGCGGGATCTCCGCGGGGACCGACGCGCGCGGGCCGTCCTCGAACTCCAGGACTCCGCACTCGATCTCGCGGCCGCGCAGCAGCGCCTCCACGATGATCTTCGGGTCGTGCCGCTGGGCCTCCTCGATCGCCTCGTCGAGGCCCGAGAGGTCGTCGACCTTCGTGATGCCGAACGACGAACCCGCGCGCGCGGGCTTCACGAAGAGCGGCCAGCCGTGCTCGCCCGCGAAGTCGACGATCTTCTTGCGGGCGGCGGCCTCGTCCTGCTGCCACTCGCGCGGCCGGATCACCACGTACGGGCCCACCTTCAGGCCGAACGAGGTGAACACCCGCTTCATGTAGTCCTTGTCCTGGCCGACGGCCGAGGCGAGGACGCCCGAGCCGACGTAGGGGACCCCGGACAGTTCCAGCAGGCCCTGGAGGGTGCCGTCCTCGCCGTACGGGCCGTGCAGCATCGGGAAGACGACGTCGACCTCGCCGAGCGCCTTGGGGACCGACCCCGGCTCGTTGTAGACGACTTCGCGGTTGGCCGGGTCGACGGGGAGCACCACGCCGCCCTCGCCGGACTCGGCGAGCTGCTCGACGCTGGGCTGCTTGCGGTCGACGATCGCCATGCGTTCCGGCTCGTCCGCGGTGAGCGCCCAGCGGCCGTCCTGGGTGATGCCGATCGGCAGTACGTCGTACTTCGTACGGTCGATCGCGCTGAGGACGGCGCCGGCGGTGACCACGGAGATCCCGTGTTCGGAGCTTCGGCCGCCGAAGACGACGGCCACGCGCGGCTTGCGCGTCGGCTGCTCAGGGCTCTGGGGGAGGTTCTCGGTGCTCATATCGGGTTGAGAGTACCCGGTGGTACGGCGGTGAGTCAGCGCCCCACGGCGGCCGTTGCTCAGCGTCGTACCCACCGTTGCGGAGCGTCGCCCACCTGGTGGTTCGGCGGAGCCGGTTCAGCGGCGTTCGGGCTTGGCGCTGCGCCCCATCAGCTCCTTGAGGGCGACCACCGGCGCCTTGCCCTCGTGGACGATGCTGACGACGGTCTCCGTGATCGGCATGTCGACGCCGTGCCGGCGTGCCAGATCCAGTACCGACTCGCAGGACTTGACCCCCTCGGCGGTCTGCCGGGTGACCGCGATGGTCTCCTGGAGGGTCATGCCCCGGCCGAGGTTGATGCCGAAGGTGTGGTTGCGGGACAGCGGCGAGGAGCAGGTCGCGGCGAGGTCGCCGAGGCCCGCGAGGCCGGAGAACGTCATCGGGTCCGCGCCCATCACGAGGCCGAGGCGGGTGGTCTCGGCCAGACCGCGGGTGATCAGCGAGCCCTTGGCGTTGTCGCCCAGACCCATGCCGTCGGCGATGCCGACGGCGAGACCGATCACGTTCTTGACGGCTCCGCCGAGTTCACAGCCCACCACGTCGGTGTTCGTGTACGGGCGGAAGTACGGCGTGTGGCAGGCGGTCTGGATGCGCCGGGCCACCGCCTCGTCGCGGCAGGCGACGACGCCCGCCGCCGGCATCCGCTGGGCGACCTCCTTGGCGAGGTTGGGTCCCGTGACGACGGCGACACGGTCCGCGGAGACCTTGGCGACCTCCTCGATGACCTCGCTCATCCGCTTCACGGTGCCGAGTTCGACGCCCTTCATGAGCGAGACGAGCACGGTGTCGGGGGCGAGCAGCGGCACCCAGTCCGCGAGGTTGCCGCGCAGTGTCTGGGAGGGCACGGCGAGGACGGTGAAGTCGGCTCCGCGCGCGGCCTCCGCCGGGTCGGCGGTGGCCCGCAGGTTCTCCGGGAGTTCGATGCCCGGGAGGTAGTCCGGGTTCATGCGCGTGGAGTTGACCGCGTCGGCGAGTCCGGGACGGCGCGCCCACAGGGTGACGTCGCACCCCGCGTCGGCGAGCACCATGCCGAAAGCCGTACCCCACGATCCGGTCCCGAAGACGGCCGCCCTGACCGGCTTGCTCACGTGCCCTGCCCCTCTTCCTGCTGTGCCTTCGACTTGGCCGCGGTCCTACGGCGCTGCGCGATGCGCACCTCGCGCGGGTCGTACACGTTCTCGGGCGCCTTCTCGCCGCGGATCAGCTCCAGCTGCGCGGTGACGGCCGCCATGATGACCTCGGTGACCTCCTTCAGGAGGTCCGGGTTCATCTCCCGGTCGTAGTAGCGCGAGAGGTCCACCGGCGGGCCCGCGAGCACGCGGTGGGTCTTGCGCGGGAGGATGTCGGGCTTCTTGGCGTACGGGGGCAGCAGTTCGTTGGCGCCCCACTGCGCGACCGGGATCACCGGGCACCTGGTCTGCAGGGCGACCCTCGCCGCACCGGTCTTGCCGGTCATCGGCCAGCCGTCGGGGTCACGGGTGAGCGTGCCCTCGGGGTAGAACGCCACGCACTCACCGCGTTCCACGGCGTCGATCGCGGCCCGGAAGGCACTCAGGGCGTCGGTGCTCTCGCGGTAGACGGGAATCTGTCCGGTGCCGCGCATCGCGGCGCCGACGAATCCCTTCTTGAAAAGCCCGGCCTTCGCCAGGAAGCGCGGAACACGCCCGGTGTTGTACTGGTAGTGCGCATACGCGAACGGGTCCACATGGGAATTGTGGTTCACCGCGGTGATAAATCCGCCCTCGGCCGGAATGTTCTCCATCCCACGCCAGTCCCGCTTGATCAGAACCACGAGCGGCGGTTTGACGAGAACCGCTGCAAAGCGGTACCAGAAGCCGATTCTGCGGCGGGGCACGCGGACACCTTCCTCTAGAGCCTGGGGGCCGCACAAGTGTCGCCCCAGGCCGCCTGTCTGTCGAGAACACCGTACGCCCCGACACCCGGACCGCCAGGGTGGCCAGGTCACAATAAGGCGTGACTGGAGAGGGTGGAGCGCTCGTGCGGTGGACCTTGGTCGTACCCCTCAAACCCCTGGCGCGGGCCAAGAGCAGGCTGGCGGACACCGCTTCCGACGTACTGCGCCCAGGGCTCGCCCTCGCGTTCGCGCAGGACACCGTGGCGGCGGCGCTGGCCTGCGCCGCCGTCCGAGGTGTGGCGGTCGTCACGGGCGACGCCCTGGCCGGGAGGGAGCTGGCCGCGCTCGGCGCGCACATCGTCGCGGACGAGCCGGGCGGGGGTCTCAACGCGGCGCTGGCGCACGGGGCCGAGGCCGTACGGGCCCGGGATCCCGAATGCGCCGTCGCGGCCCTGAACGCCGATCTGCCCGCCCTGCGGCCTTGTGAATTGGCCCGGGTACTGGCCGCCGCGGGCGAATTCCCCCGCGCTTTTCTGGCCGATGCTGCTGCAATCGGCACGACGCTCCTGGCCGCTTCCCCGGGCCGGGAATTGCTCCCCGCTTTCGGCGGTGATTCCCGGGCCCGCCATCGCGCCTCGGGGGCCGCGGAACTCCATCTCGACGCGGTGGATTCCGTACGCCAGGACGTGGACACCCGGGAGGATCTGCGGGCGGCGCTGACACTCGGCGTCGGCCCGCGCACGGCGGCCGCGGCGGCACGGCTGCTGATTCCCGGACAGTAGGCGGCGACGGGCGGCCGGGCCCGGGTTCGGCGGGACCGCTCGCGTCCCGCGCGGGGCGGGATCAGTAGGCTGCCCCCATGCAGGCGACCTCGTACACGTACGACCCCGAGACCCGCAGCGGACAGGTGCTGCTCGACGACGGCACCCCCGTGCCCTTCGACGGTCCCGCGTTCGACGCCGGCGGACTGCGGCTGCTGCGGCCGGGACAGCGTGTGCGGATCGAGACCGAGGGCGAGGGCGCGGAGCTCAGGATCACCCTGATCACACTGCAGACGTTCTGACGCAGACGTTCTGACGCAGACGTTCTGACGCAGACGTTCCGGACGTGCCGCGGGCCGGGCTCCCGGTGGGAGCCCGGCCCGGCGCGTGAGGTGCCCCTCGGCCCTGCTTCTAGCGGGCGGTGGCCTTCTTGGCGGTGGTCTTGCGAGCCGTCGACTTCTTCGCGGGGGCCTTCTTGGCCGTGGCCTTCTTCGCCGGAGCCTTCTTGGCGGCGGTCTTCTTGGCCGCGGTCGTCTTCGCCGTCGTCTTCTTGGCGGCGGCCGTCTTGGCCGTGGTCTTCTTCGCCGCGGTCTTCTTCACGGCGGCCGTGGTCTTCTTCGCGACCGTCTTCTTCGCGACCGTCTTCTTCGCCGCGGCCTTCCTGGCGGTGGTGGCCTTCTTGGCCGCGGCCTTCTTCACCGTCGCGGAAGCGCCGCCGGAGAGGCTGCCCTTCGGGGCCTTCTTGACCGCGACGTCGTTCTTCGGGAGCTTCTTCGAGCCGCTCACCAGGTCCTTGAAGCCCTGGCCGGCACGGAAGCGCGGCACGGAGGTCTTCTTGACCCGAACACGCTCACCCGTCTGAGGGTTGCGGGCGTAACGGGCGGGACGGTCGACCTTCTCGAAGGAACCGAAGCCCGTGACCGAGACCCGGTCTCCGCCGACAACCGCACGGACGATGGCGTCCAGTACCGCGTCGACCGCGTCGGCGGCCTGCTGACGCCCGCCGACCTTGTCGGCAATCGCTTCTACGAGCTGCGCCTTGTTCACGTCTTCCCCTTCGGAGACATTGCCCGAACGAATGCGTTCAAGCTTTTTCGCACGTTAGGCAGATATATACCGCAAATCAAACACGAAACGGGCTAATCACCCTTGTGCCGCAACGAACTCGGGGCGTAGCACAGTTCGTCAGTGATCCCCTTCGAGGAATCGGCCCTCGTCGAGGTCGGTGGTGAACCGCTCCAGCCGCCTTGTCGCGTCGGCGAGATCGTGCTTGGCCGCGGCCGTAATGACCAGCAGCTTCCGGGTCAGCGCCATCCGTACGCCCTCCGGGACTTGCAGTGCGCGCACTCTTGTGTGCGCTTCCTTGAGTTGGGCCGCGACCGCCGTGTAGAGCTCGAGTTGGCTGTCACGTTCCATGCACAGATTGTGCCATCTGGGGCGAGTTGTCGCCTGCGCAGGGGGTAACTGCCGCCCACCGGAGGCCTTCTGACCCCCTTGGCCGGAAGTCGCCCACGTAGCCGCCTACCCAGGCAACCCGCCTTGTAACTAAGGGAGTTGACCTCCCTCGTGAGGGTGCGCGGGAGCCCTCCGGGAGCGGAAACAGCTGTACCCCCAACCGTCCACGATTGGGGGTACAGAGTGATGCCGCGTGGCTGAAATCAGCCGGGCCCGGCCGAGGCCGGGGCCGGGTGTCAGACCTGGAGCGTCTTCGGCTTGTGCGAGGGCCGCTTGGCCTCGTACGCCGCGATGTCGCCCTCGTTCTGGAGGGTGATGGAGATGTCGTCCAGCCCGTTCAGCAGCCGCCAGCGGGCGTTCTCGTCGAGCTCGAAGGCGGCGGTGACGCCCTCGGCGCGCACCTCACGGGCCTCGAGGTCGACCGTGATCTCGGCCCCCGGGTCCTTCTCCGACAGCTCCTGGAGCGCGTCCACGATCTTCTGGTCCAGAACCACCGTGAGCAGGCCGTTCTTGAGCGAGTTGCCGCGGAAGATGTCGGCGAACCGGGACGAGATGACGGTCTTGAAGCCGTAGTTCTGGAGCGCCCAGACGGCGTGCTCGCGGGAGGAGCCCGTACCGAAGTCGGGACCCGCGACCAGAACCGTGGCGCCCTGGCGCTCGGGCTGGTTGAGGATGAAGGAGGCGTCCTTGCGCCAGGCTTCGAAGAGGCCGTCCTCGAAGCCGTCCCTGGTCACCTTCTTGAGCCAGTGGGCGGGGATGATCTGGTCGGTGTCGACGTTGCTGCGGCGCAGCGGGACGGCCCGGCCGGTGTGCTTGGTGAATGCTTCCATGACTCTCAGACTCCAGCGGGCACGGGGGCGTCGGACAGGTCGGCCGGGGAGGCCAGGTGGCCGAGGACCGCCGAGGCCGCGGCGACCTGCGGCGAGACCAGGTGCGTACGGCCGCCCTTGCCCTGCCTGCCCTCGAAGTTGCGGTTGGAGGTGGACGCGGAGCGCTCACCGGGGGCCAGCTGGTCGGGGTTCATGCCCAGGCACATCGAGCAGCCCGCGTGCCGCCATTCGGCGCCGGCCTCCTTGAAGACCACGTCCAGGCCCTCGGAGACGGCCTGGAGACCGACCCGCGCGGAACCGGGGACGACCAGCATCCGTACGCCGTCGGCGACTTTGCGGCCCTCGACGACCGCGGCGGCCGCGCGCAGGTCCTCGATACGGCCGTTGGTGCACGAACCTACGAAGACGGTGTCGACCTCGATGTCGCGCAGCGGCTGTCCGGCGGTCAACCCCATGTATTCCAGGGCCTTTTCGGCGGCGTGGCGCTCCGAAGCGTCTTCGTACGAAGCCGGGTCGGGGACGTTCGCCGAAAGCGGCGCGCCCTGGCCGGGGTTGGTGCCCCAGGTGACGAACGGCGACAGGGAGGCGGCGTCGATGACGACCTCCGCGTCGAATTCGGCGCCGTCGTCGGACTTCAGGGTCTTCCAGTACGCGACAGCGGCGTCCCACTCCTCGCCCTCGGGGGCGTGGGCGCGGCCCTTGAGGTACGCGAAGGTCGTCTCGTCGGGGGCGATCATGCCCGCGCGGGCGCCGGCCTCGATCGACATGTTGCAGATGGTCATCCGGGCCTCCATCGAGAGCTTCTCGATGGCGGAGCCGCGGTATTCCAGGATGTAGCCCTGGCCGCCGCCGGTGCCGATCTTGGCGATGATCGCCAGGATCAGGTCCTTCGCGGTGACGCCGTCGGGCAGTTCGCCGTCGATCGTGATGGCCATGGTCTTCGGGCGGGCCAGCGGGAGCGTCTGGGTGGCCAGCACGTGCTCCACCTGGGAGGTGCCGATGCCGAACGCCAGGGCGCCGAAGGCCCCGTGCGTGGAGGTGTGCGAGTCACCGCAGACCACCGTGGTGCCCGGCTGGGTCAGACCCAGCTGCGGTCCCACCACGTGCACCACGCCCTGCTCGACGTCGCCCAGCGAGTGCAGCCGCACGCCGAACTCGGCGGCGTTCTTGCGCAGCGTCTCCAGCTGGACCCGGGAGACCGGGTCCGCGATGGGCTTGTCGATGTCGAGGGTCGGGGTGTTGTGATCCTCGGTCGCGATGGTGAGGTCGAGGCGCCGCACCGGACGGCCCGCCTGGCGCAGGCCGTCGAAGGCTTGCGGGCTGGTCACCTCGTGCAGCAGGTGCAGATCGATGAAGAGGAGGTCGGGCTCGCCCTCGGCGCGCCGGACGACGTGGTCGTCCCAGACCTTCTCCGCGAGTGTCCTACCCATCGCTTTCCCTCCGACCGGCTTGTGTGGCGCCGGCCCAACTAGAGATTTCCGGGGCGGTGGACGTTCGTACCCCTCGTACCGGACGTCGTCCGCCGGGCCCGTTGGTCCGCGGGCCGCTGTGTCTACAAGGGTGGCGCGTTCCACCGGAAATTGAACTTGCGTTTCACAGAGTGAGACGCGAGTATCGTTTCATGGACAACAGTAGCGGCGTCGGCGTTCTGGACAAGGCAGCCCTTGTCCTGAGCGCTCTGGAGTCCGGTCCGGCCACCCTCGCAGGCTTGGTCGCGGCGACCGGACTGGCACGACCCACGGCACATCGCCTCGCCGTGGCACTTGAACACCACCGCATGGTGGCGCGCGACATGCAGGGCCGCTTCATACTCGGCCCCCGGCTCGCCGAACTGGCCGCGGCCGCCGGAGAGGACCGCCTCCTCGCGACGGCGGGCCCGGTGCTCACGCACCTGAGGGACATCACGGGCGAGAGCGCGCAGCTCTACCGCCGCCAGGGCGACATGCGCATCTGCGTCGCCGCGGCCGAGCGGCTGTCCGGCCTGCGGGACACGGTCCCGGTCGGCTCCACCCTCACCATGAAGGCCGGTTCCTCCGCCCAGATCCTGATGGCCTGGGAGGAGCCGGAGCGGCTGCACCGGGGTCTGCAGGGCGCCCGCTTCACCGCCACCGCGCTGTCGGGAGTACGGCGCCGCGGCTGGGCCCAGTCGATCGGTGAACGCGAGCCGGGCGTGGCGTCCGTGTCCGCGCCGGTCCGCGGCCCCTCGAACCGTGTCGTGGCCGCCGTCTCGGTCTCCGGGCCGATCGAGCGCCTGACCCGCCACCCGGGCCGCATGCACGCCCAGGCCGTCATCGACGCCGCGGGACGGCTCTCCGAAGCCCTGCGCCGCACGGGCTGACCTTCGCTCCACTCCCTCGCGACGGGAGGGCCGGCCTCAACGCCGCGGCAGGCCCTTCCCGATGCGCACCGTCCCGTACGCGGGGTGTACGGGCTCACCGAGCCCGTACACCCCGCGCCTCGTTTCCGGGGTGATCCAACTCACGGCACCGCGGTCCGAGTTGATCTCGGAACGCCGAAAGGGCCCCCACCGAAGTGGAGACCCTTGCGGACCGTGTACCCCCGACCGGATTCGAACCGGCGCTACCGCCTTGAGAGGGCGGCGTGCTAGGCCGCTACACAACGGGGGCCTGAATCCTGCGTTTCCGCAGATTCGGAGCTGGGCTACCAGGACTCGAACCTAGAATGACGGTACCAGAAACCGTAGTGTTGCCAATTACACCATAGCCCATGGTGGTTTAGACCAATTGGTCAGTACCCCCGACCGGATTCGAACCGGCGCTACTGCCGTGAGAGGGCAGCGTGCTAGGCCGCTACACAACGGGGGCCCTAGCGATCCTGCATGAGGGACAGCGGGTGCGACCCGGACTGCCTCCCTGGGAAGGATCTGTACCCCCGACCGGATTCGAACCGGCGCTACTGCCGTGAGAGGGCAGCGTGCTAGGCCGCTACACAACGGGGGCGTTGCGGATCTGGATCTCCGCGGTGCAGATGAGCTCTGCGAGCTGGCCTACCTGGACTCGAACCAAGACTAACGGAACCAGAAACCGTCGTGCTGCCAATTACACCATAGGCCACTGAAACTCAACCCCGCGTGGGGATCTTGTTTTAGCGAGCGCCTCCGGGCTCCGGCCTTTCGGCCCGCTCCCGGCGGCGCAGAAAGAACATTACCCGAAGGTGGACCACGCTCCAAAACGGGTATCCGTGTCGAGGATCGCGGGCAACTCGGCCAGCGATCCGATGCGGTGCGGACCCGTCCGTCCGGCGGCGCCGGCGGCGGCGTGGGCACCGCCCCGGTCGATCCAGACCGAGAGCAGACCGGCGTCGGCGGCGCCGCGTCCGTCGATCTCCGGATGGTCCCCGACGTAGGCGACGCGGTGCGGCGGCAGCCCCAGGGCGTCGCAGGCCGCGTGGAAGGCGGCCGCCGCGGGTTTGGAGACGCCGAGTTCGGCGGCGCACAGGATGGCCTCGAAGCGGTCGTGCACACCGAGGACGCGCAGCTTGCGGTCCTGCACGAGGAGGCTGGAGTTGGACAGCACCGCGTGCCGGTGGCTGGCCACGAGCTCGTCCAGGACGGGCAGGACGTCCGGGAAGAGCGCCCAGGCGCCCTCGTAGTGCGTGACGTACCGGTCGAACCACGCGTCGGCCTCGGTGTCGCTCAGCGACTCCCCCAGGAACACCCGGACACGGTCCCGCCGCTGGCCCTGCCAGTCCGTCTCGCCGGCCGCGTACCTCGCCCACTGGGCGTCGGTGATCTCCCGCCAGCGCCCGAGGGCCTGCTCCGCGGTCGTCCCGCCGTCGAGCAGGCCCTCGGCGGCGAGATGGTCCCGCATGCCCGCCCGGTCGGCGGCCGTGTAGTCGAAGAGCGTGTCGTCGATGTCCCAGACCACGGCGTCGATGCTCATGCGCCGACGGTATCCCCGGGGGCGGGCGGCTGTCCCTCGGACGGTGGCGGTCGTGCCGGTCAGGGGCGCAGCGGACATACGACTGCGCCACGGCAGGAGGGAGTTGGCGGGAACGGTGAACCGGGGGTGACCGGCCGGGCACATGCGGCAGGGGCGGTGCCCGAACCGGACACCGCCCCTGCCGCGTACGTCTGCGAGCTCTGCGGGCTAGGCCGCGAGCCGCTCCAGCGCGGCGTCGACGCGCGCCAGCGTCTTCTCCTTGCCCAGGATCTCCAGGGACTCGAAGAGCGGCAGGCCGACCGTGCGGCCGGTGACGGCGACGCGGACCGGGGCCTGGGCCTTGCCGAGCTTGAGGCCGTGCTCCTCACCGGCGGCCAGGACGGCCTCCTTCAGGGACTCCGGGGAGGTCCAGTCGGCCGCCTCCAGCTTCTCGCGGGCCGTGCGGAGCAGGGCGTCGCTGCCCTCCTTCATCGCCTTCGTCCAGGACGCCTCGTCGACGGCCGGCTCCGGCAGGAACAGGAAGTCGACGTTGTCCGTGATCTCGGAGAGGACCTTCATCCGCGACTGGGCGTGCGGGGCGATCGCCTGCCACTGCGCCTCGTCGAAGTCCTCCGGCGCCCAGGGCGCGAAGGGGGCGCGCAGCCAGGGGGCGCAGCGCTCGGTGAAGTCCTTCACGTCGAGCATGCGGATGTGGTCGGCGTTGATCGCCTCGCACTTCTTCAGGTCGAAGCGGGCCGGGTTCGGGTTCACGTCCGTGACGTCGAACGCGGCGACCATCTCGTCGATCGAGAAGATGTCGCGGTCGGCGGCGAGCGACCAGCCGAGCAGGGAGAGGTAGTTCAGCAGGCCCTCGGGGAGGAAGCCGCGCTCGCGGTAGAGGTTGAGCGAGGACTCCGGGTCGCGCTTGGAGAGCTTCTTGTTGCCCTCGCCCATCACGTACGGGAGGTGGCCGAAGGCCGGGGTCTCCTTGGCGATGCCCAGCTCGGTCAGCGCCTTGTAGAGGGCGATCTGCCGGGGGGTGGAGGAGAGCAGGTCCTCGCCGCGCAGGACGTGGGTGATCTCCATCAGGGCGTCGTCGACGGGGTTGACGAGCGTGTACAGCGGGGCGCCGTTGGCGCGGACGATGCCGTAGTCCGGGACGTTCTCCGGGAGGTACGTGATCTCACCGCGGACCAGGTCCTCGAAGGTGATCGCCTCGTCGGGCATCCGGAAGCGGACGATGGGCGTGCGGCCCTCGGCCTCGTAGGCGGCCTTCCGCTCGGCACTCAGGTCGCGGCAGTGGCCGTCGTAGCCGGAGGGCTTGCCGGCGGCGCGGGCGGCGTCGCGGCGGGTGTCCAGCTCCTCGGTCGAGCAGTAGCAGCGGTACGCGTGGCCCGCGTCCAGCAGCTTGGCGGCGACGTCCGCGTAGATGTCCATGCGCTGCGACTGGCGGTACGGCGCGTGCGGGCCGCCGATCTCGGGGCCCTCGTCCCAGTCGAAGCCCAGCCAGCGCATCGAGTCGAGGAGCTGGTCGTACGACTCCTCGGAGTCGCGGGCCGCGTCGGTGTCCTCGATGCGGAAGACCAGGGTGCCTTCGTTGTGCCGGGCGAACGCCCAGTTGAACAGGGCGGTGCGGACCAGCCCGACGTGGGGGTTGCCGGTCGGGGAGGGACAGAAACGTACACGGACGTTAGCCACGCTTGATCACCTTGTTGGTGAGAGTGCCGATGCCTTCGATGGTGACGGCGACCTCGTCGCCGACGTTCAGGGGGCCGACCCCAGCCGGGGTGCCGGTGAGGATCACGTCGCCGGGGAGCAGCGTCATGGCCTCGGTGATGTTGACGATGAGGTCCTCGATGGAGTGGATCATCTCGCTGGTGCGGCCGAGCTGCCGCTGCTGCCCGTTGACCGTGCACTGGATGGTCAGGTCGGCGGGGTCGAGGTCCGTCTCCACCCAGGGGCCGAGCGGGCAGGAGCTGTCGAAGCCCTTGGCGCGGGCCCACTGCTTCTCGCGCCTCTGCACGTCGCGGGCGGTGACGTCGTTGGCGCAGGTGTAACCGAGGATGACGTCCTTGACCCGCTCGCGCGGGACCTCGCGGCACATGCGGCCGATGACGACGGCGAGCTCGGCCTCGTGGTGCAGCTCGCTGGAGAAGGAGGGGTACTGGATCGGGTCGCCCGGACCGGTCACCGAGGTCGACGGCTTGAAGAAGGCGAACGGGGCGTCGGGCACCTCGTTGCCGAGCTCCTTGGCGTGCTCCGCGTAGTTGCGGCCGAAGGCCACGACCTTGTTCGGGAGCACCGGCGGCAGCAGCCGTACCTTGTTCAGCGGGACCTTCGTACCGGAGAGCTCGAAGTCCGCGAACGGGATGCCCTTGATGATGTCGAGGACGAGCTCGTCCGGCTTGTCGCCCTCGACCGCGCCGAAAGCGACGTTGCCGTCGATGGAGAATCTGGCGATGCGCACGGGATCCTGGCGCCCCTCACTGAGCTGGCTGGAGTCTGACGCTCCAGGCTAACGCGGCAAGGGCTGCGGGCTTCGCGTATATCCGCCGGAACGGTGAGCGGCGGGGCGTGCTCCGGGGTGGCGGGCGGCGGCGCGCCGGTCCGGGCCAGGGGTGGGGGTGGGGGTGCCCTCGTGGAGGGGTGTCCGTGACCGGCCGGGCCGCGCGCCGCGCGGCCCTTCGCCGGTCACCGCGTTCACTCCGCGGCGGCGGCGACCGTGACCGGGGGGTCCATCAGGACGGTGCGACGGGGGTTGGCCGTCTGGAGGGGGAGCTCGACCGAGTGCTCCGGCCGCTCCGGCGTGCGCAGGGCATCGGCGTCCTCGAGGTGCGCCAGCGTCGTGCGCCGCGGATTGGCAATGTTGCGGAACATCATCGTCGTCTTCACCGTTTTGCTCGACCTTGTCGTCCTGGGCGCCGGTCGGGGTCAAAGAGCCCCACATGGACGCGGGTTGTCGGATTCGCCATCCCTGTAAAGCGTCAGGCTAAACATTCAATTCCCTGGCGATGCCGTGAAGAGGCCATGATCGCTGTGTGAGTTTGCTCACTCACCAAGGGGCAAACCGGTCAATCGAGACCCCCAACACGGGCCGACCAAACGGACATTACTCTACTGAACCATTCATTCCGCTCCTGATCATCGCGACTGGGACACGGCCGTGACGCCCACGGCTCGTAGGCCTATGCCCGGTATGTACGAGAACCCCTTACACGCCTCGTGACCTGTCACTCACATGCTGTCACGGAGGTCACAGCCTGGTACATGGCCCTTGTTGGAGATCCTGCACTGTGCTGGAATTCCTCGGACCGCCGCGGATTCACGAATCCGGCGCGCAGGGGCGCTACTCAGCGCCGAGTGGCGGCGGGAAGGGGGAACCTGCGCCGGTCATTCAGACCACAGACACAGGGCGCATCTGCGTCCGTGTACAACGCCGACACCGCCCCGCCGTTCCAGCGGAGGGGCGCCTGGTCCAGAGGTTGCGACGCTAGTGCAGGGACGTTTCAAGAGGGATGGCAGCGCTTCGGCGGAGCCGGAGCCGCGCGGCGGGACCGACCGCGGTTCCTCGCCCCAGCACGCCCAGAACCCGGGACCGGCAGAGGTCGGCGGCAGCGGTGAACACTCCGCTCGCGCCGGCGCGAAGCCCAAGGCTCCCGCCACCACGACCGACGCCACGTCGACGGGTACCCCGAGCTACGGCTCGCGTGTAGCCCTGCGGAACTGGCGCATCTCGACGCGACTCGTCTCGCTGCTCGCGCTCCCCGTGGTCGCCGCGACCTCGCTGGGTGCGCTCCGCATCAACGAGTCGATGGACAACATCCAGCAGCTCGACAACATGCGGCTGCTGACCGAGATGACCAAGCAGGCCACCGAGCTCGCCGCCGCGCTCCAGCAGGAGCGCGACGAGACGGCCGGTCCGCTGGCACACGGCGCCCTGGCCAACGACTACGAGGTCAAGTCGGCGCGCGACAAGACCGACGTGGCGAGGAAGCACTTCCTCCAAGGCACGCAGCAGGTCGACGACGCGACGGCCGAGGGCCAGCTCGCCGGCGTGCACGACAGCCTCGTCGGTGTCGTGGGCGAGCTGTACAACCTCAACAAGATCCGCAGCGACGCCTACAACGACCCGCAGAACTCGACCCAGACGGTGGACGCCTACCACCGCCTGGTCACCGAGCTCCTCGCGCTCTCGCAGGACATGGCCGAGGCGACCAGCAACCCGGAGATGATCCAGCGCACCCGCGCGCTGGCCGCGTTCTCCTCCGCCAAGGAGTACGCCTCCGTCCAGCGGGCCATCATCGCCGCCGCGCTTCCCACGCAGCCGAAGGTCTTCGGAACGCTCTCCAAGAACGACCAGCAGTACGCGCTGTCCGCGCAGCAGAGCCAGGAGTCCGAGACCAGCAGCTTCAAGAACATCTACGGCGAGGGCAACACGGAACTGCTCCTGCCGATCGAGGGTGACAACCCGACGATCAAGTCGGCCGACCAGTACGCCAAGCGTGTGCTGAGCAACTCCGAGGGCCTCAAGTCGCAGAACAAGCGGTCCTACAAGGACTGGCTCGACGACGACTCGGCCAAGATCGACCAGATGTCGAAGATCGAGACCACGCTGCTCAGCGAGATGGAGCAGAAGGCCCGTGAGCTGCGCAACGAGTCCCAGAGTGAAGCGATCATCTCCGGTGTACTGATCCTGCTCGTCCTCGGTGTCTCGCTCGTCGGCGCCTTCGTCGTGGCCCGGTCCATGATCCGCTCGCTGCGCCGCCTCCAGGACACCGCCACCCGGGTCGCCTCGGACCGCCTGCCCGAGCTCGTCAAGCAGCTCTCGGAGTCGGACCCGCAGGACGTCGACACCTCCGTGGAGTCGGTCGGTGTGCACTCCCGGGACGAGATCGGCCAGGTGGCCGCGGCCTTCGACGACGTGCACCGCGAGGCTGTCCGCCTCGCCGCCGAGCAGGCCCTTCTGCGAGGCAACGTCAACGCGATGTTCACCAACCTCTCGCGCCGTTCCCAGGGTCTTATCCAGCGCCAGCTCTCGCTCATATCCGAGCTGGAGTCCCGCGAGGCCGACCCCGACCAGCTCTCCTCGCTGTTCAAGCTCGACCACCTCGCGACCCGCATGCGCCGTAACGGTGAAAACCTTCTCGTTCTCGCCGGTGAAGAGCCCGGTCGCCGCTGGACCCGTCCGGTCCCGCTGGTCGACGTCCTCCGCGCCGCCGCCTCCGAGGTGGAGCAGTACGAGCGCATCGAACTCGCCTCGGTGCCGGGCACCGAGGTCGCCGGCCGGGTCGTCAACGACCTCGTCCACCTGCTCGCCGAGCTGCTGGAGAACGCCACGTCGTTCTCCTCCCCGCAGACCAAGGTCAAGGTCACCGGTCACGCCCTGCCCGACGGCCGCGTGCTGATCGAGATCCACGACACCGGTATCGGTCTGTCCCCCGAGGACCTGGCCGCGATCAACGAGCGGCTCGCCGCTCCGCCCACGGTGGACGTCTCCGTCTCCCGACGCATGGGTCTGTTCGTGGTCGGTCGTCTGTCGCAGCGTCACGGCATCCGCATCCAGCTTCGTCCGTCCGACTCCGGTGGTACGACCGCGCTGGTCATGCTGCCCGTGGACGTCGCCCAGGGCGGCAAGAAGCCCATGCCGAACAAGCCGGGCCAGGGTGCCTCCGGCGGCGGCCCCGCCGCGGCGCAGGCCTCGGCCGGTGCGGCCTCGGCCCGTCGCTCGGGCGGTCCCTCGCTCGGTACCGGATCCCCCTCCGCCCCCGGCGGTCCCCTCGGGGCCCCGCCGCAGCGCGGACAGGTCGGCGCGGGCCAGGGTCCGCGGGCCGCGCTGCCCGGCAGCAACCAGGGCGGTCGCCCGGGTGGCTCCGGCGGTGCGCGTGGCCAGCAGGGCCAGGCCGGCGGCCAGCAGGGCAGGCAGGCTCCCGCCGGTGCGAACGCCTTCGGGCAGAGCCCGCAGCAGGGCTTCCCCGCCCAGAACGGCTCGCAGCAGCAGGGCTTCGGCAACGGAAACGGCAGCACGGGCCAGAACGCCTTCGGCGACAGCAACGCGGCTCCGGCCGCGCCCGCGAAGGCACCGTCCAACGGCAAGAGCGGCCGTCGCCGGCCGCAGCTTCCGGGACGCGGTGGCGCCGCGCGCGCCGAGCTGCCCGGCGGCAACGCCGGCTCCCGCACGCCGAGCTGGAGCGACGACAACGCGCAGCCGCCGGTTCCGCGTACGTCCCCCGACACCCCGCGTGGTCACGAGGACCCCGACGCCACGTCCCGCATGCCGCGGGTCGAGGACCGGGGCCCCGCCTCCACCTCGGAGTTCGCCCGTCCCGACTTCGACGCCCCGCGCCCCGGCGCGAGCGCGCCGCAGAACAACGGCCAGTACGGTTACGCCTCCGGCAACCAGTCCCCCGTCGGCCAGAACCCGGCCACCACGGGACAGTTCCCCGCCCAGGGCTACGGCGCCTCCCAGTCGCCGTCGTCCACGGGCCAGTTCGCCCAGCCGGGCTACGCGCCTTCCCAGGACCCCGCGTCCACCGGGCAGTACGCGGCGAACGGCTACGGGCAGGGTTCGTCCACCGGACAGTACGAGCGGCCGGCCACCCCACAGGCCCCCGCCCGTCAGCAGGCCCCCGAGGCGCTTCCCCCGGCCTCGAACCCCGGTGACGGCCGTACCCCGCTGTACGACACGCTGGAGACCAACTGGTTCCACGGTCAGGCGAACGGCTCGGACGGCGCGCCGGCCAACGGCACCGCCCACCAGAACAACGGTTCCCAGGGATACCCGCAGGCCGCCCCACAGCAGCCGCAGACTCCCCCGGCTCCGCAGCGGCCGGCCGCCGCACCGACCGCCGCACCGGCCACCACCACGACGTGGCGCAGCTCTCCGAACGACGACCTCGTCAAGCAGGCGGAGCGTTCCCGTAAGCCGTCGGCAGGCGGGGTCACCACCTCAGGCCTGCCGCGCCGCGTCCCGCGAGCCAACCTCGTCGCGGGCACGGCACAGCAGCAACAGCACCAAAGCGGTCCGCAGGTCTCGCGTGCGCCTGATGACGTACGCGGCCGGCTGACCAATCTCCGTAGGGGCATTCAGCAAGGTCGACAGGCCGCTCCCAACGGCCAGACCGGCAGCTTCCCCAGCCCCACTCACCAGCAGGAGCGTTAGTTGAGCCCGATGAGCCAGGCGGCACAGAACCTCAACTGGTTGATCACCAACTTCGTGGACAACACCCCCGGGGTGTCCCACACCGTCGTCGTGTCCGCCGACGGACTCCTTCTGGCGATGTCCGAAGGCTTCCCCCGCGACCGCGCGGACCAACTGGCGGCCGTCGCCTCCGGACTCACTTCGCTGACCGCCGGGGCTTCCCGGATCTTCGAAGGCGGTGCGGTGGCCCAGACGGTCGTGGAGATGGAGCGCGGTTTCCTCTTCCTCATGTCGGTTTCGGACGGATCGTCCCTCGCGGTCCTCTCCCACCCGGAATGCGACATCGGCCTCGTCGGCTACGAGATGGCACTGCTCGTCGACCGTGCGGGCGCCGTCCTCACGCCGGACCTGCGTGCCGAACTACAAGGCAGTCTGCTTCACTGACCGCCGCCGGATCCAGACACCGCACGAAATCACCGTCCGGCCGCCACAATCCCCCCACCGGCCCCAACAGACGGCACGACTGACCGACTTGCTGTCCCGCCCGGAGGATTCATGACCCCGCCCCCCGCCTCTCATGATCCGTACGCCGAGTCGTACGGGGATGAAGGCGACCAGCCGCTGGTACGTCCGTACGCGATGACCGGCGGCCGGACCAGGCCGCGGTACCAACTGGCCATAGAAGCTCTGATCAGCACCACGGCCGATCCGGCCCAGCTGATGGGACTGCTGCCCGAACACCAGCGCATCTGCCATCTGTGCCGGGAAGTGAAGTCGGTGGCCGAGGTGTCGGCCCTCCTGTCCATGCCGCTCGGCGTGGCCAGGATCCTTGTCGCGGACCTCGCCGAGGCCGGACTTGTCGCCATTCACCAGCCTGGCGGCGATGAGAACAACGGCGGCGCGCCGGACGTGACACTGCTCGAAAGGGTGCTCAGTGGACTTCGCAAGCTCTGACGGAGGCCGGGCGACCACCTCCGCGAAGATCGTCGTAGCGGGTGGCTTCGGTGTCGGCAAGACCACGTTCGTGGGTGCCGTCTCCGAGATCAACCCCCTGCGTACCGAGGCCGTCATGACCTCCGCTTCGGCGGGCATCGACGACCTCACCCACACCGGGGACAAGACCACCACCACGGTGGCCATGGACTTCGGCCGTATCACCCTCGACCAGGACCTGATCCTGTACCTCTTCGGTACGCCGGGCCAGGACCGCTTCTGGTTCATGTGGGACGACCTGGTCCGCGGCGCCATCGGCGCCGTGGTCCTGGTGGACACCCGGCGTCTGGCCGACTGCTTCCCCGCGGTCGACTACTTCGAGAACAGCGGCCTGCCGTTCGTCATCGCCCTCAACGGCTTCGACGGTCACCAGCCGTACAACCCGGAGGAAGTGCGCGAGGCTCTTCAGATCGGCCCGGACGCTCCGATCATCACGACGGACGCGCGACACCGTGCGGATGCGAAGAGCGCTCTGATCACCCTGGTCGAGCACGCTCTCATGGCACGGCTGCGGTAGCAGCCAAGTAGACGACCCTGTATGGAAGTTGTCGTAGACGCGTTGGAGCCGGCTGTGTCATTTGACACGGCCGGCCTCAGTGTTCATAACGTTTCGACAGAGAATTCCGCCGGCTCCGACACGCATAGCGGTCGCCCGGTGCCCCTGCGTTCATGAAGGCCCCGTCTTTTGACGGGGCTCGCTCTTTATGACCGTTTTTGTCTGTGGTCAGCGCCACTCGGAATCATCCGTTCCGAGTGTTTGGAAGGGCGCTGCTTGACGTGCTGGAATGCGCTGAACTGCCCAGTAGTCAAGGGCGCTGGTAGATACGGCGGCACACAGTAGGTGCCGACGCCGAGAGGTTGTTGGTCGAGTGAGGCGAAGCATGAACGGTCCCGAGCCGTCGGCACGGGGCAACTTCACCCCGCCGGCGCGCGGAGCGGCGCCCGCACAAGTCGCCGGCCCGGAGCCCACGCCGGCGCCCGCGCCGAGCGGGAGCCGATTCTCCCCGCGCAACTGGCGTGTGCCGACCAGGCTGAACGCGATCCTGCTCATACCCGTGGTGGTCGGCCTCGTCATGGGCGGCTTCCAGGTGAAGGGCTCGATCGACACCTGGCAGGAAGCGCAGGACGCCGAGAAGACGGCGCGCCTGGTGCAGGCGGCACTGAACTACGGCGACAAGCTGTTCGTCGAGCGTGACCTCAGCGCCTACCCCCTGCTGTCCGGCAAGGGAGCCAAGGACGCCACCGTCGTCAAGGTCCGCCGGGACACCGACCTGGCCTCCGACGCCTTCGAAGAGGCCGCCAAGGACATGCCCAAGACTCCGGGCCTGGAGCGGCGCCTCGCGGTCTTCCGCAGCGTCGAGCCCAGTCTCGAGAAGCTGCGGGCCGCCGCGTACACCACCAAGCTTCCCGGTGTGAAGACCGAAGAGGGCTACCTCCAGATCCAGCACCCGCTGATGGAGTTCGCCAACGAGCTCGGTCTGGGCACCGGCAACATCACCAGCTACGGCCGTACGGTCTACGCGATCTCGCTGTCCAAGGCCGCGCTGTCGCTGGAGCGGTCCATCGGCATGCACATGCTGATCAAGCCGGGTCCCGGCGTCAGCAGCCTCGCCAGCCAGCGCGTCGCCCTCTCCTCGTACGCCTACCTCGAGGGCATCGCCATCGAGGAGTACAAGGGTGGTGGCACCGAGGAAGACGCGGCCACGCTCGAATCGGCTTCGGCGAAGATCAGGTCGGAGCTGACCGCGAAGGCACGTGAGGCCGCGGCCGCCGACCCGAACTACGTGCCGCCGCCCTCGGGCGACACCGAGATGGTCAAGGAACTCGCGGGGCTCAAGTCCCCGCTGGAGAGCGACCGCGCCGCGCTCGCCGCGGGTGGCGTCACCGCCCAGAACTGGATGGCGGTCAACACCGCCAAGTACAACGCCTACCGCCAGATCGAGTCGGACCTCTCCGACAAGGCCGTGGCCGAGGCCGGCGACATCTCCGACACGGCGAGGACCGACGCGTTCATCACCGGTGCCGCCGTCGTGATCGCCCTGCTCGCCGCGTTCATCCTGGCCGGCATGGTGGCCCGCCAGATGAGCCGCGCGATGCGCCAGCTCCGCAGCGCCGCCTTCAATGTCGCCGAGCAGCGTCTGCCGATGCTGGTCGACCAGCTCTCGCGCACCGACCCCGGCCGGGTCGACACCCGCGTGCAGCCGATCCCGATCACCACCACGGACGAGATCGGCGAGGTCGCCCGCGCCTTCGACCAGGTCCACCGCGAGGCCGTACGACTGGCCGCCGAGCAGGCCCTCCTGCGAGGCAACATCAACGCGATCTTCACGAACCTCTCGCGCCGCAACCAGTCGCTGATCGAGGGCCAGCTGACCCTGATCACCGACCTGGAGAACAACGAGGCCGACCCGGACCAGCTGGAGAACCTCTTCCGCCTGGACCACCTCGCGACCCGTATGCGCCGCAACGGCGAGAACCTCCTGGTCCTCGCCGGCGAGGAGCCCGGACGCCGCTGGGACCAGCCGGTCCCGCTGGTCGACGTCCTGCGCGCCGCCTCCTCCGAGGTGGAGCAGTACGAGCGCATCGAGCTCTCCGGCGTCCCGGAGGCCGAGATCCACGGCCGCGCCGTGACCGACCTCGTGCACCTGCTCGCCGAGCTCCTGGAGAACGCGACCACGTTCTCCTCCCCGCAGACCAAGGTCCGTGTCACCGCGACCCGTCTTCCCGACGGCCGCGTCATGGTCGAGATCCACGACAAGGGCATCGGCCTCACCGCCGAGGACTTCGCGGACATCAACCACAAGCTGGCCAACCCGCCGACCGTGGACGCCGCGATCTCGCAGCGCATGGGCCTCTTCGTGGTCGGCCGTCTGTCCGACCGCCACGGCATCCGCGTCCAGCTCCGCCCCTCGGGCGAGCAGGCCGGCACCACGTCCCTGGTCATGCTCCCCGACGCCATCACCCACGGTGGCGGTGGCGAGAACCAGCCGATGGCCGACGAGTTCACCGTGTCGCAGATCATCCCCGAACAGCAGCAGCAGTCGTTCCCGGGCGAGAACTTCGGTGTCCCGCAGCAGCAGCCCGTGCTGACCGCCGCGGACCTCGGCTTCGACGACAGTCGCTACGAGGTCCCGGACGACATCCGCGATCTGGACCCCGTGGGCCGCTCCCTGATGCGCGAGGAGCGCCGTGCGGCCCTGGAGGCCCAGGCGCAGGGTCCGGAGGCCATCGAGGCCCCCCAGGCCTACGCCGACGGCTTCGACGCGCAGCCCGCCTCCGCGTACGACAACGGGCAGGCGTCCTTCGACGGCGCCCAGGCGTACGACGGCACCCAGGGTGTCCAGGGTGTCCACGAGGAGCAGCAGACCACGTACGACCAGCAGACGTCGTACGAGGAACCGCAGCAGGCCGCGTACGACGAGGCGTACTTCCCGTCCAACGGCGGCTACCCTGAGCCCTCCTACACGGAGCCGGGCCGGCAGGACCACGCCGGAATGGGCGGCTCCGCCCCGGAGACGGTGCCGGGCTTCGGTGAGCCGTCCTACCAGGACGACTGGCCGCAGCAGGACGCGCACCAGGGTGGGTACCAGGGCGGGTACCGGCCCGACTACGCTCCGCAAACGGAATCTCCGCAGGTCGCTGACGCGGGCGAGCAGAACAGCGTAGGCTTTGGTCGTCCGGGTCCGGCCTCTTCGGCTCCCCACACGATGACCAACTCGGGACTCCCCCGTCGCGGACCCGCCCCCGCCGGCAACGCCCGGCGCCCCGCGGAGCCGGCGAGGGAGCAGGCGGCGCCCATGTCCTCCGGGAACACGGGTGACGACTGGCGGTCGTCGAACGACGATCGGTGGCAGCGCGCCGAGCAGCTGAAGAAGCCCAAGGCGGGCGGGGTCACCTCGTCCGGTCTGCCGCGGCGGGTGCCCAAGGCCAACCTGGTCGAGGGAACCGCGGAATCGACCCCCCAGGGAGGCCCCCAGGTCTCCCGCGCTCCTGAGGACGTCCGGGGCAGGCTGAGCAACCTGCGCCGCGGCGTGGAGCGGGGACGCAGTGCAGGTACTGACACGAACGGTCAGGGCTTCGGTTCTGACAGCACCTACAACCAGGAGCGTTAGTAGTGAGCCCGATGAGCCAGGCGGCACAGAACCTGAACTGGTTGATCACCAACTTCGTGGACAACACCCCCGGTGTGTCGCACACAGTGGTGGTCTCCGCCGACGGACTCCTTCTGGCTATGTCCGAAGGCTTTCCCCGTGACCGCGCCGACCAGCTGGCGGCCGTCGCGTCCGGCCTGACCTCTTTGACCGCGGGCGCGTCCCGTATCTTCGAGGGCGGCCATGTGAACCAGACCGTTGTGGAGATGGAGCGAGGATTCCTCTTCCTGATGTCCATTTCGGATGGTTCTTCACTCGCAGTACTTGCACACCCTGAGGCGGACATCGGTCTCATTGGGTACGAGATGGCGCTTCTGGTGGACCGTGCGGGCACGGTCCTCACTCCGGACCTTCGTGCGGAGCTCCAGGGCAGCCTTCTCAACTAATAGACAGACGGTGCGAATTGGCGTCCCGGGGCCGTAAGGTTTCGGGACGCGGTCCCAGCGTTGGGTGCCCGGCACGGTCGGAGGAGGAGAGAGAGTGGTAACACCCCCAGGCGGTTCGTCTTCGGGCAACTGGTCGTACGGCCCCGGCCAGGGGCAGGGCGGCCAGGGCGACGGTTCACAGAACCCGTACAACTTTCCCTCCGCACCCGGCCAGCGACGGCAGTACCCGCCCCAGGGTCCCCAGGGCCCCGGGCCGTCCCCCTACGACCAGCCGCCGGCGCCGCGCATCCAGCCCGTGCAGCCGCAACGGCGCTCCCCGGAGGCGTCGCCCGCCGGGTCGTCCAGCAACCCCCTGGTGCGTCCGTACGCCATGACGGGTGGCCGCACCAGGCCCCGCTACCAGCTCGCCATCGAGGCGCTGGTGCACACGACCGCGCAGCCGCACCAGATGCAGGGCCAGTTGCCCGAGCATCAGCGGATCTGCAACCTCTGCCGGGAGATCAAGTCGGTGGCCGAGATCTCGGCCCTGCTGACCATCCCTCTCGGTGTAGCCAGGATCCTCGTCGCCGACTTGGCGGAAGCGGGCCTGGTCGCCATCCATCAGCCCGGCGGCGACGAAAACGCCGGCGGCCAGCCAGACGTGACTTTGCTCGAAAGGGTGCTCAGTGGACTTCGCAAGCTCTAGCGGAGGGCCTTCCCGCTCCACCACGTCCGCGAAGATCGTGGTGGCGGGCGGCTTCGGCGTGGGCAAGACCACGTTCGTCGGCGCCGTCTCGGAGATCAACCCGCTGCGCACCGAGGCCGTCATGACGTCCGCCTCGGCGGGCATCGACGACCTCACGCACACCGGCGACAAGAAGACGACGACCGTCGCCATGGACTTCGGCCGTATCACCCTCGACCAGGACCTGATCCTGTACCTCTTCGGTACGCCCGGTCAGGACCGCTTCTGGTTCATGTGGGACGACCTGGTCCGCGGCGCCATCGGCGCGATCGTCCTGGTGGACACCCGGCGTCTGGCCGACTGCTTCCCCGCGGTCGACTACTTCGAGAACAGCGGCCTGCCGTTCGTCATCGCCCTCAACGGCTTCGACGGCAACCAGCCGTACCAGCCCGAGGAAGTCCGCGAAGCTCTCCAGATCGGCCCGGACGCCCCGATCATCACGACGGACGCCCGCCACCGCGCGGACGCCAAGTCGGCGCTGATCACGCTGGTCGAGCACGCCCTCATGGCGCGCCTGCGCTAGCGGCCCCCGCTCGTACGGCAACGGCCCCCGCTTCTCCGGCCGGAGAAGCGGGGGCCGTTGCTCGTCCGCCGGCCACCCGGCCCGAGAGCGTCCGCGGCCCGGGCGTACGACCCCGCACACGCGGGCGAGGGGCGCGGCCGAACTCCTGCCCCGTACAGCCCCGTTGGGCGGCGGTACGGCCCGGGGCACCCGAACGCGCGTCACAGAGCCCCCTGTCGGCCCTGGAGGGCGTCCTCGGACTCCCGGACACACGGACACCCGGACACACCACAGCCCCGCCCTCCATCGGAGGACGGGGCTGTCGGCGTCAGACCCTCAGTGCCAGCTGTGCGGCGCCCGGAAACCGGGCTCCCGCTCCAGTCGGCGCCAGCCCGCCTTGCGGTGGGGGCGGTGGGAAGGAGCGGCATCAGTGGGAGCGGAGGCGGCACGGGCCAGGAGGATCGCCGTGATGGCGGCGACCTCCTCGGGCTCGGCATGGCCCTTCTCGACGCGGATGTCAGGGGTGCTCATAGGTTTCAGTCTCCATGAGAGAGGTTTCCACGGGGGTACCGCGGAGGATCCGCCGGGTTACTGCGGGGGGTTGCCGTGCTTGCGGGAGGGCAGGTCCGCGTGCTTGGTGTGCAGCATCGCGAGCGACTTGACCAGGACCTCGCGGGTCTCGGCGGGGTCGATGACGTCGTCCACCAGACCGCGCTCCGCCGCGTAGTACGGGTGCATCAGCTCGGCCTTGTACTCCTTGACCATGCGGACCCGCATGGCCTCGGGATCGGCGGCGTCGGCGATCTGACGGCGGAAGATGACGTTGGCGGCGCCCTCGGCGCCCATCACGGCGATCTCGTTCGTCGGCCAGGCGTAGGTGAGGTCGGCCCCGATGGACTGGCTGTCCATGACGATGTAGGCACCTCCGTACGCCTTGCGCAGGATGAGGGAGATCCGCGGCACCGTCGCGTTGCAGTACGCGTAGAGCAGCTTCGCGCCGTGCCGGATGATCCCGCCGTGCTCCTGGTCGACACCCGGGAGGAACCCGGGCACGTCCAGCAGCGTGATGATCGGGATATTGAAAGCGTCACACATCTGGACAAAGCGCGCAGCTTTTTCGGAGGCCTCGATGTCGAGGACACCCGCCAGGCTCTGCGGCTGGTTGGCGACGATGCCGACGACCATGCCGTCGAGGCGGGCCAGCGCGCAGATGATGTTGCGGGCCCAGCGCTCGTGGATCTCCAGGTAGTCGCCGTCGTCGACGAGCTCCTCGATGACCTTGGTCATGTCGTACGGGCGGTTGCCGTCGGCCGGGACCAGGTCCAGCAGCACCTCGCTGCGACGGTCGGCCGGGTCGGCGGACTCCGCGCGCGGCGGGTTCTCGCGGTTGTTCTGCGGGAGCATCGACAGGAGGTAGCGCACCTCGGCGATGCAGGTCTCCTCGTCGTCGTACGCGAAGTGGCAGACGCCGGAGGTCTCCGCGTGGACGTCGGCGCCGCCGAGGCCGTTCTGGGTGATCTCCTCGCCCGTCACCGCCTTGACCACGTCCGGGCCGGTGATGAACATCTGCGAGGTCTCGCGGACCATGAAGACGAAGTCCGTGAGCGCGGGCGAGTAGGCCGCGCCGCCGGCGCACGGGCCGAGCATCACGGAGATCTGCGGGATGACCCCGGAAGCCTTGGTGTTGCGCTGGAAGATGCCGCCGTAGCCGGCGAGGGCCGAGACGCCCTCCTGGATACGGGCGCCGGCGCCGTCGTTCAGGGACACCAGCGGCGCTCCGGCCGCGATGGCCATGTCCATGATCTTGTGGATCTTCGTGGCGTGGGCCTCGCCGAGGGCGCCGCCGAAGATGCGGAAGTCATGGGCGTACACGAAGACCGTGCGGCCCTCGACCGTGCCCCAGCCGGTGATGACACCGTCGGTGTACGGCTTCTTGGCCTCCAGGCCGAACCCGGTCGCCCGGTGCCGGCGCAGCTGCTCGACCTCCTGGAACGAGCCCGCGTCCAGCAGCAGCTCGATGCGCTCCCGGGCGGTCAGCTTGCCCTTGGCGTGCTGCGCCTCGGTCGCCTTCTCGCTGGGACCCCGCAGCGCCTCCGCACGGATGGCGTGCAGTTCGGCCACACGGCCACGCGCGTCCGTCGGTTCGTCTGCGGGGATCGTGGAGCTCGCGGTGTCGGCCTCGTCCAAAACGGTCATGTAGCGA
The DNA here is from genome assembly GCF_042888945.1 of Streptomyces sp. NPDC002698. NCBI lineage: Bacteria > Bacillati > Actinomycetota > Actinomycetes > Kitasatosporales > Streptomycetaceae > Streptomyces > Streptomyces sp. NPDC002698. The sequence goes on from NZ_JBIAQM010000007.1 coordinate 208,596, forward strand.
CCATACGAAGTCCACCAAGGAAACAGGCCCGTCGACTCTGCACAGTCTCCGGACCGTTTTCCTGGCGCCCCTGAACAGAACCACCATCAGATGCAGGCGATCCGACTGCCAGGAGGGGCTCGGGTTTGTGGATGTCTCACAAACTGTTCGGCCGACTGCCATCTCACATCCATGAGTGGCACATGCCATCACCGGGGTGACGCGGACCCCCGTTCGGCGGTCCGCGCACCCCGGGGGCGACGGCTCAGCAGCCGCCGCAGTTGTAGTAGAGGACGTCCCAGTGGTTGCCCTCGTCGGCGTAGATGTTGCCGGCACCGGACTTGTACTGCGGAGCGCCGTCGCCGCGCAGGCCTATGTAGCTGAAGGTGTTCTTGATGTAGCCGGTGACGCAGGTGTTCTTGCCGTAGTCGAGCTTGTAGCCGTTCCAGTGCGAGTAGGTTCCGCTCGCGTGGCCGGTCTCGGTGCCGCCGGTGATGTTGAGCGCGCAGCCGCTGGACCCCTTGAGGGTCTGGGCGCCCTGCGCGGTGGCGAGGTTGAGCTGCTCGAACGACGTGCAGGTGGAGTTGTTGCGGTCGGAGCAGCCACCGGAGGAGGACCAGGTGATGCCGGTCTGACGGAACATCGAGGTCGCGGTGGCGTGACTGATCTTGCTGACGGCGAAGGCGTCGCCGGCGGTGCCGACGACGGCGACACCGGGGGCCACGACGAGGGCCAGGGCGGTCAGCGTGGACCTGAGCTTCATCTGGGGAGACCTTTCCTGCTGAGGACCGTGGGGCGGCCGCACGGACGTCCGGCCGCGTTTCCTGTGGGGCGGCTGTGCAGGGGGTGCACGCAGATGGTGCCCGAGTTCTACGCGCGTCCGCCAGAGGTCGGACAAGAGCGACCCACCGTGACGACACGCGCACGCTCCGGATGCTGTTGAAAGTTGAACGGAATAGGTCTACGGTTGCCCACGTTGACCTCGTTGAACATTCAACAGATTCACGCCGTGGCTCTCCCCGGAACCGCGGCCCGTCCTCCCAAGGAGCACCTCATGGGCATCTTCGGCCGCAAGACCACCGACACCGCCGCCACCTCGACGGCCACCGCGACGGCCGGTGCCGTGAACCCGGACCTGGCCGCGCTGACCGGCGACTACACCATCGACCCGGCCCACTCGAGCATCGGCTTCGTCGCCCGGCACGCGATGGTGACCAACGTCAAGGGCACGTTCAACGAGTTCGAGGGCACGCTGCACCTGGACGGCACCGACCCGTCGCGGTCCACGGCCTCCCTCGACATCACGATGGACAGCATCGACACCGGGTCCGCCGACCGCGACGGTCACCTCAAGAGCGCCGACTTCTTCAAGACCGACGAGTTCCCGGCGATGACCTTCCGCTCCGTCAAGGCGGAGGCCCTCGGCGGTGACGACTACCGGATCACCGGCGATCTGGAGATCCTCGGCACCACCAAGCAGATCAGCATCGACCTGGAGTTCAACGGCGCCGCCACGGACCCGTTCGGCAACGAGCGCGTGGGCTTCGAGGGCAAGGCCGAGCTCCTCCGCTCCGAGTGGGGCCTCACCTGGAACGCGGCCCTGGAGACCGGTGGCGTCCTCGTCTCCGACAAGATCAAGCTGAACTTCGACATCTCGGCGATCAAGAACGCCGGCTGAGTCCCGGGCTTCGGCCCCGCGCCGCCGAGCGCCTTCTCCGACGCCGAGCTCCCCGACAGGGGCGCTCGGCGTCGCCGTGTGCGCGGACCGCCGCCGGCCCGTGCGCGGCCGGACGGAGCACGTCACCCCTCACCGGAGTGCGTCACCCCTCAGAAGCCGCCGCCGAAGTCACCGCCGCCCCCGCCGAAGTCGCCGCCTCCCCCGCCGTCACCGAAGCCGCCGCCGAAGTCACCGGGGTCGAAGTCGGCACCGGAGACATCGCCTCCGTCGTAGCCGCCCCCGAAGTCGCCGTACCCGGTGCCGTACGCGGCCCCGTACCCGGGACTCGCCATCATGCTGCCGAGCACGGTCCCCACCAGCAGGCCCGGCAGCAGGCCGCCGCCGAAGTAGCCGCCCGCCCAGGGTCCGTACGCCGGGCCCGCGTCCCAGTACGGGCGGCGGCCGTACTCCGTCTCGACCTCACGCACCGCCGGCTGTTCGCCGCCGGTGAGACGCATCCAGTCCGCCTTGCAGACCGGGACCTCGCGGGGCGCGCCCCCGTCGGGCGTCCAGGCCGCGTCGGCGACGGAGGGGCCGTGCCGGGGGTCGAAGAAGCAGGGCGCGCGGCGCTCGGGGACCGGGCGGCCCTCGCGGCGCGCCGCGAGCACGGCGAGGGAGAAGCGGCCCTCCTCCAGGGACTGGGTGACGGCGCGTACGTCCTCGGGGCGCCGGGCCTCGGCCATGAACGACTTCGCCTGTTCGTAGGCGTCCAGCGCGCGTTCGTAGTCCGCGCGCATCACGTCGTCCGCGCCGGCCTCCGCGGGGTGGAAGTCGAGGCGGTCGAGTTCCTCGCCGAAGGCGGTGATGTCCTCGTCCACGACCACGCGGAGCCTGTCGAGCGCGGCGCGCTGTTCCTCCTCCTTGCGGCGCCGGTTGCGGCGCACGACCGTGTAGGCGCCCGCGCCGCCGACGACGGCCACCGCGCCGACCGCGATCAGCGCTCCCGTCGAGACGCCCCCGTCGTTCGTGCCACCGCCCCAGCTCGCGGGGGCCGCGCCGTGGATGTCGGCGAGCGCCCGGTCGGTGAACTCGTCGAGCTGGGTGTTCGCGTCCTTCACGCCCTGGACGCTGGTGACGAGGTTCTGTACAGCAGAGCGGGACATCACCGCGGAGTCGGCGCGGGCGTCGAAGCGGTCGCCGAGCCTGATCGCGTAGAGGCCCGTGACGCCGGTGTCGGTGCGCAGGTTCCGGAAGAGGTTCTCGGTGGGGAAGTCCGCGGGAAGCACGGCGACGAAGAGCGGCTTGTCGGCCTTCTTGATCTTGGCGGCGAGGGCGTCGGCCTCCGACGCGGAGAGCTGCCCGGAGGCGGCCGGGTCCACATAGACAGGGCCCTTCCGCAGGGCCGCCGCGACCGTGGAGACGTCCGTCGCGGCATGGGCCGGGGGCGCCGGGAACCACACCAGCGCCAGGGCCGCGAGTATCAGTGCGACCAGCAGGCCTGGAAGTCCTCGGGTGTGTGCGGCCCTCATGCCTTGAAGTTACCCGAACCAGAGCAAAACCGGACATCGGGAGAGTGGCGTCCTGCCGCCACCGGAACGCGAGCCGGCCGGGGCTGATGTGTCCAGCCCCGGCCGGCCCTCCACGTTCTCCCTCTATCCCGCTCGGTACGCCTGGGCCAGCTTCGCCACCGCCTCTCCGTAGTGGCCGGTCAGCAGGAGGTGGTCCGCGTCCGCGAAGGGTGCCGCGTTCGCCGCGGTGACCGACGAGCCGATCTTCTGCTGGACGAGCAGACGGGCCTTCGTCACGGCCGCCCGGGCCGTTCCGTCGGCGCCGTGCCGCTCCGCCGCCGAGGCCACCAGGGCCAGCGCCCGCAGTGTGGCCGCGCCACCCGCCGGTGCCTTCGCCAGCGTGGTGAGACCCCATCCGTACGGGAACTGCGGATCGTAGGAGGTGTCACCGACGTTGATCGGGAGCTGGGACTCCGACTTCGGCCAGGTGACCGGGAGCTGCCCGGTGAAGGCGCGCTTTCCGTAGACGACGTCCGCGACCCCGTCGCCCTCGGTGCCCGGCAGCCAGGAGGCCACCAGGGCGTCGACGGCGCCGAGCCGGTCGCCGATGAGCTGCGGGCGGCCCGAGACGATCAGCACCGCGCACTTCATCGCCGCGCACACCTTGTCGACGGCCGCCTTGTCGGCAGCGGTCAGCTCCAGGTCGTTGCCGTTGCCGACATCGCCGACGCCCTCCGCGTACGGGGTCTCGCCGACGACGACCACACCGACGTCGTAGCCACCGGTCGGGGCCGAGGCGTCCTTGGAGTAGGTGACGTCACCGCCGGCGTTCCGCATGCCCTGGAGGATCGTGGTGCCCTTGGTGTTGTTGCCGGACGAGCCCTGCCAGGTGAGGGTCCAGCCGCCGGTCTGGTTGCCGAGGTCGTCGGCGTTCGAACCGGCGACGTACACCTTCTGGGACTTCTTCAGCGGCAGGACGCCGTCCGCGTTCTTCAGCAGGACCTGGGACTCGGCCGCCGCCTGCCGTGCCACGGCCCGGTGCGCGGCCGAGCCGATCCCCGACGCACCGCTCGTGTCCGCGTACGGCTTCTCGAAGAGGCCCAGCTCGAACTTCTGGGTGAGGATGCGCGACACGGCGTCGTCGATCCGCCGCCCGCTGACGCGGCCCGCGCTCACCTCGTCCGTGAGCGTCGTACGGAAGTCCTTGTACGAGTAGGGGACCATCATCATGTCCACGCCCGCGTTGACCGAGGTGCGGACGTGCGAGGCGTAGTCGCCGGGGAGCTGGTCGATGGCGTTCCAGTCGCTGATGACGAAGCCGTCGAAGCCCATCCGGCCCTTGAGCACGCCGTTGATCATGTCGGCGCGGGCGTGCATCTTCACCGGTCCCTGGCCGTCACCGACGATGTCCAGCGAGGAGTAGGACGGCATGACCGAGCCGACACCGCGGTCGACCGCCGTCTTGAAGGGCGCCAGGTGCACGGCCTCCAGCTCCTGCCGGGTGACCTTGGTGACGCCCTGGTCGAGCGTGTACGAGCCCGTCGTGGACGTGCCGTACCCGGTGCCGCCGTCGCCGACGAAGTGCTTGGCGGTGGCGAGGACCTTGTCGTCGTCCTTGAGGTCGCTGCCGTCGCGGGCGCCCTGGAGGCCCTGGACGACCGTCTCCATGGACTTCACGAGCGCCGGGTCCTCGCCGAAGGCCTCGTAGGAGCGGCCCCAGCGTTCGTCGCGGGTCACGCACAGGCAGGGGGCGAAGTCCCAGGGGATGCCGGTGGCGCGGACCTCGGCGGCGGTCACCGCGCCCGTCCGCTCCGCCAGGGCGGGGTCACGGGTGGCGCCGAGACCGATGTTGTGGGGCATGACCGTCGCGCCGGCGAGGTTGTTGTGGCCGTGCACCGCGTCCACGCCGTAGATCAGCGGGATCTGGAACCGTGTGGCCTGCGCCCGCAGCTGGTAGCCGTCGATCATCGCCGCCCAGGCCGCGGCGGTGTTGGGGGTCGGCGTGGAGCCGCCGCCGGAGAGCAGCGACCCGAGGTCGTAGGCGGCGATGTCACCGCCCGTGCCGATCGCGCCGCGCTCGGCCTGGGTCATCTGGCCGGTCTTCTCCGCCAGGGACATCCGGGAGACCAGGTCGGCGACCCGCTTCTTCACGGACAGTTTCGGGTTCAGGTACGGCAGCCCGTGGGCGTCGACGACGACCTGCGGGGTCTCGGCGGGGGCCTTGGCCCCGGTCACCGTGAGCTTGAGGGGGATCGTCTCGGCCGCTTCGGCGGACTTGTCGCGCAGGGTCCGGACGGTGACGGTGCGGCTCGTGCCGGACGTCGTGCCCGCCGGGAAGGTGATCTCCCCCTTCACGGGGGCGTAGTCCCTGCCCGGCTCGGCGCCGCCGCCCGCGCTCTCGTACGCGACGGTCACGGGCTCGTCGATCGGGGCGGAGCCGGTGGTGGCGACGGAGACCTTCACCCGCGCCGTGCCGCCCTCCTTGACCGGGTAGACCGCCGAGTCGGTGCTGACGGAGGCGCGCAGGGACTGGTCGGCCCTGCCGTACAGCTCGACGTCGTCCATGGCGAACTGCCCCTGGACGCCGACCGGGAGCGTGAGGGCGTAGCCCCACATCCCGGTCAGGCCGAGGACCTGGTCGATACCGCCGACGGGCTGGTAGTCCGTGCGGTAGACGAAGTCGGCGAAGGGGATCTCGATCTGTTTCCAGCCACTGAAGTCATCGGTGAAGGAGGTCGTCCACAGCTCCGAGGCCTCGCCGTTGGCGCCGCCGTCCTTGATCTCGAAGGAGATCTTCTTGGCGGTGTTCCGGCCGTCCCACCAGAAGCGGATGCCCTTGTGCGCGGACCAGTCGTGGGCCGGCTGGTCGGCCGCGAAGTCATGGGTGAAGCCGCCGTAGCCGCTGATGTCGTAGTCCCCGGTGAGGACCTTGGCGCCCTCGGGCGCGTCGGACCGCGCGGTCAGGGCCAGCTTCGGCGGGTCGTCGCTGTCGCCGCCCCAGGTGAAGATGCCCTCGGCGGGCTGGTTCGCGAAGGGCACCTCGCCCTCGAAGCGGTCGACCGGGACGGGCGCGGGATCATCGGCCGCCGCCGTTCCCGCCGTAGCGAGCGGAAGCAGTCCGGCGATCAGCGCGGCACCGGCCAGCAGAGCGGTTCTTCGTACGGAATTCCGATCGAGCCCGGTCAATGGGGGTCCCCTCGACTCTCACGTCGTTCTGACGACGTTGCTTCCTGACGATGACGTGCTTGCTCTGTTCCCTCACTCTTCTTACGACTTAGATCAGGGCGTGAGTTAACTGGCGCCCCGGCAACCCGTCAAGACTTCACACCGGAACCGGTACAGACTCAAGTCCCGTCCGGATCAGAGCAGTTGTTCCTTCAAAGTCTGAACGCGCAACCCCTTGACGCGGCTCCGCAGCCGTCATTTACTCACGCCTCGCACGCCTCCCCCCACCTCCAGAAGGGCGGCGCTCCATGAGGAGATCCACTCGGGCGGCCCGGCTGATCGTCGCCGGGCTGCTCGCCACCGCGGGATTCACGGCGGCCGCGCCCGCGCACGCCGCGGGCGAACAGGTCACCGCGTACCTGACGACGACGGACGACGACGGCGGACGTCATGTCGTCCGCGGGCTCCAGGCCCAGGCGCCGTTCGCCTTCCAGTCGGGCAGCGGCGGCAGCGGCGAGAACATCACCGTCGACGAGAACACGCGGTACCAGACCTTCACCGGCGGCGGGGCGTCCTTCACGGACACCGCGGCCTGGCTGATGAACAGCAGCGGCGCCCTGTCGCAGAGCACCCGTGACGCGACGATGCGCAAGCTCTTCTCCCCCACGGACGGGATCGGGCTGTCCTTCCTGCGCAACCCGATGGGCGCCTCGGACCTCGCGCGCTACGGCTACAGCTACGACGACGTGCCGGCCGGGCAGAGCGACCCGAACCTGGCGCGGTTCTCCATCGCGCACGACCTGGCCGACGTGGTGCCGCTGACCAGGCAGGCACTCCAGCTCAACCCCTCCCTGACGGTCATGGCCTCGCCGTGGACGGCACCGGCCTGGATGAAGGACAGCGGGTCGCTGAACGGCGGCTGGCTGAAGGCGGAGAACTACGGCGCCTACGCCTCGTACTTCGTGAAGTACCTCCAGGCGTACCGGGACCAGGGCGTCCCCGTCTCGTACGTCACCGCCCAGAACGAGCCGACCTGCTGCTCGGGGTATCCCTCGATGAGCTGGAACGCCTCGGGACTGGCCTACTTCACCAAGAGCGAGCTCCTGCCCAAGCTCCAGGCGGCCGGCCTGTCCACCAAGGTGCTCGCGCACGACTGGAACTGGGACGTGTACGACTCCTACGCCGCCCAGACCGTCGACGACGCGGCGGTCCGCTCGCACCCGAACTTCGGCGGGATCGCCTGGCACGGGTACGGCGGCGACATCGCCAGGCAGACGGGCGTGCACAACCAGTACCCGGGGCTCGACGCCTTCGGGACCGAGCACTCCGGCGGCACCTGGATCGCCAACCAGCAGCGCGAGGACATGCTCAACATCGTCGACTACACCCGCAACTGGGCGAAGTCGGTGACCAAGTGGTCGCTCGCCGTGGACCAGAACAAGGGCCCGCACAACGGGGGTTGCGGCACCTGCACCGGACTGATCACCGTGCACAACGGGGACGGCGCGAGCGGGACGGTCGACTACACGGTCGAGTACTACACGATGGGCCACCTGACGAAGTTCGTCCGGCCGGGGGCGCAGCGGATCGCCTCCACGGCGTCCTCGGCCGTCCCGAACGTCGCCTGGCGCAACCCGGACGGCGGCAAGGCGCTGATCGCCTACAACGACGCGTCGAGCGCGAAGACGGTGACCGTCAACTGGGGTTCCCAGCACGCCACTTACTCACTGCCGGGCAAGACATCGGCGACCTTCACCTGGTCCGGCACCCCGTCGGGCGGGGGCGGACAGTCGGGCGCGTTCGTCGGACTGGCCGGCAAGTGCCTCGACGTGGCGGGCGCGTCGAGCGCCAACGGCACCGCGGTGCAGCTCTACGACTGCAACGGAACCGCCGCGCAGTCCTGGACCGTGGGGACCGACGGATCGGTGCGCTCGCTCGGGAAGTGCCTCGACGTCACGTCGGGGTCGACGTCCGACGGCGCCAAGGTCCAGCTCTACGACTGCAACGGCTCCGGCGCCCAGCAGTGGTCGTACAACTCTTCGACGGGTGACGTGGTCAACCCCGCGGCGAACAAATGCCTCGACGTGACCGGCAACTCGTCGGCGAACGGGGCACGGGCGCAGATCTGGTCGTGCACGGGGGCCGCGAACCAGAAATGGCAGCTGCGCTAGCCGTCACGTACGCCGGACCGGCGAAAACGCCGTGAGCGCCGTGAGCGCCGTAAGCGCCGGAGGGTGCGGGAACCGCGCCCTCCGGCGGTCCGGCGGGTCAGGCCGCGGGTTCCACCCCGGCCCGCAGCAGGCCGTAGGTGTACGCGTCCTCCAGTGCCTGCCAGGACGCGGCGATGACGTTCTCCGCCACACCGACCGTGGACCACTCCCCCGCGCCGTCGGACGTGGAGATCAGGACGCGGGTCGTGGACTGCGTGCCGTGCTTGCCCTCCAGGATGCGGACCTTGTAGTCGACCAGCTCCAGCTTGGCGAGCTGCGGGTAGAGCGTCTCCAGGGCGACGCGCAGGGCGCGGTCCAGGGCGTTGACCGGGCCGTTGCCCTCGGCGGTGGCGACGATGCGCTCGCCCTTGGCGAAGAGCTTGACCGTGGCCTCGTTGGCGTGGCTGCCGTCGGGGCGGTCCTCGACGATGGCCCGCCAGGACTCGACCTCGAAGTAGGTGCGCGCCCTGCCCTCGGCCTCGGCGCGCAGCAGGAGTTCGAAGGAGGCGTCGGCGGCCTCGTAGGTGTAGCCCTTGAGTTCGCGTTCCTTGACCCGTTCCACGACGCGGGCGACGAGTTCGCGGTCGTCGCCGAGGTCGATGCCGAGCTCCTTGCCCTTGAGCTCGATGGAGGCGCGGCCGGCCATGTCGGAGACCAGCATCCGCATGGTGTTGCCGACCTGCTCGGGGTCGATGTGCTGGTAGAGGTCCGGGTCGACCTTGATCGCGGAGGCGTGCAGGCCGGCCTTGTGCGCGAACGCCGACACCCCCACGTAGGGCTGGTGGGTGGAGGGGGTCAGGTTGACGACCTCGGCGATGGCGTGCGAGATCCGCGTCATCTCCCGCAACGCGCCTTCGGGGAGCACCTTCTTGCCGTACTTGAGCTCCAGGGCGGCGACGACGGGGAAGAGGTTGGCGTTGCCGACCCGCTCGCCGTAGCCGTTGGCGGTGCACTGGACGTGGGTGGCGCCCGCGTCGACGGCGGCCAGCGTGTTGGCGACCGCGCAGCCGGTGTCGTCCTGGGCGTGGATGCCCAGCCGGGCCCCGGTGTCCGCCAGGACCGTCTGCACGATCGCCTGGACCTGGGCGGGGAGCATGCCGCCGTTGGTGTCGCACAGCACGACCACGTCGGCGCCGGCCTCGTGCGCGGCCCGCACCACGGACTTCGCGTAGGCGGGGTTCGCGCGGTAGCCGTCGAAGAAGTGCTCGCAGTCCACGAACACCCGCCGTCCCTGCGCGACCAGGTGCGAGACGGTGTCGCGGACCATCTCCAGGTTCTCCTCCAGCGTGGTGCGCAGCGCCAGCTCCACATGCCGGTCGTGGGACTTGGCGACCAGCGTGATCACCGGGGCGCCGGAGGCCAGGAGGGCCTTGACCTGGGGGTCCTCCGAGGCCTTGGCGCCGGCCCTGCGGGTGGCACCGAAGGCGACGAGCCGGGCGTGCCGGAAGTCGATCTCCTGGGCGGCGCGGGCGAAGAACTCGGTGTCGCGGGGGTTGGCGCCGGGCCAGCCGCCCTCGATGAAGCCCACCCCGAAGTCGTCCAGGTGCCGCGCGATGGCCAGCTTGTCCGCCACGGTGAGGTTGATGCCCTCGCGCTGCGCGCCGTCGCGCAGCGTCGTGTCGAAGACGTGGAAGGAATCGTCGACTTCGCTGGTTTCCGTCATGGTCTCAAGGCTCCTGTATTGAAACTCGGTCTACCGGAATGACCGGCTCCACCGTCCCCCAATGATCCCGCGCGCTGCGCTCCCGGCTGAAGGTGGGCCAGAAATGCGAAAAACCCCTCGCGGGTGCGAGAGGTCTGCGCGCGGGTCGAGAACGACGGTGTCCGCCCGTACCTGGTCGTACGTGGCGGTCACTGCGGACCGGCGCGCCTGCTGCCAATAATCGTGGCGAACGAGAGCACGGGGGCAGTGTGGCACAAACCGCCTCCGTGATCACACGGTGTCTCAGGATGCGAGCACTGGGCTACATGCCGGTACGGATGTACGACCGGTCAGCCCAGCGACGCGTCGAGGAACTCCTTCACGTGGGACAGGACCTGATCGCGGCTGGTGCCGCGCAGACCGATCGCCACATGGATGGAGAAGCCGTCCATCAGGGCGCGCAGCCGGGCGCCGAAGCGGTCCGCGTCGACGGGGCGGAACTCTCCGCGCGAGACGCCCTCGGCGAGCAGCGCGACGAGGTCCCGGTGCCAGGCACCCTCGATGGCGGCCTGCCGTTCGCGGGCGTCGTCGTCCGCGTTCTGGGAGTGGTTCCAGACCTCCAGCCACAGGGTCCAGTACGGGTCCCGGTGGCCGTCGGGGACGTACAGGTCGACGTAGGCGTCCAGGCGTTCGCGGGCGGTGCCGCGCGCGGCGAGCAGCCGGCCGCGCTCGGCGGCGAGGCGGCCCTCGCTCCACTCCAGGGTGCGCAGCAGCAGCTCGTCCTTGGAGCGGAAGTAGTAGAGGAGGTGGCCGCTGCTCATGCCGACCTCACGGCCGAGCGCCGCCATGGTGAGTTTCTCCAGACCGCGTTCGGCGATCATCTCCATCGCGGCGGCGAGGACCTCCTCGCGCGGTGGCGCGTTCTTCCGCGCACCGGCCATCCGTGACTCCCGTTGTCAGACCTTCGGCTGCTGCTGGGTGATGCAGTGGATGCCACCGCCGCCCGCGAAGATCGTACGTGCGTCCACCAGGGTCACGGTCCGCTCGGGGAAGAGCCGGCGGAAGATGTCCGCCGCCGTCTCGTCGCGCGGGTCGTCGAAGCCGCACAGGACGACGCCGCCGTTGCAGAGGTAGTGGTTGATGTACGAGTAGTCGGCCCAGTGGCCGTCGGCCTCCAGGACGGTCGGGGCGGGGACCTCGACGACCTCGACGGCGCGGCCGCGCGCGTCGGTCTGGGCCTTGAGCAGCCCTATGACCTCCTTGCTGACCTCGTGGTCGGGGTGCGCGGGGTCCGGCTGGGAGTGGGCGACGATCACGCCGGGCCGGGCGAAGGCGGCGACGATGTCGACGTGGCCGAGGGTGCCGAAGCCGTACGGGGGGTAGTCGCCGGTCAGGCCGCGCGGCAGCCAGATCGCCTTCTCGGTGCCGAGCTGGGCGTGGATCTCCGCCTCGACCTGCTCGCGGCTCCAGCCGGGGTTGCGCTCGGGGCCGAGCTGCACGGTCTCGGTGAGCAGCACGGTGCCCTCGCCGTCGACGTGGATCGCGCCGCCCTCGTTGACCAGCCGGGAGGCGTACGCCTTCGCTCCGGCCAGTTCGGCGACCTGCGCGCCGATCTTGGAGTCGTGCTCCCAGCGGGCCCAGTCCTGAGCGCCCCAGCCGTTGAACGTCCAGTCCACGGCGGCCAGTTCACCGTGCCCGTTGGTGAGGAAGGTGGGGCCGATGTCGCGCATCCAGGCGTCGTCGAGTTCCCGCTCGACGGTGTCGACGCCGGGGCCGAGGAGTTCGGCGGCCGGCCCGGACTGGCCCGGACCGCACACCACGGTGACGGGTTCGAAGCGGCGGACCGCGCGGGCCACCTCCGCCCAGGCGGCACGGGAGGCGGCGAGGTCCTCGGGGCTGTCGAAGGTGGGGTTGGGGCCCGGCCACGCCATCCAGGTGCGCTCGTGCGGGGTCCACTCGGCGGGCATGCGGAAGCCGTCGGCGGCAGCAGACATGGGTGATCCTTAGAGGCTGTCGATTACAGGAAGTACAGGCGGTTGAGGGAGACCGAGTCGGCGGGGTCGGAGCGCAGCGGTTCGCCGTCGAGGGTGACCAGGCCGGTGCGTCCGTCCACGTCGACCGCTCCGGTACGGGAGTTGAGGCGCAGGTCGGCGGGGCCGATGCCGCGGGTGCCGCGGACCGCCACACGGCGGCGGCGGGTCGGCATGGTGTCGTTGCCCTGGTCGAGCGCGGCCTGGGCGACGAACGCCACCGAGATCTCGGCGGGGGCCGCGCCGTGCGCCCCGAACTGCGGTCCGAGGACGAGGGGTTCGCAGGTGTCGGTGGCGGCGTTCGGGTCGCCGACCACTCCGTAGGCCGGGAAGCCGGCCTTCAGGACGAGCTGCGGTTTGGCGCCGAAGTACTCGGGGCGCCACAGCACGATGTCGGCGAGCTTGCCGGTCTCGATGGAGCCGACCTCGTGGGCGAGGCCGTGCGCGATGGCCGGGTTGATGGTCAGTTTGGCGATGTAGCGCAGGACGCGTTCGTTGTCGTGGTCCTCGGGGGCGCCGAACTGGGCCTTCATCTTCCCGGCCATGGCGAAGGTGCGGCGCACGGTCTCGCCGGCGCGGCCCATGCCCTGCGCGTCGGAGGAGGTGATGCCGATGGCGCCCAGGTCGTGCAGGACGTCCTCGGCGCCCATGGTCCCGGCGCGGATGCGGTCGCGGGCCATGGCGGCGTCGCCGGGCAGGTCGGTCTTCAGGTCGTGGACGGAGACGATCATCCCGTAGTGCTCGGCGACCGCGTCCCGGCCGAAGGGCAGGGTCGGGTTGGTGGAGGACCCGATGACGTTCGCGACGCCCGCCATCTTCAGCACGTTCGGGACGTGCCCGCCGCCGCAGCCCTCGATGTGGAAGGCGTGGATGGTGCGCCCTTCGAGCACCCTGAGGGTGTCCTCGACCGACAGGCACTCGTTCAACCCGTCGCTGTGCAGGGCGACTTGGACGTCGTGGTCCTCGGCGACCCGCAGGGCCGTGTCCAGGGCCCGGGTGTGGGCGCCCATGTCCTCGTGGACCTTGAAGCCGCTCGCGCCGCCCTCGGCGAGCGCCTCGATCAGCGGCGCGCTGTCGGAGGACGAACCCCGGCCCAGGAAGCCGATGTTGACCGGCCAGGCGTCGAAGGCGCCGAAGGCATGGCGCAGCGCCCAGGGCGAGTTGACGCCGACGCCCCACACCGGCCCGAACTCCTGGCCGATGACCGTCGTCACCCCGGAGGCGAGCGAGGCCTCCATGATGCGCGGCGAGAGCAGGTGGACGTGCGTGTCGACGGCTCCGGCGGTGGCGATGAGGCCCTCGCCGGAGACGATGGACGTACCGGTGCCGACCACGACGTCGACGCCGTCGAGGGTGTCGGGGTTGCCGGCCCGGCCGATCGAGCAGATCCGGCCCTCGCGGATGCCGATGGACACCTTCCGGATGCCCTGGACGGCGTCGATCACCACGACGTTGCTGATGACGACGTCGCAGGTGTCCCGGACGGCGGCGGCCTTGAGGTGCAGCCCGTCGCGGGCGGTCTTGCCGAATCCGGCGAGGAACTCGTCGCCGGGGAGCTGGGCGTCGGACTCGACGCGGACGGTCAGCCCCGAGTCGCCGAGCCGGACCCGGTCACCGGCGCGGGGGCCGTGGGTCGCGGCGTACTCGTAGGGGGTGAGGCGGCGGGCCTCGGCGGGGTGGCCTCCTGGGCGGCTCATCGCTCGGCCTCCTGGTCACGGGTGTCGGGTACGCCGAGGTAGCCGCAGGCTGCGGCCCGGCGCAGGGCCTCCTCCCTGGCGCCGGGCGCGTCCAGCGGTCCGTCGACCAGCCCGGCGAAGCCGATCGCGACACGCGCTCCGCCGATGGGCAGCAGCCCCACCTCGGCGCTCTCCCCCGGGCCGAAGCGGACGGACGAGCCGGCGGGCACGGCCAGCCGCATGCCGTAGGCGGCCGGCCGGTCGAAGTCGAGCCGGGGGTTGGCCTCGAAGAAGTGGAAGTGGGAGGTGACGGAGACGGGGACGGGGGCCGTGTTCGTCACGGACAGGCGGACGGCGGCCTCGGGCTCGGCGTGCTCCGGGCCCGGCAGCAGGGCGCCGGGTGCCCGCTCGCCGAGGCCGCCGCCGATGGGGTCGCTGACCACCGCGAGGCGCGAGCCGTCCTCGAAGACGGCCTCGACGTGCACCTCGGTCACGATGTCGGCGACGCCGGGCAGGACGTCGTCGGGGCCGAGAACGGACCGGGCCGCCTCGACGGCCTCGGCCAGCCGTCCACCGTCGCGGGCGGTCTCGCAGACGGTGTCCGCGATCAGGGCGGTGGCCTCCGGCACGTTGAGCCGCAGTCCTCGCGCCCGGCGGGCACGGGCCAGCTCGGCCGCCGAGAACAGCAGCAGTCGGTCACGTTCCGTGGGGGTCAGTCTCACGCCGCGACACCTCCTCGCCTTCCTCCGTTTAGAGCGCCACTCTAAACGGAGGATTCATGGAAGGGAAACATTGACGGACAAGCATCGGAGGCGCCACATTGAGCGTCGCTCTAACTCGTGATGCTGCCCGCACCACGCCAGGCGGCCGTCAAAGGAGACCAGCCATGCCGATCGAACAGCGCGGAGTCGACACCATCCCCGAGGAGGAACGCACCAGCGGGCCGCGCGACCTCATATCGATCCTGCTCGGTTCCAACCTCTGCCTCGGGGTGATCATCTTCGGCTGGCTGCCGCCCTCGTTCGGGCTCGACTGGTGGTCCTCCGTGAGCTCGATCGTCGCAGGCACGGTCGTCGGGACGGCGCTCACCGCGCCGCTGGCCCTGGTCTCCCTGCGGACCGGCACCAACCTCTCCACCTCCTCCGGCGCGCAGTTCGGCGTGCGCGGACGACTGGTCGGCTCGGTCGTCGGCCTGCTCCTCGCGCTCGGCTACACCGCGCTGACCGTGTGGATCGGCGGCGACGTGATGGTCGGCGTCCTCGGCCGCCTCTTCGGCCTGGAGGCGAACGGCCTGACGTACGCCGTCGTGTACACGCTGCTGGCCGCCGCCACCGTCGCGGGCGCCGTCTACGGCTACCGCGTGCTGCTCGCCATGTCCCGCGCCCTCGCGATCGGCATGTCGGCCCTGCTGGTGGTCGGCGTGATCGCGTACGCCCCGCACTTCACCACCGCCGCGCTCCCGGAGGCCGGCGGCTATCTGCTCGGCTCGTTCTGGCCCACCTGGCTGCTCGCGGCGGTCGCGGCCGGCCTGTCGGGCCCGATCGCGTTCATCACGCTGCTGGGCGACTACACCCGCTACATCTCCCCCGAGCGCCACTCCTCCCGTACGGTCCTGCACGGCACCTGGCTGGGCCTGATCGCCGGTCTCCTCGTCCCCCAGCTCTTCGGCACCTTCACGGCGTACGGGGCCCGCGCGGCCCTCGACTACGCGGGACCGCTGGTGTCCGCCTCCCCCGGCTGGTACCTGGTCCCGCTGCTGCTGGCCGCCTCCGCGGGCTCGGTGGGCAACGCCGGTCTGATGCTCTACTCGATGGGCCTCGACCTCGACGCGATCCTGCCCCGCGCCTCGCGCGCCCGCGCCACCTGCGCGGTCGCCGTCGTCGCCATGCTCTGCGTCTTCGTCGGCCACTACGCCTGGGACGCCCAGTCCGCGATGACCTCCTTCGTCCTGCTGCTGACCGCGATCGGCACCCCGTGGGCGGTCATCACCCTGATCGGCTTCGTCCGCTGCCGCGGGGTCTACGACCCCGACGCCCTCCAGGTCTTCAACCGCCGCTCCCGCGGCGGCGTCTACTGGTACCGGGCCGGCTGGAACGTCCGGGCCACGGCGGCCTGGGCCCTGGGCGCCTTCGTCGGTCTCCTGGCCGTGTCACTGCCGTCGTACGAGGGCCCGCTGCTGTCCCTGACGGGCGGGGTGGACTGCAGCTTCGTCCTGTCCGGCCTGGTCGGCGGTCTCGTCTACCTGGCGCTCACGGCGAAGGAGACGAAGGAGACGTCACAGCCGGTCGAATCCCGGCAGGAACCGGCTCGCGCCTAGAGCCGACTCCAGGTCGCTCAGCCGGGCGGCGCGGCCGTGACGGCGGCGGCCTCGCGCTCACCCGGGGCGCCACGCATCGAACGAACAGCCGGTCCCCGCACCCCTGTCGGGGGGACGGGAACCGGCGGGGGGTGCGGGCGGATCAGCCCAGGGGGTGCATCCAGCCGTGGGTGTCCTCGGTGATGCCGCGCTGGATGTCGAGCAGGGCCTCACGGAGGCGGAGGGTGACCTTGCCGGGCTCGCCGCCGGACTGGCGCCACTCGGTGCCGTCGCGCTTGACCGTGCCGACGGGGGTGATGACGGCGGCGGTGCCGCAGGCGAAGACCTCGGTGAGGGTGCCGTTCTCCGCGTCGGTCTGCCACTGGTCGATGGAGACGCGGCCCTCCTCGGCGGTGTAGCCGAGGTCGCGGGCGACGGTCAGCAGGGAGTCGCGGGTGACGCCCTCCAGGATGGAGCCGGTGAGGGACGGGGTGACGATCCTGTCGCCGTACACGAAGTACAGGTTCATGCCGCCGAGTTCCTCGATCCACTTGTGCTCGACCGCGTCGAGGTAGCAGACCTGGTCGCAGCCCTTGGCGGCGGCCTCCTTCTGGGCGAGGAGCGAGGCGGCGTAGTTGCCGCCCGTCTTCGCGTCGCCCATGCCACCGGGAACGGCGCGGACGCGGTCCTCGGAGAGCCAGATCGACACCGGCTTCACGCCGCCCGCGAAGTAGGCGCCGGCGGGCGAGGCGATGACGAGGAAGAGGTACTCGTTGGCGGGCTTCACGCCGAGGCCGACTTCGGTCGCGATCATGAAGGGACGCAGGTAGAGGGACTCCTCACCGCCGTGCGTGGGAACCCAGTCACGGTCCTGGCGGACCAGCGCGTCACAGGCCTCGATGAAGGTCTCCACGGGCAGCTCGGGCATGCCGAGCCGGCGGGCGGAGGCCTGGAAGCGCTTGGCGTTCTTGTCGGGGCGGAAGGTCGCGACGGAGCCGTCGGGCCGGCGGTAGGCCTTGAGGCCCTCGAAGATCTCCTGCGCGTAGTGCAGGGTCATGTTCGCCGGGTCGAGGGAGAGCGGTCCGTACGGGACGAGCTGGCCGTCGTGCCAGCCACGGCCCTCGGTCCACTTGATGGTCACCATGTGATCGGTGAAGTGGCGGCCGAACCCGGGGTTGACCAGGATCGCCTCGCGCTCGGCGGCGGAGAGCGGACTGGCGGAGGGCTTGAGCTCGATCGTGGGCTGCGTCATGAGTGGTTTTGTCCTTCACCGGTTGTATGTGACGGGCCGCGCTCACACCCGGACCGTCCGTGGCCACTGCTAGGACGTCCGAGCATTCCCTCGTTCCGCGGCTCCACCCTCGATTATCGCGCGCGGAGGACCATGGACGAAACGGCGTGAATACGGCCCTGGGAATGACCCGGGGATGCCCCGGGGACTGATGGTGGCACCCGGCGAGGGCACGGCAAAGCCGCCGGGTGCGGATGCGACCCGGCGGCTTCGCTACGGAACGTAGGTGGTGCGCCGGGTCAGCCGGCTACTCGCAGGGCGAGCGCGTCGCCGATCTCCTCGGTGCTGCGGGCGGGCTTGCCGACCCGCTCGGCGAGGTCGGCCGCGACGGCCTCCTCGATCCGGGCCGCCTCGGCCTCGTAGCCGAGGTGGCGCAGCAGCAGGGCGACGGACAGCACGGTGGCGCTGGGGTCGGCCTTGCCCTGGCCCGCGATGTCGGGCGCCGAGCCGTGCACGGGCTCGAACATCGAGGGGAACTCGCCGCTGGGGTTGATGTTGCCGGAGGCGGCGACGCCGATGCCGCCGGAGACGGCCGCGGCCAGGTCGGTGATGATGTCGCCGAAGAGGTTGTCGGTGACGATCACGTCGAAGCGCTCGGGCTGCGTGACGAGGAAGATCGTCGCCGCGTCCACGTGGATGTAGTCCGTGGTGACCTCGGGGAACTCCTCGGCCACCTTGTTGAAGATGTTCGTCCACAGGTGGCCGGCGAAGGTCAGCACGTTGTTCTTGTGGACCAGCGTCAGCTTCTTGCGCGGGCGGGCCTGGGCGCGGGCGAAGGCGTCACGGACGACCCGCTCGACGCCGAAGGCGGTGTTGACGGAGACCTCGGTGGCGACCTCGTGCTCGGTGCCCTTGCGGATGGTGCCGCCGTTACCGGTGTACGGGCCCTCGGTGCCCTCGCGGACCACGACGAAGTCGATCTCGGGCTGACCGGCCAGCGGGGTCTCGACCCCCGGCAGGAGCTTCGAGGGACGCAGGTTCACGTGGTGGTCGAAGGCGAAGCGGAGCTTGAGCAGGAAGCCGCGCTCCAGGACGCCGGACGGGACCGAGGGGTCGCCGATCGCGCCGAGCAGGATGGCGTCGTGCCCCTTCAGGGCGTCGAGGTCGGCGTCGGTGAGGGTCTCACCGGTGGCGTGGTAGCGCCGGGCGCCGAAGTCGAACTCCCTGGTCTCCAGCTTCACGTCCTGCGGGAGGACGGCGGAGAGGACTTTGAGCCCCTGGGCCACGACTTCCTGGCCGATGCCGTCACCGGGGATCACTGCGAGATCGATGCTGCGAGACATGACGGCACCGTACTCCTTGTCCCATGGAATGACACACGATGTCCGTCATACGGACAGGCAGGTGTCGCAGCACGTCTACGCTTCGACCCACGTTCACCCGTACGTATGAACGCCGTTGGCGCGGGCTGGGAACTTTCCAGACATGACCGCTCCCTCCACGGGGACCTCCCCCGAGTCCCCCGTCCCCGACGTCGGCATCCCGTACGAGCTCGCGCGCGACATGAGCATGGCGGAGCAGTACGCGTACCTGAGGACGAGGCTCACGCGGCGCCGGGCCCTCGTCGCGGCGAGCGCCTTCGCGGGCGGCGGGCTGCTGGCCGGCTGCGCCCAGGGCACCAAGGCCCCCGCCCGGGTGGCGTCCGGCTCCTCGCCGAACCCGGCCACCAGCCAGGTCCCCGGCTCCGCCGCCACGCCCTTCGGCCGCCACCTCGCCTTCGGCGCGGACCCGAAGACCCAGATGCGGATCTCCTGGCAGGTGCCGTTCGCGGTCAGGAAGCCGTACATCCGGGTGGGCTCGACACCCTGGGGCCTGAGCCGCAGGATCGAGGCCGAGGTCCGCCATCTGCACACCCCGGGCCTCACCGGGCAGCGCGCCGCCCTGGACCAGTACTACCTGCACGCGGCGCTCGACGGACTGCACCCCGGGACGACGTACTACTACGGAGTCGGCCACGAGGGCTTCGACCCGGCGAGCAAGGAGCGGCACCCCACGGTCGGCCGCTTCCGCACGGCGCCCGCGCACCCCGAGAAGTTCGTCTTCACCGCTTTCGGCGACCAGGGCGTCACTCCCGCCGCGCTGGCCAACGACAAGGTGCTCCTGGGCCGCGGTCCCGCCTTCCATCTGCACGCGGGCGACATCTGCTACGCGGACGGGATCGGGCTCGGCCAGCAGTCGGACGTCTACGACCCGGCCGCCTGGGACCTGTTCCTCAAGCAGACCGAGACGGTCGCGAAAACCGTGCCGTGGATGGTGACGACCGGCAACCACGACATGGAGGCCTGGTACTCGCCGAACGGCTACGGCGGCCAGTCGGCGCGCTGGGCGCTCCCCTCCAACGGCTTCGACCCCCGGAACGCGCCGGGCGCCTACTCGTTCGTGTACGGCAACGTCGGCATCGTCGCGCTGGACGCCAACGACGTGTCGTACGAGATCCCCGCCAACAAGGGCTACTCGGACGGCCGGCAGACCGCCTGGCTCGACAAGCGGCTCGGGGAACTGCGCAAGCAGGTCGACTTCGTCGTGGTCTTCTTCCACCACTGCGCCTACTCGACGTCGACGCACGCCTCCGACGGCGGGGTGCGCGACGCCTGGGTGCCGCTGTTCGCCAAGCACCAGGTGGACCTGGTGATCAACGGACACAACCACGTGTACGAGCGCACCGACGCCATCAAGGGCGGCAAGGTGGGCAGGCAGGTTCCGGTGGGCGCCTCGACCGATCCGACCCGGGACGGGATCGTGTACGTGACGGCGGGCGGCGCGGGCAAGAGCCTCTACAGCTTCCCCACCGGGGTCGAGGACAGTTACGAGGGCAAGGTCACGCGCCGCGAGTCCGTCAAGACGTTCCACTGGACGAAGTCGAAGCAGCGGAAGGCGGACACCGTGGAGTGGTCCAGGGTGCGGTACACCGGCTTCTCCTTCCTCTCGGTGGAGGCGCAGGCGGGCCCCTCGCCCCGGCTCACGGTGTCGGCGCTGGCCCAGAGCGGCAAGCGCATCGACCACTTCGAGGTACGGCGCGGAAGCTGAAGGCCACGGCACCGTGCGGCGTCCGGCGCGGCCGGGGCGAGGTGCGGCGCGGGGCACCGCCCCACGCCGCACCTTTCACGGGCGCGGCTCCCGGATACGAGGGCGGCGGGCCTCAGTGGCCCGTCGCTCCGCCGTTGTCCCTGCGGTCGAGGGCGCGCTGGAGCGCGGCGGCGGCGTTCTTGCGGTCGGACTCGCTGCTCGTGCGCGAGAGGTGACGGACTCGGCGGACGGTCGTCTCGGCCATGATGAATCGACTCCTTGCCTCCGGCGTCACGCCCACACGGGCGGCCGGAAGTGCGATGAGGGATTTACGAGACGCCGGAAGGGGCGGGGAGCGGTGCCGCAGGGGTTGCCTGCCAAGGGCTCCGGCTCACGACCGCCATTCGCTTGGTCGAGCGAGACGTTCGGCTCCTACCAAGCTAGGTGAGGACCGCGCATCTGTCTCCATGATTACTCGGACTTCCTACTATCTGAGACGGCGGATTACGTCACACGGCCGCGACCTGGGGTTTCACTCAGAGCACGTCACCCTCGCGCCAGTCGAAGACCAGCGCGTACGCCGGGTCGAGGGGGCCCCGCACGGTGCCGGGACGGACGAAGGTGGCGCCCTCCTCCTCGGGGAGGCGGACGGCCCCGCCCGGAGCGAGCACACACACCTGGCCCGGCCAGAGCCGCCAGCCCCGGGCCGTGTAGAGAGCGGCCCCGTCCTCGCTCGCGGAGAGCGCGCCGAGTCCGTACGCACCCTCGATGATCCGTTCCAGCTCGGCCATCACCCGTCCGCCGAGCCCCGTGCGGCGCACATCGGCGCGTACACCGACCGCCTCCACGTATCCGACCCGCAGCGAGCGGCCGCGGTGCAGGACGCGCCGCTGGATCACCGAGCCGTGCGCCGCGAGGCCCCGGCCGTCGTGGACCAGGACGTGCAGGCCCCCGAGCGCGTGGTCCCAGTCCTCGTTCCTGAGGTCCCCGTCGAAGGCGTCCTCCAACAGGGCGCGTGCGGCGTGGAGTTCGGCGGGGCCGAGATCCGCCGTATGGGCGATCCGCAGTCGGGTGGCCATGCGGTCAGTATTCACACGGGAGACGGGAATCCCAGCCCTCCGGCCCACCGGTCGGCAGGCGGAGGCCGTCCCGGCGCGGCCCTTCACGGCGGCCACCCTCGGAGATCTAACCTTTAAAAACATCTTGACCAGTTAGGGGCGAGCGTGCTGGACTGTTCTCACCATCAAAAAGACTTTCAGGGGTTAGGGGATCCGATCATGCGCAGCCACCCGGTCCATCGCCCGGTCCACCACCGCACCACCACCGTCGGCGGCCACCGCATCGCCTACCGCGAGGCGGGCCCCGCGGACGCTCCCGTCCTGCTCCTGCTGCACGGCTTCCCGTCCAGCTCGCACATGTTCCGGGACCTGCTGCCGCTGCTCGCCGACCGCTACCGCCTGATCGCCCCCGACCACCTCGGCTTCGGCCGCTCGGACGCCCCGGCGGCCGCCGACTTCCCGTACTCCTTCGACCGCCTGGCCGAGATCACCGGGGAGTTCACCGAGCGGCTCGGCCTCAAGGAGTACGCGCTCTACATCCAGGACTACGGCGCCCCGATCGGCCTGCGCCTGGCACTCGCGCACCCCGATCGGGTGACCGCGATCATCACGCAGAACGGCAACGCCTACGAGGAGGGTCTGGGCGCGGACGCCTGGGCGCCGGTGCTGGCGCTGATCGCGGAGCGCACACCCGGGACCGAGGCGCCGGTCCGGGCGATCAGCGGCCCGGACGGGATCCGGTGGCAGTACCTGACCGGCGTGCCGGACCCGACCCTGGTCAGCCCCGACGCCTACGAGCACGACACCGCCCTGATGGCCCGCCCCGGCCAGCCGGAGATCCAGCTCGACCTGATCGCGGACTACGGCTCCAACTTCGCGCTCTACCCGGCGTTCCAGGAGTACTTCCGCACCAGCCGGGTCCCGCTCCTGGCCGTCTGGGGAGGCGGCGACGAGATCTTCGTCCCGGAGGGAGCGCTCGCCTTCCGCCGCGACCTCCCGGACGCCGAGATCCATCTGCTCCCCACGGGGCACTTCGCCCTGGAGACGCACGCGGCCCAGATCGCGGCCCTCGTCCGGGACTTCCTCGGCCGCGCCGCGACGGCCGACGGCCGCGAAGCGCGTCACCCGCACGACTGATCCTCGGCGCGGCATGCCACATCGGGCTCCGGCAACGGGAAACGGTGACGGCATGAACGACACGACCAGAGCACTGCTCGAGGGCGGCCCGGACGACCTGCCCGAACGGATCGTCCCGGCCCCGGACCCCGGATCGGACGTGAAGATCGCGTTGCGTGGTGGCTACGAACACTTCAGGGCGACCCCGCGGCACGCGGACTCGCCGGAGGGCAGGCTGCCCGTGTACGAGTGGTGGGAGCGGACGGAGCTGCCCGGATAGCCCCGCGGGGCCGGAAGCTGGAACCGCCCCCGCTCCACGGACGGGGGAGACCGTGGGGCGGGGGCGGAGTGGGTGACGGGCGGCCGGCCCGGGGGCCGGCGGCCGCGTTCGGCTGTCAGCCCATGTGCGGGTAGCCGTAGTCGGTCGGCGGGACCAGCGTCTCCTTGATGGCGCGGGTCAGCGTCCAGCGCATCAGGTTCTGCGGGGCGCCCGCCTTGTCGTTGGTGCCGGAGGCGCGGCCGCCGCCGAAGGGCTGCTGGCCGACGACGGCGCCGGTCGACTTGTCGTTGATGTAGAAGTTGCCCGCCGCGTAGCGGAGCTTCTCCATCGTGTACGCGGCCGCCGCGCGGTCGCCGGAGATGACCGCGCCGGTGAGGGCGTAGTCGGACGCCGACTCCATCTGGGTCAGCATCTCGTCGTACTTGTCGTCCTCGTAGACGTGGACGGCGAGGAAGGGGCCGAAGTACTCGGTCGTGAAGACCTCGTTCTCCGGGTCCGAGCACTCGACGACGGTCGGGCGCACGAAGTAGCCGACGGAGTCGTCGTACGTGCCGCCCGCGACGATCGTGCAGGTCGGGTCGGCCTTCGCGCGGTCGATGGCCGCCTTGTTCTTGGCGAACGAGCGCTCGTCGATGACCGCGCCGATGAAGTTCGACAGGTCGGTGACGTCACCCATGGTCAGGTGGTCGACCTCGGCCGCGAACTCCTCCTTGAAACCGGAGTTCCAGATGGAGGCCGGGACGTAGGCGCGGGAGCTCGCCGAGCACTTCTGGCCCTGGTACTCGAAGGAACCGCGGGTCAGGGCGGTCTTGAGGACCGCGCGGTCCGCCGACGGGTGGGCGACCACGAAGTCCTTGCCGCCGGTCTCGCCGACCAGACGCGGGTAGGAGCGGTACTTCTCGATGTTGTTGCCGACCGTCTTCCACAGGTACTGGAAGGTCTTGGTCGAGCCGGTGAAGTGGATGCCGGCGAGGTCGCGGTGCTCCAGGGCGACCTTGGAGACCTCGATGCCGTCACCGGTGACGAGGTTGATGACGCCCTTGGGCAGGCCCGCCTCCTCCAGGAGCTGCATCAGCAGCACGGCGGCGTGGGTCTGCGTCGGGGACGGCTTCCACACGACGACGTTGCCCATGAGCGCCGGAGCGGTGGGCAGGTTGCCCGCGATCGCCGTGAAGTTGAAGGGCGTGATCGCGTAGACGAAGCCCTCCAGCGGACGGTGGTCCATGCGGTTCCACACGCCCGGGGAGTTCGCCGGCGGCTGCTCGGCGAGGATCTGGCGGGCGTAGTGGACGTTGAAGCGCCAGAAGTCGACGAGCTCGCAGGGGGTGTCGATCTCGGCCTGCTGGGCGGTCTTCGACTGGCCGAGCATGGTGGAGGCGGCCAGCGTCTCGCGCCAGGGACCGGCCAGCAGCTCGGCGGCGCGCAGGATGATCGCGGCGCGGTCGTCGAAGGCCATCGCGCGCCAGGCGGGGGCGGCGGCGAGGGCCGCGTCCACGGCGTCCTGGGCGTCCTGCTGCGTGGCGTTGGCGTAGGTGCCGATGCGCGCCTTGTGGTTGTGCGGCTGCACGACGTCGAAGCGGTCACCGCCGCCCATGCGCCGCTCGCCGCCGATGGTCATCGGCAGGTCGATCGGGTTCTCGGCCAGCTCCTTGAGCTTGACCTCCAGGCGGGTGCGCTCGGGCGAGCCGGGGGCGTAGCCGTGCACCGGCTCGTTGACGGGGGTGGGGACCTGGGTCACAGCGTCCATGTTTTCCGTAACTCCTTGAGTCGAGCGGGTGTTCGGTCTCAGCCCTTGGTGAGGATCGAGCGGGCGAAGAAGAGCAGGTTGGCCGGCTTCTCCGCCAGGCGCCGCATGAAGTAGCCGTACCAGTCGGTGCCGTACGCGGTGTAGACGCGCATGCGGTGGCCCTCGGCGGCGAGCCGCAGGTGTTCGTCGCTGCGGATGCCGTAGAGCATCTGGAACTCGTACTCGTCCAGTTTGCGCCCGGCCGTCCGCGCCAGCTCCTGGGCGATCGAGATGAGACGCGGGTCGTGGGACCCGATCATCGGGTAGCCCTCGCCCTCCATCAGGATCTTCAGGATGCGGACGTACGCCTTGTCGGTCTCGGACTTCTGCTGGTACGCGACCTCGGCGGGCTCCTTGTAGGCGCCCTTCACCAGACGGACGCGGCTGCCGCTCTCGGCGAGGCGGCGGGCGTCGGCCTCGGTGCGGAACAGGTAGGCCTGGATCACACAGCCGGTCTGCGGGAAGTCCTTCCGCAGCTCCTCGTGGATCGCGAACATCGAGTCGAGGGTGGTGTGGTCCTCGGCGTCCAGCGTGACGGTGGTGCCGATGGCGGCGGCGGCCTCGACGACCGGACGGACGTTGGCCAGGGCCAGCTCGTGGCCGCCCTCCAGGGCCTGTCCGAACATCGACAGCTTGACCGACATCTCGGCCTTGGTGCCGAGGTCCAGCTGCTTCAGCCGCTCGATGAGCTCCAGGTACGCGTCACGGGCGGCGTACGACTGCTCGGGGGTCGTGATGTCCTCGCCGACGACGTCCATCGTGACTTCCAGGCCCTTGCCCGTGAGGTCCTTGATGATCGGGACGACCTGGTCGACGGTCTCACCGGGGATGAAGCGGTCGACGACCGGCTTGGTCACCGGGGCGGCCGAGATCAGACGGCGCATCTTGTCGCTGCGCGAGGCGGCGAGAATCACGGGACCCAGCACGGGGCACCTCCACAACGAAGTCAGCAGGAGGCCGAGTCCCGACGATTCGGGTACGGCACGGAGAACCACCGTGAAACCTAGGGATATCCACGATCCTGGGCCATCGACAGCTGTCACGCATCCCTGCCCCGGATCTCAGACATATGTATGAAGGGCTCGCGGAAATGCGCGAGAATACCGGGGTGAGCGGTGAACACAGAGGCGACTACCAAGAGCTGGTCGACGAGATCTCGGCGCTCCTCGGCGTCCCGGCGACGCTGGAGAACCGCGATTTCGAACTGATCGCCTTCGGCGCGTACGACAGCGAGGGCGACCTCGACCCGTCCGCCCTGGACCCCGTGCGCACCCGCTCGATCCTCACCCGGCGTTCCACCACCGCGGTCCGCACCTGGTTCGAGGGCTTCGGCATCACCCGCGCGACCGGGCCCGTCCGTATCCCGCCGACCCCCGAGGCCGGGGTCTACCGGGGGCGGATCTGTCTCCCCGTACGCCATCGGGGCGTCGTCCTCGGCTATGTCTGGCTGCTCGACGACGACCCGGGTCCCACCGACGCCCAGCTCGCGGGGGCGATGCAGGTGACCTCCCGCATCGGCGCGCTGCTCGCGGACGAGGCCCAGGCCGGCGCGGATCTCACCCGGGAGCTGCGGGCCGTCCTGACCGCCGAGCGCGGCTGGCAGCGGGACATGGCGGTGGCCGAACTGCGCACGGCGCTCGGCCCGCGCGGCGACGGTCTGCACACGGTGGTGTGCGTGGCCCCGTGGCCCTCGGCCGACCCGGACGACGCCCCTTCCGCCCGTACGGTGCCGGGGACGACCGCCCTGTGCACCATCCCGTGGGGCACCACCGGCCAGAGCCTGGCCCTGCTGGTCCGGCTGCGTTCGCCCGACGTCCTGACTCCGGCGCTGACGGCGGCCGGACGGTTCGTACGGGAGGCCGGGGGAGCCCGCGGCGCGGGTACCGCCTCCACCGCGGGCGTCCGGGGCCCGGGCACCGCCTCCGGGGTCGGGCGGGGTGCGAGCTCCCCCACCGGCCGTCCGGGTGCCGCGACGCACGGCGGCGGTCCAGGGTCCTCCTCCGGCGCCGGTCCCGCGTCGCACGGGACGGTGGCCGCCGGGGTCGCCGGGGCCCGGGAGGGGCTCGGGGAGCTGGGCGCCGCCTGGCGCGAGGCGGCGGCCGCCGCGCGTGCGGTGCTGGCCGAGCCGCGGCTCGGTCCGGTCGCCGAGTGGGGGGCGATCGGCCCCTTCCGGCTCCTCACCGCGCTGCCGCCGGACGCCGCCCACGACCCCGCCGTGAGCGCCCTGTTGGGCATCGCCCACCGCGAACTCGCCCGTACAGCCGAGGTGTTCCTCGACCGGGCGGGGCAGGCCGGGCGCACGGCGGCCGAGTTGGGCATCCACCGCCAGACGCTGTACTACCGCCTGTCCCGCGTGGAGCAGCTCACCGGCCTGGACCTGGACGACGGCGAGGACCGACTGCTGCTGCACATGGCACTGAAGGGCGCCCGCCTCTGAAGCCTGCGGTCAGGCCTGGCGGCGAGCCTTGCCGGTCAGCAGGTCGCCGACGGTCGCGATTCCCTCGGCGATCGCCCGCTCCCCCACGTCACCGAAACCGAGCACCAGCCGGGGCGGTGTCGCCGACCCGTCCGAGCGGCACGGGCTCATGCCGTACAGGCCGACGGCACGTTCCCGGGCCGCGAGGACGACGGACCGCTCGTCGGTGGCCGGCGCCAGGTGCAGGACCGCGTGGAAGCCGGCGGCCAGGCCGGTGAGCCGGACCTCGGGCGCGTGCGCGGCCAGCGCGTCGACCAGGGCGGTGCGCCGGGCCGCGTAGAGCGTGCGCATCCGGCGCAGATGGCGGTCGTGGCGCCCGGACTCGATCAGTCTGGCCAGGGCGAGCTGATCGAGGGTCGGGGAGCCTCGATCGCTCAGGAGCTTGGCCTCCGCCAGCGAGGCGGCGAGCGCGGGCGGGCAGAGGATCCAGCCGAGGCGCAGCGCCGGGGCGAGCGACTTGCTGACGGTGCCGATCGAGACGACCCGGTCGGCGGCCAGGCCCTGGAGCGCGCCGACGGGCTCCCGGTCGTAGCGGAACTCGGCGTCGTAGTCGTCCTCGATGACGTACGCGTCCCGGCGCATGGCCCACTCGATCAGGGCGATCCGGCGTTCGGGGGCGAGGACGACCCCGGTGGGCCACTGGTGGGCCGGGGTGACGATGACGGCACGGGCCCCGGTCGCGTCGAGCGCGCGCACGTCGACACCGTCCTCGTCGACCGGCACGGGCACGGCCGTGAGAGCCGCGGCGCCGGCGGCGGCCGACGCGGTGGCGGGGCCGCCCGGATCCTCGTACGCCACCACCCGCACCCCGGCGAGCGCCAGGCCGCGCAAGGTGAGTCCGAGCCCCTGCGCGTAGCCGGAGCAGACGACGATCCGTTCGGGGTCGGCCGCGGCCGCGCGCACCCGGCGCAGATATCCGGCCACGACCTCGCGCAGCGCCGAACTCCCGCGCGGATCGCCGTAGTCGAGATCCGACGTCGGCATCGCGCGGGCCGCCTCGCGGGTGGCCCAGAGCCAGTCGGCGAGCGGGAAGCTCCCCAAGTCCGGTACGCCGTGCCGGAAATCGGCGATCAGCCGTGGGGCGGCCCGGCCCCGGGGCGCGGGCGCGGGCGGCACGTGCGCTCCCGCGGCGACCCGGGTGGCGGAGCCGACCCGGGTCACCAGATAGCCCTCCGCCTGGAGTTGGGCGTAGCAGTCCTGGACGAGACCGCGGGACAGACCGAGTTCGCGGGCGAGCCCGCGGGAGGAGGGAAGCCGTTCCCCGGCGCCGAGGCGGCCCGTGCGGATCGCGTGGCGAAGCTGCCGTTCGAGCTGGACCCGCAGGTGCTCGCCGCTGTCGCGGTCGACGGACAGCAGCAGGGCGGGTGACGAACCGGTCCACTGCGGAGGCATGGAATTGGAGCTTACCGGCGGTCCGGCCGGAGCCTAGCGTCGTTCGCATGATGCCTTTCCCGATGCGACGGACCTCCCGGCCGACCACGCGGACGCCGGTCGCGGCGCCCGCACCGCCCTCGACCGCGTCCCCGAAACCCCACCCGACGTCCGCAGCGGCGGAGGGGGCGGCAGCGGCAGAGGGGGCGGCCGTTCCGGCAGGCGGGGCGGCAGCGGGTGTGGCGCGTCCGGCCGAGGGATCCGCCGGGCGGCCTCCGCTGCTCACCCGGCCCCTGATGCTCCGCTTCGTGAGCATGATCGGGGCGTCGGTGAGTTTCTTCCTGCTGCTGTCGGTCGTCCCCGCCTACGCCACGGCCTCGGGGGCGGGCCCGGCCACCGGCGCGCTGATGCTGGCCACCGTGCTCGGCGAACTGGGCGCACCCCGTCTGGTCGCGCGCTACGGCTACCGGGCCGCGCTGACCGCCGGCCTCGCGCTGCTCGGCGCTCCGGCGCTGGTGCTGACCTTCTCGCACTCGCTGGTGTGGATCGTGCTGGTGTGCCTGGTCCGCGGCCTCGGCTTCGCGCTGACGCTGGTGGCCGGCGGGGCGCTGACCGCCTCGCTGATCCCGGCCGAGCGGCGGGGTGAGGGGCTGGCGCTGGTGGGCGTGGTCTCGGGCGTGCCGTCCCTGATCGCCCTGCCGCTGGGCATGTGGCTGGCCGGGCGCGTCGGCTTCGCCCCGGTAGCCGTCGCCGCCGGGGTGGCCGCGCTCGCCGCCGTCGCCTCGGTGCCGGGTCTGCCCGGCCGGGAGCGGGCGTCGGAGAAGCCGGTGGGGATGCTGGCGGCACTGCGCACCGGTCAGCTGGCGCGGCCCGCGGCCGTCTTCGCGACCACGGCTGTCGCCACCGGGATCGTCGTCACCTTCCTGCCGGTGGCGGTGCCCACCGCCGCCTCCTCGGTCGTCGCGGTGGCCCTCTTCGTGCAGCCCGCAGCGTCGACCGCGGCCCGGTGGGCGGCGGGCCGGTACGGCGACCGGCACGGGCCCGCGGGGCTCGTGGTGCCGGGTCTGCTCCTGTCGGCCGGTGGCATGCTGATCACCGCGTTCACCGGGAGCACGGCCGCCGTCCTGACCGGGGTGGCCGTCTTCGGAACCGGCTTCGGCATCGCGCAGAACGCCACGCTGAGCCTGATGTACGCACGGGTCCGGGCCTCCGGCTACGGCACGGTCAGCGCGCTGTGGAATCTCGCCTACGACGGCGGCATGGGCGTCGGCGCGCTCGGCTTCGGTGTCCTGGCCGGACCGTCGGGGTACCCGGCGGCGTTCACCGTCACGGGCGTCCTGATGCTGCTGGCGCTGGTCCCGGCGCTCCGGGACCGGCGCGTCCCCGCCCCCCGGGAATGAGCGGGGGGATCGCCCTCGTTCACCCCGCCTCGCGCACCCCTTCGATCACCTGGCGCAGCCCCTCGGTCAGGGCGTCCCCGTCGGGGGCGGTCTTCGGGTCGAAGGTCCACTGCGCGATGAGGCCCGTCATGAGGGTCAGGTAGAAGCGGCCCAGCGTGTCCGCGGACTCGTCGGTCACCTCCTCCTCGGGCACGCCCATGAGGATCGCGACCAGGCCCCGCCCGCCCTCCCGCTGGGCGCGGGCCAGATGGTCGCGCACCTCGGGCAGCTCGATGGTCATGACCTCCATGCTCAGCCGCCACAGCGAGCCGGGCTCGCGCATGGTGCCGACGATGTTCGACCAGACCTCGCGGAACCGCTCCAGCGAGCCGGGCGCACCGCTGATCCCGGTCACCCCGTCGCCGTCGAAGGGCATCTCCTCCACCAGGGCGACATAGGCCTGCGCGAGGAGCGCGTCCTTGGATCCGTAGTGGTAGCCGATGGACGCCAGGTTCGTCCCCGACTCCTTGACGATGTCGCGCGCCGTGGTGCGCGCGAAGCCCTTCTCCAGCAGGCAGCGCTTGGCGCCTTCGAGCAGATCCTCACGGTGTCCCATGCCGGTCACCCTACCCCCGATTCAGACAAGCGTCCCATACGTCCGTCAAGGACAGCTGTTTGATACGCACGTCTTAAACGCACGTACTAGACAAGCGTTTAAGACGCCCGTACAGTCCCTGCCATGACGAACCCGACGAGCACGACTCCCGCCTCCGGCGCCCCCGGCGCCCTGGCCGGCCGCCGCGAATGGACCGCCCTCGGTGTCCTGATGCTTCCGCTGCTCCTGGTCTCGATGGACGTCTCCGTCCTCTACTTCGCGATCCCCTCGATCAGCGCGGACCTGGAGCCGAGCGGCACCCAGCAGCTGTGGATCTTCGACATCTACGCGTTCGTGCTCGCCGGCCTGCTGATGACGATGGGCTCCCTCGGCGACCGCGTCGGGCGCCGCAAGCTGCTCCTGTTCGGCGCCGCCGCGTTCGGCACCGCCTCGGTGCTGGCCGCCTACGCGAACAGCGCCGAGATGCTGATCGCGGCCCGCGCGGTCCTCGGCGTGGGCGGCGCGACCCTGATGCCGTCGACCATGGCGATCATCCGGACGATGTTCACCGACCCCGGACAGCGCACGAAGGCGATCGGCCTGTGGTCCGGCGTCATGACCGGCGGCATCGCCCTCGGTTCGGTGATGAGCGGAGTCCTCGTCCAGTACTTCTGGTGGGGCTCGGTCTTCCTGGTCAACCTGCCCGCGATGGCGCTGCTGCTGGTCCTCGGCCCGTTCCTGCTGCCCGAGTCCAGGAACCCCGAGCCCGGCCGCTTCGACCTGCCGAGCGTTCCGCTGTCGATGGCCGCCGTCCTGCCGGTGATCTACGGCGTCAAGGAGATCCCGTCCGAGGGCTGGAAGACCGAGTACGTCGTCTCGGTCCTCGTCGGCCTGGTCTTCGCCGCCCTGTTCGTCCACCGCCAGCGCACCGCGAGGTCGCCGCTGATCTCCCCCGCCGTGTTCCGCGGCCGCGGCTTCGCACCCGCGGTCGTCCTCAACCTGATCTCGTCCTTCGGCATGATGGGCTCGGCGTTCTTCACCACCCAGTACCTCCAGTCGGTGCTCGGGAAGAGTTCCATGGCGGCCGCCCTGTGGTCCCTGCTTCCCACCGTCCTGGTGGGCGTGGCCGCGCCGGTCGCCGCGCAGCTCGTGCAGAAGGGCGTCCACCGCGCCCACGTCGTCTCCGGCGGATTCGTCGTCGCCGCCTGCGGCTACGGCCTGCTGGCCCTCGCCGGCACCGACTCCCTGTGGCTCGTGCTGGCCGGCGCGGGCGTCCTCGCCTCCGGGATCGTCACCGTGATGTCGCAGATGATGGACCTGGCCCTCGGCACCGTGCCCCTCGGCAACACGGGCGCCGCCGCCTCCCTGCTGGAGACCGGGGCCGAGTTCGGCGGCGCCCTCGGCATGGCGGTCCTGGGCTCCATCGGCACGGCGGTCTACCGCCACGACATCCCGGCCGGCGTCCCGACCGCGGCCCACGAGACGCTGGGCGGCGCGCTGGCCGTGGCCGGCGGGCTGCCGGGCGACGCCGGGCGGGCGCTGACCGACGCCGCACGGGAGGCGTTCACCCACGGCATGCAGGCGGCGGCCGTGGCGGGCGCGGTCCTGCTGCTGGGCGCCGCCGTCCTCGCCACGGCGAGCCTGCGCAAGGTGGCGGTGCGCGAGAGTGGCGACGCCGTCGACGACGGGACCGGCGAGCCGCTCCGGGCGGCGGCTCCGGAGCAGAACGGCGGCCTGACTCCCGTCTGAGGCCCGCCCACCGGGCGAACGACGACCTGAACGCCCCTCCGCCGGGCGGACCGGAGAACTCCGGTCCGCCCGGCACCCGCATGCGTCAAAAAGGCCCCTCCCGGCCGGTCACCGGTACGTTCCGCGATCAGGGCGGCCACGCCGGGGAGTTGTCGGCGGGGCGTGCCAGGATGGGCGTGTGACACAGACATTCGGTACGCCGTTCATCGGCCGGGGTGACGAACTCTCCCGGCTCACCGGCGTGCTGGAGCGCGCCAGGGACGGCGAACCGCGCGCGGTCCTGGTGGCCGGAGACGCCGGCGTCGGCAAGACCCGCACGCTGACGGAGGCCGCGGCGCGGGCGGCCGCCTCCGGGACGACCGTCCTGACCGGGCACTGTGTGGACCTCGGCGACGTGGGCCTGCCCTACCTCCCCTTCACGGAGATCCTGGGCGCGGCGGCCGAGGACGACCGCTTCGCTCCGGCGTTCGCGGCCCACCCGGCGGTGGACCGGCTGACCGGCTCCGGCCCGGGGCCCGGCGGCGCACCCGACGCGGGCGGCCGGCTCCGGCTCTTCGAGGCCATCACGGGTCTCCTCGCCGACCTGGCCGACATCACCCCGCTCCTGCTGGTCCTCGAGGACCTCCACTGGGCAGACCAGTCCTCCCGCGACCTGCTCCGCTTCCTGCTCAGCCGGGGCGTGCTCCAGCGGCCCGGGGCCGGCGGCCCCGCCCGGCGTCTCGCGGTCTTCGCCTCGTACCGCGCGGACGACCTGCACCGCCGTCACCCGTTGCGTCCCCTGCTCGCCGAGCTGATCCGGCTGCCGGCCGTCGACCGGCTGGAGCTGCGGCCCATGGGCGACGCCGACGTGGCCCGGCTCGTGCGCGCGCTGCGCACCGGCCCGGTCTCCGACACCACGGTCAAAAGCATCGTCGAGCGCGCCGAGGGCAACGCCTTCTACGCCGAGGAACTGCTCGCCGCGCTGCCCGGCGACGACTCCCCCGTCTCCCCCGCCATGCCCAGCGGACTGGCCGACCTCCTGCTCATCCGCATCGAGCAACTCTCCGGCACCGCCCAGCAGGTGCTGCGCACGGCGGCCGTCGCGGGGCGGCGCGTCGAGCACGAACTGCTGCGTGGCGCCGTACAACTCCCGGAGGACGAACTGGAGTCGGCGCTGCGCGAGGCCGTCGGCCACCAGCTCCTGGTCCCCGGGGACGACGCGACGTACTCGTTCCGGCACGCGCTCACCCGCGAGGCCGTGTACGCGGACCTGCTCCCCGGTGAACGGGTCCGGCTGCACCGCCAGTTCGCCGGACTCCTCGCGGGAGACGCCCGTTCGGCGAAGAACGCGGCGGAGCGCGCCCACCACTCACGCGAGAGCCACGACCTGGCCGACGCGCTCACCGCCTCCCTCGAAGCCGCCGATCACGCCCAGTGCGTCGGCGCCCCCGCCGAGGAACTGCGCCATCTGGAGGCCGCGCTCGAACTGTGGCCCGCGGTGGACGCAGGTGCCCGCCCCGACGGCGGCACGGTCGCCCTCACGCTGCGCGCCTCGGCAGCCGCCGCCAGCGCCGGGGAGACGCATCGCGCGGTCCACCTCACCCGTGACGCGCTCGCCAGGGCCGGCTCCGACGCCGACTCCGAGCTCGCCGCCCGGGTCCGGTACACCCTCGCCGGCAACCTGATGCGGATCGACAGCCTGAAGGACGCGTTCGCGTACAGCAGCGAGGCGCTCTCCCTGATCCCCGCCGAACCGCCCTCGTACACCTGGGTGTGGGCGGCGGCGACCCATGTCATGGCGGCCCGCCTGGTGGGGCGGGAGGAGGACGCCGGGCGGGTCGCCCGGCAGGCGCTCGCCACCGCCGAACAGCTCGGCCTGGCCGACGCCCAGGCCGACCTGACGATCTCCCTGGTCGGTATGGAAGCGGACAACCGGCGCACCCCGAAGGGCCGCGAACGCCTGCGTCGGGCCCGTGAACTGGCCCACGGCGCCGGGAACTTCCCGGTGGAGATGCGGGCTCTGTTCAACCTGGCGATCGGGGCCTACGAATCCGGTGACCTGGAGGAGTGCCTGACCTGGCTCGGCGACGGTGTGGGCCGGGCCCGCCGCGCCGGTCTCCTCCCCTCGCCGTACGCCCTGGAGCTGCTCTACCTCCAGTCGCTGGTGCTCTACACGCTGGGCCGCTGGGACGCGTGCGCGCGAGCGGCCGCCGACGACGCCGAACTGCTGCCGGCGGCGGCCGGGTTCGCGACGGGCCCAGCCCTGTACGTCGCCCTCGCCCGCGGTGAGCACGAGGCGGCCGTCGCCGGAGCCCGCGCCCTGCTCGACCGGCCCTTCGACTGGATGTCGACGCTCGTCGCGAGCATCGTCCTGACCGACGCGGCGGCCCGGAGCGGCGACGCCGAGGAAGCCGTACGGCGGCTGCGCACCGCGGCCGAGGACCTCACCGACGTCTCCGGCACCGGCCCGCCGCCGGTCGTGGTGCGGCTCGCCGCGCTCGCGCTGTCGGCGGTCGCGGACGCGGCGGAGGAGGCACGCCGCTGCGGCGACGTGGCCGGCGGCGAGCGCTGGGCGAACACCGCGACCGAGCTGATGGAGCTGGCCGGAGCCGCGGCGGACCGCGGCGGGAAGGGCGCCGAGCAGGGACCCGAGGGCCTGGCCTGGTTCGCCCGTGCCGAGGCGGAGTCGCTGCGCGCCCGCACGGGCCCGGACGTCGCGGCCTGGGAGCGGGCCGTCGCGGCCTTCGGCTACGGCGATCCGTACGAGCTGGCCAGGAGCAGACGACGCCTCGCCGAGGCCCTCCTCGCGGCCGGCCGCCGCGACGAGGCGGGTGAGCAGGCCCGCGCCGCCCGCGACACCGCCATGCGGCTCGGCGCGGTGCCGCTGCGCGAGGCCCTGGACACGCTCGTGCGGCGCGGCAACCTCGACGGGTCACCGGCCGCCGAGCAGCGCATCGCCGCGCTGACCGCCCGGGAGAGCGACGTGCTGCGACTGCTCGGCCACGGGCGCACCAACCGCCAGATCGGCGAGGAGCTGTTCATCAGCGGCAAGACGGCGAGCGTCCACGTCTCCAACATCCTCGCCAAGCTGGGTGCCGCGAGCCGCACCGAGGCCGTGGCCATCGCCTATCGCGAGGGCCTGATCGAGCCGGAGACGACGCCCTCCGCGTGACCGGGCCGCCGCGGACCCCGGCGTCCCGCGACGCACGAGGGCCGGGACACCCGCGGGTGTCCCGGCCCTCGCTCGCGCACGGCGAGCCGTCGCGGATCCGCCTCAGACGAGGTTCACCGACCGCGCCGACGTCGCGCCGATCTCCTCGGAGAGCTCGGTGAGGACGCTCTGCGGCACCGTGTCGTCGACGGTGAGGACCGCGAGGGCCTCGCCACCGACGGCCGCGCGGGCGACCTGCATGCCGGCGATGTTGATGCCGGACTCGCCGAGGATGCGGCCGACGGTGCCGACGACACCGGGACGGTCCTCGTACCTCAGCACGACCATGTGGTCGGCGAGCGCGAGGTCCACGTCGTACTCGCCGACGGCGACGATCTTCTGCAGGTGCTTCGGGCCGGCCAGCGTGCCGGAGACCGCGATCTCCTGGCCGTCGCTGAGCGTGCCGCGCACGGTGACCACGTTGCGGTGGTCGGGGGACTCCGAGCTCGTGGTCAGGCGGACCTCGACGCCGCGCTCCTGCGCGAACAGCGGGGCGTTGACGTACGACACGGTCTCGTCGACGACGTCCTCGAACACGCCCTTGAGCGCGGAGAGTTCGAGCACCTTGACGTCGTGCTGGGTGATCTCGCCGTACACCTCGACGTCGAGGCGGGCCGCGACCTCGCCCGCGAGGGCGGTGAAGATGCGGCCGAGCTTCTCGGCGAGCGGGAGACCGGGCTTGACGTCCTCGGCGATGACGCCGCCCTGGACGTTGACCGCGTCGGGGACGAGCTCACCGGCGAGGGCGAGGCGCACCGAGCGGGCGACGGAGATACCGGCCTTCTCCTGCGCCTCGTCCGTGGAGGCGCCGAGGTGCGGGGTGCAGACGACCTCGTCGAGCTCGAACAGCGGGGAGTCCGTGCAGGGCTCCTTCGCGTAGACGTCGAGGCCGGCGCCGGCGACGCGGCCCTCCTTGAGCGCCGCGTACAGCGCCTCCTCGTCGACGATCCCGCCGCGCGCGGCGTTCACGATGCGCACCGTCGGCTTGACCTTGTGCAGCGCCTCGTGACCGATGAGACCGAGGGTCTCGGGGGTCTTGGGCAGGTGCACGGTGATGAAGTCCGAGACCTCGAGCAGCTCGTCGAGGGTGAGGATCTTGACGCCCATCTGCGCGGCCCGCGCGGGCTGGATGTACGGGTCGTAGGCGACGACCTTCATGCCGAACGCGGACATGCGCTGGGCGACGAGCGCGCCGATGCGGCCGAGGCCGACGACACCGAGGGTCTTCTCGGCGAGCTCGACACCGGTGTACTTGCTGCGCTTCCACTCGCCGTTCTTCAGCGCCGTGTTGGCCTGCGGGATGTGCCGCGCGGTGGCGAGGAGGAGACCGCAGGCCAGCTCGGCCGCGGTCACGATGTTGGAGGTGGGGGCGTTGACCACCATCACGCCGGCCTTGGTGGCGGCGGAGACGTCGACGTTGTCCAGGCCGACGCCGGCTCGTGCGACGACCTTCAGCTTCTTGGCGGCGGCGACGGCCTCGGCGTCGACCTTGGTGGCCGAGCGGATCAGGATGGCGTCGACGTCGGCGATGGCGGGCAGCAGCTCGGCGCGGTCGGCGCCGTTCACATGCCGGATCTCGAAGTCCGGGCCCAGGGCGTCCACAGTCGCGGGCGACAGCTCTTCAGCGATGAGTACGACAGGTTTCGAGCTCACGTGAGTCCTCACAAGTCCAATGCGGACGGCCGTCCCGACGGCCGCAGGCGGTGGAGGGTTTACAGCGGCCCCGGGGTGTGCCTGCACTTCTGGGGGGCCGCTCGAGCCGCGTGGAAGACGCACGACGCTGTGGGCCTGACGCGTTGTTGATGTGCAGCAGTGTAGTGGCGCCGCGGAGGTCGTCCTGCGCCTCCGCGGAAGGATCACCCGTCCGTGGCTGGACGGGATGTCCAACACCGTGCCCACCGGGGTTACCGGGGGTTCGACGAAGGGGCCGGAGCATGCCGCCCCGGCCCCCCGTCGTACGGCTCACGCCTCGTCGTCGTTGACCCACGACATGAGCTTGCGCAGCTCCTTGCCGGTGGTCTCCAGGAGGTGGTTCTCGTCCTGGGTCTTGTACTCGTTGTACTTCTTCAGGCCCGAGTGGTACTCGTCCATCCAGTTACGGGCGAACGTGCCGTCCTGGATCTCGGCGAGGACCTTCTTCATCTCGGCCTTGGTGGCGTCCGTGATGATGCGCGGGCCGGTGATGTAGTCGCCCCACTCGGCGGTCTCGGAGACGGACCAGCGCATCTTCTCCAGGCCGCCCTCGTACATGAGGTCGACGATGAGCTTCAGCTCGTGCAGGCACTCGAAGTACGCGATCTCCGGCTGGTAGCCGGCCTCGGTCAGCGTCTCGAAACCGGCCTTGACCAGGGCGGCGGTGCCACCGCAGAGGACGGCCTGCTCACCGAACAGGTCGGTCTCGGTCTCCTCGGTGAAGGTCGTCTTGATGACGCCGGCGCGGGTGCCGCCGATGGCCTTGGCGTACGAGAGGGTGAGCGCGAAGGCGTTGCCGGTCGCGTCCTGCTCCACGGCCGCGATGCAGGGGACGCCGCGGCCCTCCTCGTACTGGCGGCGCACGAGGTGGCCCGGGCCCTTGGGGGCGACCATGCAGACGTCGATGCCGGCCGGGGGCTTGATGAAGCCGTAGCGGATGTTCAGGCCGTGGCCGAAGAACAGCGCGTCGCCGTCGTTGAGGTTGTCCTTGATGGACTCCTCGTAGACCTGGGCCTGGATCGGGTCCGGCACCAGGATCATGATGACGTCGGCCTCGGCGGCGGCCTCCGACGGGGTCACCACGCGCAGGCCCTGCTCCTCGGCCTTCGCCTTGGACTTGGAGCCCTCGTGCAGACCGACGCGGACGTCGACACCCGAGTCGCGCAGCGACAGCGCGTGGGCGTGGCCCTGGCTGCCGTAGCCGATGACCGCGACCTTGCGGCCCTGGATGATGGACAGGTCGGCGTCGTCGTCGTAGAACAGCTCGGCCACTGGGGTTCTCCTTGTTTTCCGGTATTTCCGGTGTTGCGTCCCACCGTACGGCGGGCGGGGGAAGTGAGGTTCTCTGGTCTCGGTATACGGGCGGACCGGGTGAGCGGCCCGCCCGTACACCGGTGTTCTCCTGGCCTAGGCCGAGCGGTCCAGTGCGCGCAGCGACCGGTCGGTGATCGAACGCGCCCCGCGTCCGATCGCGATCGTGCCGGACTGGACGAGTTCCTTGATGCCGAAGGGCTCCAGCATCTTGAGCATGGCCTCCAGCTTGTCGGCGCCGCCGGTGGCCTCGATGGTGACGGCCTCCGGGGAGACGTCGACGGTCTTGGCGCGGAACAGCTGGACGATCTCGACGATCTGGGAGCGCGTCTCGTTGTCGGCGCGCACCTTCACCAGAACGAGTTCCCGCTGAACGGCCGAACCGGGTTCCAGCTCGACGATCTTCAGGACGTTGACGAGCTTGTTGAGCTGCTTGGTGACCTGTTCGAGCGGGAGTTCCTCGATCACGTTCACCACGATGGTGATGCGGGAGATCTCGGGGTGCTCGGTGACACCGACGGCGAGGGAGTCGATGTTGAAGCCGCGCCGGGAGAACAGGGCGGTGATCCGGGCGAGGACACCGGGCTTGTTCTCGACGAGGACGGAGAGGGTGTGCTTGCTCATGGGTCTGACTCGGCTCTCTCTCAGTCGTCTTCGTTGTCGCCGAAGTCGGGGCGGACGTCCCGGGCGAACATGACCTCGTCGTTGGAGGTGCCTGCGGCGACCATCGGCCACACCATCGCGTCCTCGTGGACGATGAAGTCGACCACGACCGGGCGGTCGTTGATCGAGTTCGCCTCCTCGATCACCTTGTCGAGGTCCTCCGGGGACTCGCAGCGGATGGCGTAGCAGCCCATGGCCTCCGACAGCTTCACGAAGTCGGGGACGCGGGTGCCGGCGCTCGGCTGCTTGCCGTCCGCGTCCGGGCCGCTGTGCAGCACGGTGTTGGAGTAGCGCTGGTTGTAGAAGAGGGTCTGCCACTGGCGGACCATCCCGAGGGCGCCGTTGTTGATGATGGCGACCTTGATCGGGATGTTGTTCAGGGCGCAGGTGGTGAGTTCCTGGTTGGTCATCTGGAAGCAGCCGTCGCCGTCGACCGCCCAGACCGTGCGGTCCGGCTGTCCCGCCTTGGCGCCCATCGCGGCCGGGACCGCGTAGCCCATCGTTCCGGCGCCACCGGAGTTCAGCCAGGTGGCGGGCTGCTCGTACTGGATGTAGTGCGCGGCCCACATCTGGTGCTGGCCGACGCCGGCCGCGAAGATCGTGCCCTCCGGGGCGAGCTGCCCGATGCGCTCGATGACCTGCTGCGGCGAGAGCTGGCCGTTGTCGGGCTGCTCGTAGCCGAGCGGGTAGGTCTCGCGCCAGCGGTTGAGGTCGCTCCACCAGGCGGTGTAGTCGCCGGTGTTCCCCTCGCTGTGCTCCTTCTGGACCGCCTGGACCAGGTCGGCGATGACCTCGCGGGCGTCTCCGACGATCGGCACGTCGGCGGCGCGGTTCTTGCCGATCTCGGCCGGGTCGATGTCGGCGTGGACGATCTTGGCGAACGGGGCGAAGCTGTCCAGCTTGCCGGTGACGCGGTCGTCGAAGCGGGCTCCGAGGGCGACGATCAGGTCGGCCTTCTGCAGCGCGGTGACGGCGGTGACCGAACCGTGCATGCCCGGCATTCCCACGTGCAGCGGGTGGCTGTCGGGGAACGCGCCGAGCGCCATCAGGGTGGTGGTGACGGGCGCTCCGGTGAGTTCCGCGAGGACCTTCAGCTCGGTGGTGGCGTGCGCCTTGAGGACGCCGCCGCCGACGTACAGCACGGGCCGCTTGGCCTGGCTGAGCAGCTTGGCGGCCTCGCGGATCTGCTTGGCGTGCGGCTTGGTCACCGGACGGTAGCCGGGCAGGTCCTGGGTGGGCGGCCACTGGAAGGTGGTCCGGGCCTGGAGGGCGTCCTTGGCGATGTCGACGAGGACCGGGCCGGGCCGGCCGGTGGAGGCGATGTGGAAGGCCTCCGCGATCGTCCGCGGGATGTCCTCGGCCTTGGTGACCAGGAAGTTGTGCTTGGTGACCGGCATGGTGATGCCGACGATGTCCGCTTCCTGGAAGGCGTCCGTGCCGATCGCCTTGGACGCGACCTGCCCGGTGATCGCCACGAGCGGGACCGAGTCCATGTGCGCGTCGGCGATCGGGGTGACCAGGTTGGTCGCGCCGGGGCCGCTGGTGGCCATGCAGACACCGACCTTGCCGGTGGCCTGCGCGTATCCGGTGGCCGCGTGGCCGGCGCCCTGCTCGTGGCGCACGAGCACGTGCCGCACCCGGCGGGAGTCCATCAGCGGGTCGTAGGCCGGAAGGATCGCACCGCCGGGGATACCGAATACGGTCTCGGCCCCGACCTCCTCGAGCGAGCGGATGAGGGACTGCGCACCCGTGACGTGCTCGGGGGCGGACTGGTGTCCTCCGGAACGGGGCCGCGGCTGCGGATGGTGGGCCCCGGTGGCCTGCTCGGTCATCGGCATTCTCTTCTCGATGCTGAGGGTTTTTGCGACTTTTGTGCGGTGTACGACTGATGCCTGTGCAACAAAAAACCCCTCGTGCCGTGAGGCAAGCGAGGGGAGCGCGCCGGGTGCGGTCGCTGGGTGTTCCGGAACCTTCCGGTGACCACCTAGCTTCAGCCGACGCGCTTTCCAAGTACGAGAATTCGGGTGCGCATGGCATTGACCCTCCCCCCGGCACACACCGACTGTCAAGTAGGTGGGACGGGAGTCTCATTATGTGAGCGGAGGGCCGTTCCGCCTCCGAGAGCGACGGGCACTCCACTCGTATACACCCCGGAGCCCCCGCCGCCCGCGAACACCGGCTCGGCGGGTCCGATCGGCACCGGATAGTGGCCGGAAGAGAGCGCTCTGCGCAGCCGGTACTCGTCCAGCGGTCCGGAGAAGGCCATGCCCTGCCCGTGGGTGCAGCCCATCGCGCGCAGCGCGACGACCTGCTCCGGAAGATCCACCCCGTCGGCCACGGACTGCAGCCCCAGATCGGCGGCGATCCGCAGCAGCCCGCTGGTGATCTTGTACAGCCGGGCCGACTCGACGACTCCCTCGACCAGGCTCCTGTCGAGACGCAGGACGTCCACGGGGAGCCGTCTCAGTGCCGTGATCGCCGCGTAGCCGCTGCCGAAGCCGTCCAGGGCGATCCGTACACCGAGACGTCTGAGCGCGTTCAGCCGGCGCTCCAGCTCGTCCAGGGGGACCCTCGGATCGGTGTCGGACAGCTCGATGATCAGGCCGCCGGAGGCGAGCCCGTGCCGGGTCAGCAGGGACTCCACGGAACCCAGCGGCATCGAGCGGTCCACCAGCCGCCGGGCGGTCATCCGGACCGAGACCGGCACGGCGGCCCCCGCGGCGGTGCGCTCGGCGGCCTGCCCGACGGCCTCGTCGAGCATCCAGCGGCCGAGTTCGGCGGTCTTCTCGCCGTCCTCGGCGACCCGCAGGAACTCGGCGGGCGTGAACAGCACCCCCTGGGAGGAACGCCAGCGCGCCTGCGCGGTGACCGACGCGATCCGGCCGTTCTCCAGCGACACCACGGGCTGGTGCAGCAGGGCGAACTCGCCGTCCTGGAGCGCGGAGCGCAGCCGGGTCGCCAGCTCCGCCCTGCGGACCACGTCCTGCTGCATCTGGGGCGCGTACAGCTCGACGCGGCCCTTTCCGGCGGCCTTCGCCCGGTACATGGCGAGGTCGGCGTTGCGCAGCAGCTCGCCCGCTCCCAGTCCCGGTTCGGCGAAGCCGACGCCGATGGACGCGGCGACCCGGACATCGTTGCCGTCGATACAGTAGGGCTGGGAGAGCCTGATCCGCAGACGGTCGGCGAGTTCCCGTACCTGCTGCTCACGGGCGGTACGGTCACGGCCTCCGTCACCGACGATGAGGGCCGCGAACTCGTCCCCGCCGAGCCGCGCGGCGGTGTCGCCGTGCCGGACGGAGTCCTGGAGTCTGCGGGCGGCCTGGACGAGCAGCTCGTCACCGGCCTGGTGCCCGATGGTGTCGTTGACGGCCTTGAAGCCGTCGAGGTCGATGAAGAGGACGGCGGTGCCCCGGTCGGTGGAGCGGCGCCCGGACAGGGCCTGCTGGACGCGCCGGGTGAACAGCGCGCGGTTGGGCAGGTCGGTGAGCGGGTCGTGCTCGGCGTTGTGCTGCAACTGCGCCTGGAGCCGCACGCGTTCGGTGACGTCACGGCTGTTGAAGATGAGGCCGCCGTGGTGCCGGTTGACGGTGGACTCCACGTTGAGCCAGCCGCCGTCGCCGGACCGGAACCTGCACTCGATCCGGGTGGTGGGTTCCTCGGCGTGGCTGGCCGCGAGGAAGCGCCGCACCTCGTGGACCACGCAGCCGAGGTCCTCGGGGTGGATGAGCGAGGCGAGTTCGGAGCCGACGAGTTCCTCGGCGTCACGGCCGTAGACCCCGGCGGCGGCCGGACTGACGTACCTCAGGATGCCGTTCGGCGCGGCGATCATGATGACGTCGCTCGAACCCTGCACCAGGGAGCGGAAGTGGTTCTCCTTCTGGGCCAGTTCCTGGGTGAGGGTGATGTTGTCGAGCAGCATGATGCCCTGGCGCACCACGAGGGCGAGCACGACGAGGCCGGCGGTGACGAGCACCACGCGGTCCACCCGGCGTCCGTTCAGGATGTTGTAGAGGATCCCCAACGTGCAGACGGCGGCGGCCAGATAGGGCGTCAGCGCGGCCAGCGATCCGGTGATCGGACGCGCCGCCGGAGAGCGGCCGGGCCCGTGCCCCGGGGAGTCCGCGGGCGCGGATCCGCCCTGCCGCGGTCCCTGGGAGGGGTCCGGCTCCCCGTGCTGCCCCTGGCCCTCGTGGGATCCGGGCCCCTCCTGCGGGGCTCCCGGTCCGTACGGCGGACGGGCCCCCTGGGGTCCGGGCGACGTGTGGCTTCCCGGGGGCCCGTACTGGCCTTCCCTGCGCTGTCCCGGGATGACCTCGTGCGCCACGCGCGTGTGCTCCTGCGATCCCGGCTCGTCGGGTCCGCGCGGGTCCGGGCCGCGCGGGTCCGGGCCGTACGCGTCGATGCCGTGCTCGCCGCTGTCGTGCTCCTCGGTGACGTGCCCCTCGGCGCCGTGCTCCTCGGCGCTGTGCTCCTCCGCCTCGTTCCCGTGCCGGGTGACGGCCCAGG
This sequence comes from Streptomyces sp. NPDC002698, assembly GCF_042888945.1. NCBI lineage: Bacteria > Bacillati > Actinomycetota > Actinomycetes > Kitasatosporales > Streptomycetaceae > Streptomyces > Streptomyces sp. NPDC002698. The sequence goes on from NZ_JBIAQM010000007.1 coordinate 252,228, forward strand.
GGGCGTACGCGAGGAGCAGCGAGCCGGCGAACCAGCCCGCGTCGAGGAGCTGGCCCGAGTGGTAGCTGTTGTGCAGGAGGGGCGAGGTGAACAGCGCGTCGCACATCACGGTCAGGGCGAGCGCCCCGATCGCCGTGTTCACCGCCGACCTGTTCACCGACGAGCGCCTGAAGTGCAGCGCCAGCACCATGCTGACCAGCGCGATGTCCAGCAGCGGGTACGCGAGCGACAGCGCGGTGTGCGCGACGCTCGGCCCGTCGAACTCGGCGGCCTGGGCGAGCGCCAGGCTCCAGGACAGGGTGAGCAGCGATCCGCCGATCAGCCAGGCGTCCAGCGCGAGACACACCCAGCCCGCCCGGGTGACGGGCCGCTTGGCGAGCACCAGCAGTCCCACGATGGCGGGCGGCGCGAAGCAGAGGAAGAACAGATCGGCGTAGCTCGGGGTGGGCACGGGGCGGTCGAGGACGACCTCGTACCACCCCCAGACCAGGTTTCCGAGCGAGGCCATCGCCGAGGAGAGCGCGAACAGCAGCCACGCGGGCCGAAAGCGGCTGCGGCGGCTGCGGGCGTAGAGGAAGCAGGAGACCGCCGCGGTGCCCGCGGCGGCGCTCAGACCGAAGTCGCCCATGACCAGCGCCAGACCCGGGGAGCCCCAGCCGAGCGCGGAACCGACGGCGTAGGCCGCGCACACCAGGGCCAGCACGAGTTGCGAGAACAGGCCCGTCCCGCCGTCGAACACCGTCCGACGGGTCAGCAGCGCTCCTGGGGAGCTCACCGGGCCCACCCGGTCCGCGCCCCGGGGTCCCGCTGGTCCCGGTGCGCCGGATGTCCGTGCCTCCGGCGGCTCTGGTGCCTGCGGTGGTGATGGCTGCCGTGACCGCGGCCGTGCGTGGCCGCGCGCCAGGGTCGTCGTCGGCGGCGGCCCCGCCGCGTCGGATCGTTGGTCCATAGGCCGTACATCGCCCGTCGCCCCCCTCGCAGTCTCAATGTCCGTCCCCGGCGCCGAACGGTGCGCGGCGCAGCCCCTGTCGGGACGATACACCAGTCTCGTCACTCAGGGACATAGTTCCTCTACGCTGCGTAACGACCAGGGACTATGTCGGCACAGCCCGCATCCGGAGAACTGCGGAGCGTGCCCGAGGCGGGACGGCGAGCGGACAGGGCGTCGCTCAGGTGCCGGTGGTAAGGACCACGTTGCGCAGCGGCTCCCGGTTCACGAAGCGGGTCAGCTGATCCGCGAGCAGTCGCTTGGCGCGCGGCCAGAACGCCGAGGTCGGCCCTCCGACGTGGGGGCTGATGAGCACGCCGGGCGCGTGCCACAACGGGTGGCCCGGGGGCAGCGGTTCGGGGTCGGTGACGTCGAGGGCCGCGGTGACGCGCCCGCTCTTCAGCTCGCCGAGCAGCGCGTCCGTGTCGACGACGGGGCCGCGGGCCACGTTCACCAGGAGCGCGCCGTCCTTCATCCGGGACAGGAAATCGGCGTCCACCAGGCCGCGGGTGCTGTCCGTGAGCGGCGTGGCCAGCACGACGACGTCGAACTCGGGGAGCAGGGAGGGCAGTTCGGCGAGGGGGCGCACGGGACCGCGCGCCGTGGCACGGGCGGAGCGTGCGACGCGCGCGACCCGCGCGAGCTCGAACGGCACGAGCCTGTCCTCGATGGCGGACCCGATCGACCCGTACCCCACGATGAGAACGGACTTGTCGGCCAGCGAGGGACGGAAGCCCGTGCGCCACTCCCGCTTGTCCTGGCCCCGCACGAAGTCGGGGATCCCGCGCAGCGAGGCGAGGATCAGGGCGAGCGTGAGTTCCGCGGTGCTCGCCTCGTGCACCCCGCGGGCGTTGCACAACACCACGCCGGAGGGAAGGGAGTCGAGGCTCGGCAGGACGTGGTCGACACCGGCGGAGAGGGTCTGCACGGCCCGGAGCGAGGTCATTTCGGCCATCGGCCGCCGCGAGACGGCGGGCGGCTTCATGTAGGGCACGACATAGAACACGCAGTCGGCGGGATCCGCGGGGAACTCCTGGCCGCCGTCCCAGAAACGGTAGTCGGGGCCCTCGGGGAGTCCGTCGATCTCGTCCGCGTGAAAGGGGAGCCAGACATCGGAAGTCATGGTCGGGAGGTTATGCCAGGCGCCCATGCGCACAGGTTAGGTTGGGGACCCGCAGAAGGAGGATCACGGCCAGGTGGAGCGCAGAACGATCGGGGCGGCGGCGCTCGGTGTGGGGGCGGTCGGACTCGGATGCATGCCGATGAGCTGGGCTTACACAGGGTCGCAACAGCGTGGTGAGGAGTCGCTGCGCGCGGTGAACGCGGCACTGGACCGGGGGTCGACGCTGCTCGACACGGCCGACATGTACGGGCCCTTCACCAATGAGCTGCTCGTCGGGCGCGTCCTGAAGGAGCGGCGCTCCGAGGCCTTCGTGTCGACCAAGGTCGGTCTGCTGGTGGGTGATCAGCACCTCGTGGCCAACGGCCGCCCCGGCTACGTGAAACGGGCCTGCGACGCGTCGCTGCGCCGGCTCCAGACGGACGTGATCGATCTCTACCAGCTGCACCGCGCGGACCCGGAAGTGCCGGTCGAGGAGACGTGGGGCGCGATGGCCGAGCTCGTCGCGGCCGGAAAGGTCCGCTCGCTCGGGCTGTGCGCGGTGGGCGCGGGGTCCGGCCGCCGGGCGGGGGCGCGGCCGCACGACGGAACGGTCCGGCTGCTGGAGCGGGTTCAGCAGGTCTTCCCGGTGAGCACCGTGCAGGCCGAGCTGTCGGTGTGGTCGGCGGAGGCGCTGGACGCGCTGCTGCCGTGGTGTGCGGCGCGCGGCGTCGGGTTCCTCGCCGCGATGCCGCTCGGCAACGGCTTCCTGACCGGCACGCTGACCCCCGGCGAGGGCTTCGAGCCCGACGATCCGCGGGCCCGCCATCCCCGTTTCACCGCCGAGATGATGGCGGCGAACCAGCCCATCGTCGTCGGTCTGCGACGCGTCGCGCGACGGCACGGGGACGGTGCCCGTCCCGTCACACCCGCGCAGGTGGCGCTGGCGTGGGTGCTGGCGCAGGGTCCGCACGTCGTCCCGGTGCCGGGGGCCAAGCGGGAGCGCTGGGTCGTCGAGAACGCGGGGGCGGCCGGACTGCGGCTGACGGCGGAGGATCTCGCCGAGGTGGCGGCGCTGCCGGGGGCGCTGGGATCCTGGGACTGACCGGCGATCGCGGAGCCCGGCGCGGATCGCCCGGCCGGGACCGGGACCCCGGGGAACGCGAGCGGTGTATGAACAGGGGGACCGCCGCGTCGAAGGGACATTGATGGTGCAAGTTCGAGCAGTGACAGTCGTGTTGGCCACGACCGCGCTCCTGGTGACGGCAGGGTGCTCCTCCGGCGGCCGGCCGGGTCCGGCGGGCCCGGGCACGTCCGCGGGCGCCGGGAGCCCGGCCCCGCACTCGTCGTCCGCCCAGAGCGCCACCGCCGAGGCGACACCGCCCGCGAAGGGCTCGGTGAAGGTCCTGCGCACCGTCACCGAGGACCTCGACACCCCCTGGGGCCTCGCGCCGCTGGCCGGAGGCGGTCTGCTGGTGTCCTCGCGGGACGAGGGGACGATCACCCGGATCGACGAGAAGACCGGCAGGAAGACACTGCTGGGCGAGGTGCCCGGGGTGGCCCCGGCCGGCGAGGGCGGTCTCCTGGGCATAGCCCTCTCGCCGGACTACGCCTCCGACCACATGGTCTACGCGTACCTGACCACGGCGTCCGACAACCGCATCGTCCGCATGCTGTACGACGGGCGGAGGCCGTCCGGCGAGCAGCTCGGCGCACCGGACACGATCTTCAAGGGCATCCCCAAGGGCATGATCCACAACGGTGGCCGGATCGCCTTCGGCCCGGACAGAATGCTGTACGCGGGCGCCGGCGAGACGGGTGACCGGGGCCTGGCCCAGGACAGGAAGTCGCTCGCCGGGAAGATCCTGCGCATGACGCCGGAGGGCGAGCCCGCGCCGGGCAATCCGTTCCCCGACTCGGTCGTGTACTCGTACGGGCACCGCAACGTCCAGGGTCTGGCCTGGGACGACAAACAGCGTTTGTGGGCCTCGGAGTTCGGCCAGGACACCTGGGACGAGCTGAACCAGATCAAGCCGGGCGACAACTACGGCTGGCCGGTGGTGGAAGGCATCGGCCACGACTCCAGGTACCACGATCCGATCGTCCAGTGGCACACCGACGAGGCCTCTCCGAGCGGGCTCGCCTATGCCGAGGGGTCCCTGTGGATGGCGGCCCTCAAGGGGCAGCGCCTGTGGCGCGTCCCGTTGAACGGCACCGAGGCGTCCGCGGCACCCGAGGCCTTTCTCACGGACAGGTACGGCCGCCTCCGCACGGTCGTCTCCGCGGGCGGCGACCGGCTCTGGCTGACCACGAGCGAGACCGACGGCCGCGGCACCCCCGTGAAGGGCGACGACCGGCTTCTGGAGCTGGAGGTGGAGTAGGACGGCGGCGGGCCGGGGGCGGCCGCGGCGAACACGGCCCGGCCCTCCGGCCTGACTGACAAGCCCTGGGCCGGTTTCCCTCACGGGCGCGCGCTCAGCCGGCCGCTCGGGCGGCCGGGGTGTCCGCCGGGAACAGCCGCAGCCTGTGGGCCAGCGCGGCCGCCTCCCCCCGTCCCGACACGTCCAGCTTGGCCAGGATGTTCGAGACATGGACGCTGGCCGTCTTCGGGGAGATGAAGAGTTCCTCGGCGATCCGGCGGTTGCTGCGCCCGGCCGCGACCAGACGCAGGACATCGCGCTCGCGGCTGGTGAGACCGAACGCGGCCGCGGGGTCGGCGGGAGCGGTCCGGGACCGTTCACCGGTGTGCTCCAGGGCGAGGCGGGCACGCCGGGCGAGCAGCGCGACCGCGTCGCCGAGCGGGCGGGCGCCGAGGTGTCCGGCGGCGGCGCCCGCCAGCCGGAGGAGTTCCGCGGCCCGGGCGCGCTCGTCGTCGTCCGCGCCCGTGAGCAGCAGGGACTCGGCGAGGCGGAGGCGGACCCGGGCGAGGTCGTAGGGGCGCTCCAGGGGTTCGAGTGCCTCGACCACCTCCGACCACTGGTCCGGGGTGCCCGCGCCGTCGGCCCGCCGGAGTTCGGCACTCACCCATGCGGCGTGGGCGAGCCACACGGGCGCTCCGGTGGCCAGGGTCCGCGCGGCCGTGCGGATGCGTTCCAGGGCCGGGGCGCGGCCGGGGGCGGCGACGGGCAGGCCGCGGGCCCCGTCCTCCGCGGTGACGGCGGCCAGCAGCAGCGGCCAGGCGTAGCGCTGGGTGCCGGGCGGGAAGCCCTCGGCCAGTGCCTCGTCCAGGGCGGTACGGGCGTCGAGGAAGCGGCCCTCGCCCGCGGCGACGCCGATGGTGGTGCACAGCAGCGGCAGGATGTGCTGGGGCATCGGGTCGTGGCTGCCGAAGTGGTCGCGGGCGGCGGTCAGCCGGCGGCCCGCCTCGGCGAGGTCGCCGCGGGCCAGGGCCACGGGCGCGAGCCGGGACGCGCCCACCCCGGAGGCCTTGCCGCCGAGTCCGATGGCCAGGGCGTTGCGGGCGGCCTCGGCGGCCTCGTCCCAGCGGCCGAGCGCGTACAACGATTCGGAGAGGTTGCCCCAGACCCAGGCCTGGGTGTCCAACAGTCCGTTCCGGCAGGCGAGTTCTATGCCTTCGCGCAGGATGGCGACGGCCTCGCGGGAGCGGCCCACCGACTCCAGGTGGGAGGGCAGGTTGATGTGCAGACGGCCCACGACGTACGCGGCGCCCTGGCGGTTCGCCCGTTCCCTGACCCGGTACATCTCCGCGAGCCCGTCCTCGATCTGCCCCGCGTCGACCATCAGCCCGCCGAGGGTGAGCCGGGCGTTCAGCTCGGTGTCCCGGGCGCCCACCATGTGCGCGTACTCCACGGCGCGTTCGGCCGCGGAGAGGGCGCCGTGGCCCGGCTGGTGCACCATGCACCAGGCGGCGACCATGGACAGGACCTCGGCGTGCACCTGGGAGGGCGGCAGACCGCGCACCAGGTCCTGGGCGGTGGCGAGTTCCTTCCAGCCGTCGCCGCGGACCTGCGCCTGGACGAGCCGGGAGCGCTGGATCCAGAACCAGGCGGCGCGCAGCGGGTCGCCCGCGTCCTCCAGGAGGTGCAGCGCCCGTCCGGTCGTCTTCAGGGCACGTTCGCGTTCCCCGCACAGCCGGCCGGCGACGGCGGCCTCGGCCATCAGGTCCAGGTAGCTCAGGGGTGCGGCCGCGGAGCCGCGGCCGTCGGAGGTCTCCCCGTGTCCCTCGGGCAGGGGAGGGGGGTAGGCCTCCACGTAGTCCATGGGGCGCAGTTCGGCCCGTACGGTGCCGGGGACCGTCTCCCACAGCTCCATCGCCCGCTCCAGGAGCCGCAGTTGCTCGGAGTGGGCGTGCCGGCGGCGGGCTTCGACCGAGGCGTCGAGGACGGCGGGCAGGGCCTTGGCGGCGTCATGGGCGTGGTACCAGTAGCTGGCCAGCCGGGTGACGCGCTCGTCGGCCGGTACGAGCGCCGGGTCGGCCTCCAGGGCCTCGGCGTAGCGGCGGTTGAAGCGGGAGCGTTCGCCGGGCAGCAGGTCGTCGCTGACGGCCTCGCGGACCAGGGAGTGGCGGAAGCGGTAGCCGTCGCCGCCGGGCGAGGCGATCAGGATGTTGGCGCCGACGCAGGCGCGCAGGGCCTCGATGAGGTCGTCCTCGGCGAGCCGTGCCACCGCGGCGAGCAGGGGGTACTCGACGGCGCTGCCTCCCTCGGCGACGATCCGGGCGACCCGCTGGGCGCTCTCGGGCAGTCCTTCGACGCGGACGAGGAGCAGGTCGCGCAGGGTGTCGGTGAGTCCGGTGGGACAGCCTTCGCGGCCGGCGACGGCGAGTTCCTCGACGAAGAACGCGTTGCCGTCGGAGCGGGCGAAGATCTCGTCGGCCTGGGCGGTGTCGGGTTCGCGGGCGAGGATTCCGGCGATCTGGCGGCCGGCCTCGGCGCGGTTGAAGCGGCCCAGGTCGATGCGGCGGACCGTGCGGAGACGGTCGAGCTCGGCGAGCAGGGGGCGCAGCGGATGACGGCGGTGGATGTCGTCGGCGCGGTAGGTGGCGATCACGACGAGACGGCCGCTGCGCAGTGTGCGGAAGAGGTAGGCGAGCAGATGGCGGGTGGAGGCGTCGGCCCAGTGCAGGTCTTCGAGGACGACGACGACCGTGCGGTCCGCGGCGACCCGTTCCAGGAGGCGGGCGGTGAGCTCGAAGAGGCGGGCCATGCCGTCCTCCTCGTACTGCCGTCCCCGGGTCGTCCGCGCGAGCTCGGGCAGGAGGCGGGCGAGTTCCTCCTCCTGTCCGGCGGCCGCGGCGGCGAGTTGGCCGGGCAGGGCGCGGCGCAGGGCGCGCAGGGCGGTGGAGAAGGGGGCGAAGGGGAGGCCGTCGGCGCCGATCTCGACGCAGCCGCCCAAGGCGACGACGGCGCCCTCGCGGGTGGCGGCGGCGGAGAACTCCTCCAGGAAGCGGGTCTTGCCGACGCCGGCCTCGCCGCCGAGCAGGAACGCCTGCGGCTCTCCCCCGGCGGCGGCGCGGGCGAGCGCGTCGTTCAACACCTCCAGTTCGTCGGCGCGTCCGACGAACACCGGGCTGACGGACCTGGTCTCCACGGGCCCGAGCATGGCACAGGGGTCCGACAGGGGGGCACCGGTCGTCGGGACGGCGGCCGGCGGCCCGCCCGTCGGCCGGCCGCCGCCCGGTGGGAGACGGCCGGCCGCCGCGGGGGCGCCGTCCCGCACAGCCCCTGGACGGCCGGACGGTGCCCGGCCGTCCACGGGCGCCCCGGCCGTCATGCGGTGCGGGCCGACCGGTGCCGGCGGGGGCGCCCGCTATGGGCGCGTTCCTCGGTGCCGTCCTGTGCGGACCGGAGAGCGGCGGCGCGGCGGGCGGCCCGGCGGCCGCTCGCGGCCTCCCGGGCGAGCCGGTAGGTCTGGGCCCTGCGGATCAGTTCCTCGGACCGGATCTGCTGGAGCTCGAACTCGAACATCTTGTACCCCTCGTGAAGCGTCGGTTTCGGTCTCGCTCGTTCGCGATGCCTCAACCTTCGTCTCCCAGGGGGGTGCGCCACATCGGGAGAGTTCCGCATCTTGGGAACGCGAAGGGCCTTAGGGCGGCGGCCGGTTTCCCGCGCCGGCCCTAAGGCCCCTCTGAGTCGTCGTTCGTCGGTGGTGCCGGCGCTGCCGGATTCAGCTGGTGGAGGGCAGTCCGAGGAGGATGTCGGAGTACTTGGCGACCGCCAGCACCAGTCCTACGACGCCGAGCGAGACGCCCGCCCAGGCGACGGACTTGATCCAGGCGGCCTGCGGCTTGCCGGGGGCGCCGAACGCGGGCCGGACCAGCACGACGACGCCGACGATCAGCGCGGCCAGCGCGAAGAGGCCGCCGACCAGCGCGGTGGTCGCCCAGGCGTCGCCGTAGACCTCCTTGACCTGCGTGGCCACGCTCGCGGACGACGAGGTCTGGAGCTGGCCGATCAGGGTCTCCCGGGCGGCGGCCACGGTGGCGACCCAGCTGCCGGTCAGCGACACCACGCCGAGTCCGGCGGACACCACGGCGGCGGCACCCTGGCCGACACCGGCGTCCCGGACCGCGCCGGTGTCATCGAGGCCGGCGAGGTCCTCGTCGGCCTCGTCCCCCTCGGCCGGGTCCTCGTCCCGCTCCCCGGCCCCGGCCGGGGTCCCGGTCGCTTCGTCCGTGGACGCCCCGGCCGTACCGGCCTCGGTGGCGTCCTCGGTCCGCTCGTCGCGCTGTGCCTCGGTGCCGGTCTCGGCCCCGGCCTCGTCAACTGTCTTGGTTCCCATGCGGGCACCGTACGGATGCCGTCTGAGAGGTTCCTTAATGATCCTTGTGGGCGGCGTCCGCGCGTGCGGCACGCCACTCGGGCGCGAGCAGGGACCACACCTCGAGGTCGTGCCGGACCCCGTGGTGGGTGTGCTTCTCCCGGAACACGCCGTCCCGGCTCATGCCGAGGCGCCGGGCCACGTTCAGGCTCGGGACGTTGCCCGCCGCGGCGACCCACTCCACGCGGTGGATCCCGCGCTCCTCGACCGCCCAGTCGATGAGGATCCGCATCGCGCGGGTGACCAGACCCCGCCCGGAGGCGGCGGGTTCCAGCCAGCAGCCGACCTCGCAGTTGCCCTGGTCCGCGTCGAAGTTCAGGAAGAGCACACCGCCCACGAGCTTCCCGTCCAGCCACAGGCCGTGCAGGGACCCGGTGTCGGCGCGGCGCATGTCGGCGTACCTCTGGAGCTGAGCCCGCGCGGACGGTACGTCCGTGGACCCGGAGCCGAAGGGGATGAACTGCCCGATGAACTCGCGCCCGCGGTCCAGATGGGCGAGGAACTCCTCGGCGTGCCAGGGCTCCAGGGGCCGCAGTACGGCTCCGTCGTCGCCCAGGGATATCGCGTACATCCCGTCACCGCTCCTTCGTCGTCACGTCGGCGCCCCCGGCGTCCTTCGTCTCGGCGTCCGTCGTCTCCGCGTCCAGGATTCCGGCGTCCAGGATTCCGGCGCCGGCCGCCCCGCGGCCCAGTACGTCGGCCGCTTCGGCGTCCGTGGCCTCGGCCAGCCTCTCATGCGCGGCGCGGCACTCGGGCGGCTCGATGCTGATGCGCGGCAGTCTCCGGTCGAGGCCCCGGGGCAGCCACCAGTTGGCGTCGCCGAGCAGGTGCATGAGGGCGGGGACGAGGAGCGTGCGCAGGACGAAGGCGTCCAGGGCGACGGCGGCGGCGAGGGCTATCCCGAACATCGCGATGACACGGTCGCCGCTGAGCACGAAGGCGAGGAAGACCGAGATCATGATGACGGCGGCGGAGTTGATCACCCGGCTGGTCTCGGCGAGGCCGACGCGGACCGCGCGCCGGTTGTCGCCGGTCTCCAGCCACTCCTCGTACATCCGGCTGACCAGGAAGACCTGGTAGTCCATGGAGAGCCCGAAGAGCACCGACACCATGATCACGGGCAGGAACGGCTCGATCGGGCCCGCGCGGCCGAGACCGAGCAGTTCGCTCCCCCAGCCCCACTGGAAGATCGCGACGACGACTCCGAAGGCGGCGGCGACGGCGGCGACGTTCATGGCCGCGGCCTTGAGGGGGATGCCGATCGAGCGGAACGCGAGCAGCAGCAGGACGCAGCCGAGGCTGATCACGACACCGACGAAGAGCGGGAGCTTGCCGATGATGACGTCCGCGAAGTCGTCGTAGCTCGCTGTGACACCGCCGACCTGTACGTCGAGGGAGGTGCCCGACTCGGCGCGCGGCAGGACGTCGGCGCGCAGCCGGTCCACCAGGTCGCTGGTCTTCTGGGACTGCGGCGCGGAGGCCGGGACGACGGTGAGGAAGGCGGTGTCACCGGTGCCGTTGTACGTCACCGGGGTCGCCGAGGCGACGCCTTCGGTGGTGCGCAGGGTGGCGTCCAGGTTGTCCAGGGCGAGCCGGTCCTCGGCGCCGCCGACCTTGGTGACGAGGGTCAGGGGCCCGTTCACTCCGGGACCGAAGCCCTCCGAGATCAGGTCGTACGCCTGCCGGGTGGTCGTCGTCCTCGGGTCGTTGCCCTGGTCGGACGTGCCCAGGTGGAGGGAGAGCGTGGGCAGGGCGAGCACGGCCATCACGACGACGGCCACGGCACCGAGCAGCTTGGGGTGGCGCTCCACGAAGGCGGACCAGCGGGCGGCGAACCCCGTGGCCATCTCCGGCTGGGGCCCGTGCTCCTCCAGGCGTCGCCGCTCACGGCGGCTCAGCGCGCGCGGACCGATGAAGGACAGCAGCGCGGGCAGCAGCGTCACGGAGGCCGCGACGGTGAGGACGACGGTCAGGGAGGCGGCGATCGCCACACCGTTGAGGAAGTTGAGCCGCAGGATGAGCATGCCCAGCAGGGCGATGCAGACGGTGGCACCGGCGAAGACGACCGCGCGTCCGGTGGTGGCCACGGCGTTCTGCGCCGCCTCGGCCACCGGCAGTCCGCGTTTGAGGCCGCGCCGGTGTCTGGTCACGATGAACAGCGCGTAGTCGATCCCGACGCCGAGGCCCACCAGCATGCCGAGCATGGGGGCGAAGTCGGCGACGGTCATGGCGTGTCCGAGGAGCACGATGCCGAAGTACGCGGTGCCGACGCCGACCAGGGCGGTGGCGATGGGCAGCATGGAGGCGGCGAGCGAGCCGAACGCGAGGAAGAGGACCACGGCGGCCACGGCCACGCCGACGATCTCGGCCATGTGCCCGCCGGACGCCTTGGTGAGGGAGATGGCGGTGCCGCCCAGCTCGACGTCGAGCCCCTTGGCCTCGGCGGCCTTCGCGGCGTCGACGACGGCCTCGACCTCGCCCTTGTCGAGGTTCTCGGCCCGGTCGGCGAAGGTGACGGTCGCGTACGCCGTCCGGCCGTCCTGACTGATCCGGCCCGATCCCTGGTGCGTGTACGGGCTGTCGACGGAGGCCACTCCGGGGAGCTTCTCGATCTTGTCCAGGGCGCGGGTCATCGACTGTTCGACGTCGGCGGAGCGCACGGTGCCCGAACCGGTGTGCCAGACAACGGTGTCACTGTCGCCGCCGAGGCCGGGGAAGCCGCTGTTCAGGAGCTGCGTCGCGCGGCCCGATTCGGTGCCGGGGACCTCGTAGTCGTTGGAGTACGCGGAGCCCGTCACGGCAGCGGCCGCGGTCACACCGCCGAAGGCCAGAAGCCAGAGCAGTACGGTGACGAGGCGATGCTGGACGCACCACCGTGCAAGGGCTGCCACGAGCGAGCTCCCTGGGGGATTTGTGGATCTTTATCGGGAACCGCCCGCAAAGAACACATGACTAATGCGTCATCACTCTTACAGCCTGAAATGATCCTTTGTCGCATTCGTGGGCTTACTCACAGGGTTGCGTCCGACGTCACAGCACATGCGTGTGGCCCCTGTCACCCCACCGGCCACAGCTCAGTCGAGCTGGTCACCCACAGCCATGACCATCACGCCGGCGATCATCAGCCACAGCGCCCGCCGGGTGCGGCCCTTGGCCCCGAGCGCCGACGCGCCGGCGCACAGGACGGCCCCCGAGGCATAGGAGAGGGGTATGAGCGCGGTCCCCGAGCCGGCGGAGCGCATCACCGACGCGGCGAGTCCGGCGACGGTCAGCAGCACCCCCGTCGCGACTGCGGTCCAGCGCGCCCGGCGCACCTCCGGGTCCGGATCCTCGTCGTCGTCGGGATCCTCCGGGCCGCCGTCCTCGGGGCCCCCGCGGTCCTGGCGATCCTCGCGGTCGGGACCGTCGGAGTCCTGGATCCCGGGGCCCGGATCGTCCGGGCGCGGATCGTCGGAGCCCGGATCGTCAGGGCCCTGGCTCCCGGGACGCGGATCGTCGGGGTCCGCCTCGCCCCGGTCCCGCTCGCCCCGCGCCGACTCCTCCGGCTCCGGCCCCGCTCGCTCCGGCCGGCCCTGACCCTGCTCCTCTTGGTCCTGCTCCTCTTGACCCTGCTCTTCTTGGTCCTGCTTCGCTTGGCCCTGCTTCTTCCGGCCCTGCGCTTCTTGATCCCGTGCTTCCCGGTCCCGCTCTTCCTGGCCCTGCGTCGTGCGGTCGTGCGTCTCGGAGTCGGTGCTTCCACTCATGGCGCGCGAGCGTAGCGCGTTGACCTGAGCACGCTGACACAGACCCCAGGGGGTGCATCGGTTGCGATGCACCCCCTGGGATGTGGGAAAACCCGGATCTCAGCCCTCGGAGGCGCCCAGCTTCTCCAGGATGAGCTCCTTGACGCGCGCGGCGTCGGCCTGGCCGCGGGTGGCCTTCATGACCGCGCCGACGAGCGCGCCGACGGCCTGGACCTTGCCGCCACGGATCTTGTCGGCGATGCCCGGGTTCCCGGCGATGGCCTCGTCGACGGCGGCGGTCAGCGCGCCCTCGTCCGAGACGACCTTCAGGCCGCGCTTGTCGACGACCTCGTCGGGGGTGCCCTCGCCGGCGAGGACGCCTTCGATGACCTGACGGGCCAGCTTGTCGTTCAGATCACCGGCGGCGACCAGCTCGGCGACCCGGGCGACCTGCGCCGGGGTGATCGGCAGGTCCTCCAGGGCCTTGCCCGACTCGTTGGCGCTGCGGGCCAGCTCACCCATCCACCACTTGCGGGCGGAGGCGGAGTCGGCACCGGCCTCGATCGTCGCGACGATCGAGTCGATGGCACCGGCGTTGAGGATCGACTGCATGTCGTGGGCGTTCACGCCCCACTCCTCGCGCAGCCGGTTGCGGCGGGCCAGCGGCTGCTCGGGCAGTCCGGCACGCAGCTCCTCGACCCAGTCACGGGACGGGGCGACGGGGACGAGGTCGGGCTCCGGGAAGTACCGGTAGTCCTCGGCCTCCTCCTTCACGCGGCCCGAGGTCGTGGACCCGGTGTCCTCGTGGAAGTGGCGGGTCTCCTGGATGATCGTGCCGCCGGAGTTCAGCACCGCGGCGTGGCGCTGGATCTCGAAGCGGGCGGCCCGCTCGACGGAACGCAGGGAGTTGACGTTCTTCGTCTCGGAGCGCGTGCCGAACTTCTCGCGGCCGTGCGGGCGCAGCGAGAGGTTCACGTCGCAGCGCATCTGGCCCTGCTCCATACGGGCCTCGGAGACACCGAGCGCCTTGATGAGCTCGCGCAGCTCGGCGACGTACGCCTTGGCGACCTCGGGAGCACGCTCGCCCGCGCCCTCGATCGGCTTGGTGACGATCTCGATGAGCGGGATGCCCGCCCGGTTGTAGTCGAGCAGCGAGTGGGACGCGCCGTGGATACGGCCGGTGGCACCGCCGACGTGCAGCGACTTGCCGGTGTCCTCCTCCATGTGGGCGCGCTCGATCTCCACGCGGAAGACCTCGCCGTCCTCCAGCTGGACGTCCAGATAGCCGTTGAAGGCGATCGGCTCGTCGTACTGGGAGGTCTGGAAGTTCTTCGGCATGTCCGGATAGAAGTAGTTCTTCCGGGCGAAGCGGCACCATTCGGCGATCTCGCAGTGCAGCGCGAGGCCGATCTTGATGGCGGACTCGACACCGGTCGCGTTGACGACCGGGAGGGCGCCGGGCATGCCGAGGCAGGTCGGGCAGGTCTGCGAGTTGGGCTCGGCGCCCAGCTCGGTCGAACAGCCGCAGAACATCTTCGTCTTGGTGCCGAGTTCGACATGGACCTCGAGGCCCATGACGGGGTCGTACGTAGCGAGTGCGTCCTCGTACGACACCAGGTCGATCGTGGTGGTCACGGTGAAAACTTCCCTCTCAGCCCAGCAGGACGTCGTCGTCGCCCAGGCGCTTGAGCTCCCGGTAGAGGATGGCGAGGCCGGTGACGATGGCGGCGGCGGACACGGCCGCGTCGATGAGGCGCAGCGTGTCGTGTTCCTTGCGGGCCTTCTTGACCTGCTTCGCGACGCCGAGGGCGCCGAACACCGTGCCCGCCATGGACAGATACGTGCCGGACTTGGACTTCTTGAAGCCCTTGGCCTTGGACATTGCCTTGCTCACAGCGACGGAGCCTCCTCAAGCAACGGGTGCCCCCACCTTTCCACGAAGGCGGCCTCCACGGCGGCTCCGACCTTGTACAGACGGTCGTCCTTCAGCGCCGGAGCGATGATCTGCAGCCCGACCGGGAGGTTGTCCTCCGGGGCGAGACCGCAGGGCAGCGACATGGCGGAGTTGCCGGCCAGGTTGGTCGGAATGGTGCACAGGTCCGCGAGGTACATCGCCATCGGGTCGTCGGCGCGCTCGCCGATCGGGAAGGCGGTGGTGGGCGTGGTCGGGCTGACGATCACGTCGACCTGCTCGAACGCCTTCTCGAAGTCGCGCGTGATGAGCGTGCGGACCTTCTGGGCACTGCCGTAGTACGCGTCGTAGTAGCCGGAGCTGAGCGCGTACGTGCCGAGCATGATGCGGCGCTTGACCTCGGGGCCGAAGCCGGCCTCACGGGTCAGCGCGGTGACGTCCTCGGCGGAGTGCGTGCCGTCGTCGCCGACGCGCGCGCCGTAGCGCAGGCCGTCGAAGCGGGCGAGGTTGCTCGAACACTCCGACGGGGCGATCAGGTAGTACGCGGAGAGCGCCAGGTCGAAGGACGGGCAGTCCAGTTCGACGATCTCGGCGCCGAGCTCCTTGAGCACGGCGACGGCCTCGTCGAAGCGCTGCACGACACCGGCCTGGTAGCCCTCGCCGCGGAACTGCTTGACGACGCCGACGCGCATGCCCGTCACACTGCCGTTGCGGGCGGCCTCGACGACCGGCGGGACCGGGGCGTCGATGGAGGTCGAGTCGAGCGGGTCGTGCCCGGCGATGACCTCGTGGAGCAGGGCGGCGTCCAGGACCGTACGGGCGCAGGGGCCGCCCTGGTCGAGGGAGGACGAGAAGGCGACCATGCCGTAGCGGGAGACCGCGCCGTACGTCGGCTTGACGCCGACCGTGCCGGTGACGGCGGCCGGCTGGCGGATGGAACCGCCGGTGTCGGTGCCGATGGCGAGGGGCGCCTGGTAGGAGGCGAGGGCCGCGGAGGAGCCGCCGCCCGAGCCGCCGGGGATCCGGGTGAGGTCCCAGGGGTTGCCGGTCGGGCCGTACGCGCTGTTCTCGGTCGAGGACCCCATGGCGAACTCGTCCATGTTGGTCTTGCCGAGGATGACGACGTCGGCGGCCTTGAGCCGCTTGGTGAGCGTCGCGTCGTACGGCGGGATCCAGCCCTCGAGGATCTTCGAGCCGACCGTGGTCGGGATGCCCTCGGTGGTGAAGATGTCCTTCAGCGCGAGGGGCACACCGGCGAGGGGGCCGAGCTTCTCGCCGGCCTCCCGCTTGGCGTCCACGGCACGCGCCTGGGCGAGGGCGCCCTCACGGTCGACGTGCAGGAAGGCGTGCACCTTCTCGTCGACGGCCTCGATCCGGGCGAGGTGCGCCTCGGTGACCTCGACGGCGGTGAGTTCGCCGGCCGCGATCTTCCCGGCGATCTCGGCCGCGGTGAGCTTGATGATGTTGACGTTGGTGTCCGTCATGGTGATTAGTCCTCCCCCAGGATCTGCGGCACCTTGAAACGCTGCTGCTCCTGGGCCGGGGCGCCGGAGAGCGCCTGCTCGGGGGTGAGCGACGGACGGACCTCGTCCGCGCGCATGACGTTCGTCAGCGGCAGCGGATGAGAGGTCGGCGGTACGTCTTGGTCGGCGACCTCGCTGACGCGGGCGACCGCGCCGATGATGTCGTCGAGCTGGCCTGCGAAGTGGTCGAGCTCTTCGCCCTTCAGCTCCAGACGCGCCAGCCGTGCGAGGTGGGCGACCTCCTCGCGCGTGATGCCAGGCATGCAGCGATCCTCTGGGGTGAGTGCGGTGTGGTTTGGCCCAATCCTATGGGGCCCGGGCCGATGCCCGCGCCCGGGTTTGCCGGGGCACGCCGACTCCCCGGCCTCCGGCCGGACGTCTCCCACCCGCGCACCACCCGTTCACCGTCCGCCGACAGGCCCGGCCCTCCCGCTCGGCCTCCCGCCGTCGGCGGCCATCACGCCGCCTGCGGTGGGAAGGGACCACGTGGGGCCGATGCTGCCGGGAGAGTGGCACGGGTGGTGCGTGAGGGGGAGAGAACCGGCCGGAGGCCGGAGCTACTCGGCGGCCGGGAGGGCGGCCCGCGGGCGCTGCCAGCCGCGGGAACCGCGGGCCAGCAGCCACGCCGTGGCCTCCTCCGGAGGCATCGCCGCGGCGACCAGCCACCCCTGGACGGCGTCACAGCCCAGGTCCCGCAACCGCTCCCACGTCTCGTCGTCCTCGACGCCCTCCGCCACGACGAGGAGCCCCAGCGAATGGGCGAGGTCGACGGTGCACCGCACGATCTCGGCGTCCTCGGTGTCCACGGCGAGCCGCGCGACGAACGAACGGTCGATCTTCAGCTCACTGACCGGCAGCCGGCGCAGATGGACCAGGGAGGAGTACCCGGTGCCGAAGTCGTCCAGCGACATCTTCACGCCGTGCCCGGTGAGCGCCGCCAGGGTGTCGGCGGCACGCTGCGGGTCCTCCAGGAGCACGTGCTCCGTTATCTCCAGTTGGAGCGCTCCCGCGGGCACTCCGTGCCGTGCCAGCCGGGCGGCGACGGCGCCCGCGAACCCCGGGGTGTGCACGTCGCGCGGCGACACGTTCACCGCGACCGGCACGTACAGGCCCTGTGCCCGCCAGCGCGCGACCTGTCCGAGGGCCGTCTCCAGGACGTACTCGGTGAGGTGCGGCATCAGCCCGGACGACTCGGCGATGGCGATGAACTCGTCCGGCGGAACCTTCCCGCGCTCGGGATGCACCCAGCGCACCAGGGCCTCGAGACCGGCCACCTGTCCGTCGAAGCGGACCTTGGGCTGGTAGTGCAGTTCGACGTCGCCGGTGTCCAGGGCCCGGCGCAGATCGCCCAGCAGGCCCAGCCGGTCGGGGGTGTTGGAGTCCCTCTTGGACTCGTACACCTCCACGCCCGTGCGGTCCCGCTTCGCCTGGTACATCGCGATGTCCGCCAGGCGCAGCAGCCCCTCCGCGTCGAGCGCGTGGTCGGGGAAGACGGCGAGCCCGGCGC
This sequence comes from Streptomyces sp. NPDC002698, assembly GCF_042888945.1. Taxonomy (NCBI): domain Bacteria; kingdom Bacillati; phylum Actinomycetota; class Actinomycetes; order Kitasatosporales; family Streptomycetaceae; genus Streptomyces; species Streptomyces sp. NPDC002698. The sequence continues at coordinate 269,759 of NZ_JBIAQM010000007.1, forward strand.
TGGCCTCCAGGACGAGGGTGAGCCCGTCCAGGTCGAGCGGCGAGCCGAGGGTGGCGACGAGATTGCGGGCGACCCGCGTGGCCGACGTGGTGGAGTCCGTGACCGGCAGTAAGACGGCGAACTCGTCTCCGCCGAGCCGCGCGGCCTCCGCCCCGCGCGGCAGTGCGAGCCGCAGCCTGTCGGCTATCTGGAGGAGCAGCCGGTCACCGGCGAGGTGCCCCAGCGTGTCGTTCACCGAACGGAAGCGGTCCAGGTCGATGAGCATGAGGGCGGAGCGTGCGCCGATGCGCTCGGCGTCGTCCAGGGCCGTCCAGGTGCGTTCCAGCAGCCACTGACGGTTCGGCAGTCCGGTCAGCGGGTCGCGCAGTTGTTCCTCGGCCCGCGCGCGGGCTATCCACAGGGTGGAGTCGAGGGCGATCAGCGGGATCGAGAACAGGGGCAGCAGCGTGGGCTGGGCCATCGCCACGACACAGATCAGCGGCGCGATGCCGAGCAGCGCCACAGCGACGAGCCCGTGTCTGACCAGGGCCGTACGGGCGACGGTGGGCAGGCCCCCGACCGGCGTGTTCAGGTACCAGAGCAGGACACGGGTGACGGCGAGATAGGCGCCGGCGACCAGGACGAGCTGGGGAGCGGTGTAGAACGTCCAGGTGTCGGGGACCCAGGGCGTCTCGACGCTCGGGAACCGCCCGAACGACGCGAGGACCAGGGCTCCGGCACCGATCCCGAGGATGTCGGCGGCGCCGTGCATGACGGCTTGGCGCCAGCGGTTGCGGCGGGCCGTGCCCACCAGGACGACGACGGTGAGACTGACCATGCCGGCCGGGACCCAGCCGTACAGCAGCAGGACCGCGAGGGTCAGCGCGGCGCCGGAACCGGTGCCGCCCCACCAGCGCGCACGGCCGAGGGCGACCAGGTGACCGACGATGACGCCGGTGAGCAGGGCCAGCGCCCAGCCGACGGCGCCGCAGGGGAAGAGGGCGTGGTGACCGCTGAACGCCCGGTAGAAGCCGGCGCCCAGGACGAACGCGGCCGTGGCCACGACCGCCGACGGCAGCGCGGGCCAGGACAGTTGGCGTTCGGGGTCCTGGCCGGGCAGGCCGGTGCCGCGCTCGGCGGTGAGAGCGCCGGGACCGGTGGGAACGGGGAGCGGCGCGGCGCCGAGCCCGCTCCGGGCGGCGCGCTCCGAAGGCCGTCCCGACCGCAGGCCGGTCAGCCATGCGCCGGTCGTCCGGCGCAGGCGCAGCCGTGAGTCGGGAGCGGCGCTCTCGGTCGGTTCCATTCCCGTCCCTCTCACTGCCGGCGGTGCCCACGCCACATGATCCGTTGCCGGCGACAACCGCCAACGGTGGCCGCGTGGAAAACCCTTCCCCCGGCTCGTGAGGAGCGAGGGATGCGCCGGCCGAGGCCGGGCACGGCGGGCGCACACGTCAACAGTAGGCCGCGGAAGGCTTCCACGGGCAGCGGTCGTCGACGGTTGCCCGAATGCGACCTGGTCACCCGCATGTCACCGATATGCGCCGAACGGGTGGTCTTCAACCGCTATTCCTCGATCGGAAGCGCGACCTCCGCCGCCGCGTCCGGTCCCTGCTCCAACAGGACGGCGAAGCCCTCCTCGTTCAGCACCGGAACCTTCAACTGCATCGCTTTGTCATACTTCGAGCCGGGATTGTCGCCCACCACGACGAAGGATGTCTTCTTCGAAACAGAGCCGGTCACCTTTGCTCCACGGCTCTGCAGTTCCTCCTTCGCCCCGTCCCGCGTGTGGTGTTCGAGCGTGCCCGTGACCACGACGGTGAGGCCTTCGAGCGGACGGGGTCCCTCGTCCTCGCCCGCGCCCTCGTCCTCCATCCGGACGCCGGCCGCCTTCCACTTGCGGATGATCTCGCGGTGCCAGTCCTCGGCGAACCACTCCTTGAGCGACGTCGCGATGATCCCGCCGACACCGTCGACCGCGGCGAGCTCCGCCTCGGTGGCCCGCTCGATGCGGTCGATGGAGTGGAACTCGCGGGCCAGCGCCTCGGCGGCCACCGGGCCCACGTGTCTGATGGAGAGTCCGTTGATGAAACGGGCGAGCGGACGGCCCTTCGCCTCGGCGATCTTGTCCAGCATGGCAAGCGCGTTCTTCTTCGGCTCGCCCTGCTGGTTGGCGAAGACCGTGGCGATCTTCTCCTCGCCGGTCTTCGGGTCGCGCTTGGGCAGACCGCTGGCCTGGTCGAGGACGTACGCCCTGATGGGCAGCAACCGCTCGATCGTGAGGTCGAAGAGGTCGCCCTCGTCGACGAGCGGCGGGGCCGTGGGCGCCAGCGGACGGGTCAGCGCCGCCGCGGCCACATCGCCGAAATGATCGATGTCAAGGCATTCCCGTCCGGCGAGATAGGAGACCCGCTCTCTCAACTGGGCAGGGCATGACCGGGCGTTCGGGCAGCGCAGGTCCACGTCGCCCTCCTTCATGGGCCGCAGCGCCGTACCGCACTCGGGGCACTCGGCCGGCATCACGAACTCCCGCTCGGTGCCGTCGCGCAGGTCGGCGACCGGTCCGAGGATCTCGGGGATGACGTCACCGGCCTTGCGCAGCACCACCGTGTCCCCGATGAGCACGCCCTTGGCCTTCACCACGTCCTGGTTGTGCAGGGTGGCGAACTCGACCTCGGAGCCCGCGACCGTGACCGGCTCGACCTGCGCGTACGGCGTGACCCGGCCCGTACGGCCCACGCCGACACGGATGTTGACGAGCTTGGTGTTGACCTCCTCGGGCGCGTACTTCCAGGCGATCGCCCAGCGTGGTGCGCGCGCGGTGGAGCCGAGCCGGCCCTGGAGGGGGATCTCGTCGAGCTTGACGACCACCCCGTCGATCTCGTGCTCCACGGAGTGTCGGTTCTCCCCGTAGTACGCGATGAACTCCCGTACGCCGTCGAGGCCGTCGACCACCTTGGCGTACCGCGTGGTCGGCAGTCCCCAGGAGTGCAGCAGGCCGTAGGCCTCGGAGAGCCGGCCGAGGCCCTCGAACCCCTCCAGGGCGCCGATGCCGTGGACGACCATGTGGAGCGGGCGGGTCGCGGTGACGCGCGGGTCCTTCTGGCGCAGCGAACCGGCCGCCGCGTTGCGGGGGTTGGCGAAGGGCTTGTCGCCCGCCTCCACCAGCCGGGCGTTGAGCTCCTCGAACTTCTCCATCGGGAAGTAGACCTCGCCGCGGATCTCGACGAGGTCGGGGACGTGACCGCCGGTCAGACGGTCCGGGATCTCCGTGATCGTACGGACGTTGGGCGTGATGTCCTCGCCCGTACGGCCGTCGCCGCGGGTCGCCGCGCGCGTGAGACGGCCGTGCTCGTACGTGAGGTTGACGGCGAGGCCGTCGACCTTCAGCTCGCACAGGAAGTGGTGGTCGGAGGCGCCCACGTCCTTGGCCACGCGCTCGGCCCACGCGGCCAGTTCCAGGTCGGTGAAGGCGTTGTCGAGCGACAGCATCCGCTGCCGGTGCTGGACCGAGGTGAATTCCGTGGCGTACGCCCCCGCGACCTTCTGGGTCGGCGAGTCCGGCGTCCGCAGCTCGGAGTACTCCTCCTCCAGCGCCTCCAGGGAACGCAGCAGCGTGTCGAACTCCGCGTCGCTGACGACCGGGGCGTCCTTCACGTAGTACCGGAAGCGGTGCTCCTCGATCTCCTCGGCGAGCCGGGCGTGCCGCTCCCGCGCCTCGGCGGGTACCGATGTGGGCTCTGCGTGCATGTCGCCGGCCACCGTTGTGTCCTCCCGTTACTCAGGGTTGTCCGCGAGAGATCTCGCCGCCCGGACGCAGTGGGCCAGCGCCCTGCGCGCGAAGTCGGGGGAGGCCCCCGCGAGTCCGCACGACGGAGTGAGCGTGACCGCCTCCGCGAGAAGACCCGGCCGCAGCCCCAGCCTGCGCCACAGCGTCCTGACACCCATGACGCTACCGGCAGGGTCCGACAATGGGACGTCCACGCCGGGGACGACACCGGCGAACAGACGGGTGCCGCCTTCGACCGCCTCCCCGATCGCTTCGTCGTCACGCTCGGTGAGAAGGGCGAAGTCGAACGAGACCGCCGCCGCGCCCGCCCGGCGCAGCAGGGCGAAGGGGACGTCCGGCGCGCAGCTGTGGACGACGACGGGACCGTCCCCGTTCGCGCCGACGACGTCCCGGAGCGTGGCCTCGGCGATCTGACGGTCGACCGCGCGGTGGGTGCGGTAGCCGCTGGCGGTCGGCACCTGACCGCGGAGCACGGCGACGAGGGAGGGTTCGTCGAGCTGGAGGACGACCTCGGCCCCGGGGATCCGCCGGCGGACGTCGTCGAGGTGGAGGCGCAGTCCCTCGGTGAGCGAGCCGGCGAGGTCGCGGCAGGCGCCGGGGTCGGAGAGGGCGGACTCGCCGTTCCTCAGCTCCAGGGAGGCGGCCAGGGTCCAGGGACCGACGGCCTGCACCTTGAGGGGGCCCTCGTAGCCCTGGGTGAACTCCTCCAGGGCGTCGAGGTCCTCCCCCAGCCACGACCTGGCCCGCTTGGTGTCCCGGCCCGGCCGGTCCCCGAAACGCCAGCCGCTGGGCTCCACGCGCGCGTACAGCTCGACGAGCATCCCCGCGGTCCGGCCGATCATGTCCGCCCCGGGCCCGCGCGCGGGCAGTTCGGCGAGGAAGGGGAAGTCCTCGAAGGAACCGGTGACGGTCTTGGCGGCCTCCCGCGCGTCCCCGCCCGGCATGGACCCGACCCCGGTGGCGGGACCGAACCTGAACTCGCTGTTTTCGCTCACCCCGGAAGCCTACGGAATCCCGCGCGGAGATCAGCCGCCCGGGCGCACCGTCAGATCGTTGACCTCGGCGTCCCGGGGCAGGTCGAGCGCCATCAGGACCGTCGTCGCCACCGACTCGGGGTCGATCCACTTCGAGGCGTCGTACTCCTTGCCCTCCTGCTGGTGGACCTTGGCCTGCATGGGGCTCGCGGTGCGGCCGGGGTACACGGAGGTCACCCGGACCCCGGCCGCGTGCTCCTCGTGGCGCAGGGAGTCGGCGAGGGCCTTCAGGCCGTGCTTGGAGGCGGCGTAGGCGGACCAGTCGGCGTGGGCGTTCAGACCGGCGCCGGAGTTCACGAAGAGCACGTGGCCCTGGGCCAGGCGGAGCTGGGGCAGGAAGTGGCGGGTCAGCTCGGCGGGGGCGATCAGGTTGACGTTGAGCTGATGGCGCCAGGACTTCGGGGTCAGTTCGCCGACCGGACCGAGGTCGACCACGCCCGCGACGTGCAGCAGCGAGTCGACCTGGCCGGGGAGCGACTGGTGGGAGAACGCCCAGGAGAGCTTGTCGGGGTCCGCCAGGTCGCCGACCAGGGTCTTCGCCCCGGGGAACGCGGCGGCCAGTTCCTTGGCGCGGCCGGCGTCGCGCGCGTGGAGCACGAGTTCGTCCCCGCGCGCGTGCAGACGGCGGGCGACGGCCGCGCCGATGCCGGAACCGGCCCCGGTGATCACATGTGTAGGCATGGACGCCATGCTCGCATCACCGGGCGCCGGTCTCGAACCGCCCGCCCGGCACCTCGGCGGGCGCCTGCCGCGCCTCAGCGGGTGCCGACGCTCTCCTCCAGGTAGGCCAGCGCACCCACCGGCTCCTCGGCGAAGAACACCAGGTCGGTGAGGGGGCGCGGCAGGAAGCCCTCGGCGTCCATCCGCCGGAACTGCTCCTTGAGGCCGTCGTAGAAGCCGGCCGTGTTGAGCAGGACCACGGGCTTCTCGGTCTTCCCGTGCTTCTTCAGCTCCAGGATCTCGGTCGCCTCGTCGAGCGTGCCGGTGCCGCCGACCATGACGACCACCGCGTCGGCCTTCGCCAGCAGCAGCGCCTTGCGCTCGGCCAGGTCACGGGCGACGACCATCTCGTCGGCGCCCGGACGGGCCTTGGCGGCCAGGAAGTCCACGGAGACACCCACCAGGCGCCCGCCCGCCTCCTGCACGCCGTCGGCGACCACCTTCATCAGCCCGACGTCGGAGCCGCCCCACACGAGCGTGTGGCCGCCCTTGCCGAGGAGTTCGGCGAACTCCCGGGCGGGGCGCGTGTAGCGGTCGTCGAGGTCGGCGGCGGAGAGGAAGACACAGATGTTCATGACTTCACCGTACGCGGGAAGGATCCGGGGCCCGCGAGCGCTTTCCCGGTATGGCTGAAGGACACACGATCACGATCGAGCAAGGCACGCGCCATGTCCGCGTCGTGCACGGCGGCCAGGTCCTGGCGGAGAGCGACCGCCCCCTGGTGCTGCGCGAGACGGGCTGTCCGGTCCGCTACTACATCCCGCCCGAGGACGTCCGTCTGGAGCTGCTGACGCCCTCCGACACCCACACGTACTGCCCCTTCAAGGGCACCGCGTCCTACTGGTCGCGTCCCGGAGCGGCCGATCTCGTGTGGGCCTACCCCGATCCCAAGCCCGACGTCGCCGGGATCAAGGACCACCTCTGCTTCTACGAGGCGGACGTGTCCTGAGATCCGGGCGGACGCGGGCGTGGTGACGCGATGAGTTCGCGCCGGCCCGGCAGTCTCTACAGGCATGGACAACAAGACGATCTCGCGCGACGGGACGCCCATCGCGTACGAACGCCACGGTGACGGCCCGACGGTCGTGCTGGTGGGCGGCGCCATGTGCACGGGCGCCACGCTCGCGCCCCTCGCCGAGGCCCTCTCGGACCGCTTCGGCGCCGTCACCTACGACCGGCGGGGCCGTGGCGGCAGCGGCGACACGGCGCCCTTCTCGGTGGCCCGGGAGATCGAGGACATCGCGGTGCTGATCGAGGCCTTCGGGGACAGCGCGGCGCTCTACGGCATCTCGTCGGGCGGCGCGCTGGCCCTGGAGGCGGCCGCGAGCGGGCTGCCCGTCCGCGAAGTCGCCGTCTACGAGACGCCGTTCGCCGTGGACGAGGTGGCGGCCAAGCAGCGGTCCGAGTACACCGGGCGGCTGACCGAACTGCTCGGCCAGGGCCGTCGCGGTGACGCGGTCGAACTGTTCCTGGCCCTCGTGGGCACGCCCCCGGAGATGATCGCCGGAGTGCGCATGTCCCACGCCTGGCCCGGCATGGAAGCCCTCGCTCCGACCCTCGCGTACGACGACGCCGCGATGGGCGGGGGCAGGGTGCCCCGCGAACGGCTGGCGGCGCTGTCCGTGCCGCTGCTGTCCGTCGCGGGCGACGCGAGCCCCGCGTGGATGCGCGAGGCGGCGCGGACCATCGCGAAGGCCGCGCCGAACGGGTCGTACCGCACGCTGGAGGGCCAGACCCACATGGTGGATCCCCAGGCGCTCGCCCCGGTGCTGGCGGAGTTCTTCGGCACGTCCGGTTAGCCGAGGGCGCCGTCGAGGTCCCTCACCTGCCCGGCCGGGCCCGGTCGGCTCGAGGGTCCCTCACCGGTCCGGCCCGGTCGGCCACGAGGGCTCTCACGTACCGCCGGGCCGGTCGGTCTAGACGTCCGCCGTCGCGCGCGTGGTCGTCGCGATCGTCGCCGAGCCCACCACGCGGGTGCCGTCGTACAGGACGATCGCCTGGCCGGGGGCGACGCCCCGGACCGGCTCGGTGAAGGTGACCCGCAGCTCGCCGTCGACCAGGCCGGCGCTCACCTCGGTCTCGCCGCCGTGGGCGCGCAGCTGGGCGGTGTAGGTGCCGGGACCGACCGGGGCGGCGCCGCACCAGCGGGGCTTGATCGCGGTCAGGGCGGACACGTCCAGGGAGGCGGCCGGGCCGACCGTGACCGTGTTGTTCACCGGCGAGATGTCCAGGACGTAGCGCGGCTTGCCGTCGGCGGCCGGGGTACCGATGCGCAGGCCCTTGCGCTGGCCGATCGTGAAGCCGTACGCGCCCTCGTGGGTACCGATCCTGGCGCCGGTCTCGTCGACGATGTCGCCCTCGGCCTTGCCGAGCCGGCCCGCGAGGAAGCCCTGGGTGTCGCCGTCGGCGATGAAGCAGATGTCGTGCGAGTCCGGCTTCTTGGCGACGGCCAGGCCCCGGCGCTCGGCCTCGGCGCGGATCTCGTCCTTGGTCGTGACCGTGTCGCCGAGCGGGAACAGCGCGTGGGCGAGCTGGCGGTCGTCCAGGACGCCGAGGACGTACGACTGGTCCTTGGCCATGTCGGAGGCCCGGTGCAGCTCGCGCGTGCCGTCCTCGCGGACGATCACCTGCGCGTAGTGGCCGGTGCAGACCGCGTCGAAGCCGAGCGCGAGCGCCTTGTCCAGCAGGGCGGCGAACTTGATCTTCTCGTTGCAGCGCAGGCACGGGTTCGGGGTGCGGCCGGCCTCGTACTCGGCGATGAAGTCCTCGACGACGTCCTCGCGGAAGCGCTCGGCGAGGTCCCAGACGTAGAACGGGATGCCGATGACGTCGGCGGCCCGGCGGGCGTCGCGCGAGTCCTCGATGGTGCAGCAGCCGCGCGCGCCGGTCCTGAACGATTGCGGGTTCGCCGAGAGGGCGAGGTGCACACCCGTCACGTCGTGCCCGGCCTCGGCGGCACGGGCGGCGGCTACGGCGGAGTCCACTCCGCCCGACATGGCGGCGAGGACGCGGAGGGGGCGCTGCGAGGTGTCAGTCATAACCCCTCCAGAGTACGGGGCCGCGGGAACCGGAACCCGCGAGTATCCGTTGAAGATCGCATGGGGGCGAAAAAGGAGAAGCCGGGAAGGCCACGGAGCGGTGGGGCCGCGGCGGGAGCCAAGGACGGCGACCGGCCGGTCGGACGCCGCGTGCTGCTCATCGGCGGTCTGGCGGCGGCCGTGAGCGCGGCCGGGCTCGCCCGCGAGGAGCTGTCGCACCTGTGGTGGCGGCTTCCGGGTGTGGAGAAGGCACGCGTCGCGGGGGCGGTGGACTTCCGGGGCGCGCAGTGGGTGGCGGCTTCGGCGGCGAACTGGCGGCGGGCCGACCGTCCCGACGACTACGGGATAGACCGGGTGGTCATCCATGTCACCCAGGGCAGCTTCGCGAGCGCGGTGCGGGCCTTCCAGGACCCGAAGCACGAGGCGGCCGCTCACTACATCGTCCGCGGGGACGGTCGTGTCACGCAGATGATCCGCGAGCTGGACGTGGCGTTCCACGCGGGCAACCGCGCGTACAACGAACGCAGCGTCGGCATCGAGCACGAGGGTTTCGTCGACCGCCCCTCGTCGTTCACGGACGCGATGTACGAGGCCTCGGCGCGGCTGACGGCCAGGATATGCGGGCGGTACGGCATTCCCGTGGACCGCGAGCACATCATCGGACACATCGAGGTCCCGGGCACGGACCACACGGATCCCGGGCGCTACTGGGACTGGGACCGGTACATACGGCTCGTACGGCGGGCCCGGTCGGCAGAGGCCTGACTCGGCAGAAGCCCGACAAGGAATCCCGTCCGCCGAGGAACCCGCCCGTCGAGGATCCCCGGGCGCCTCACCGGGTGGACGTCAGGTCAGACCCGCCATGCGCGCCCGCTCCACCGCCGGGCCGATGGCCCGCGCCACCGCCGCGACGTCCGCCCGTGTGGAGGTGTGGCCGAGGGAGAAGCGCAGGGTGCCCCGGGCGAGGTCCGGGTCGGTGCCGGTGGCGAGGACGACGTGGCTCGGCTGGGCCACGCCCGCCGTGCACGCCGAGCCGGTGGAGCACTCGATGCCCTGCGCGTCGAGCAGGAGGAGCAGCGAGTCGCCCTCGCAGCCGGGGAAGGTGAAGTGCGCGTTGGCGGGCAGCCGGCCCCCGGGTTCCGGGTCACCGCCGAGGATCGCGTCGGGCACGGCCTTGACGACGGCGTCGGCCAGGTCGTCGCGCAGGGCGCCGATCTCGCGGGCGAACCACTCCTGCCGTTCGACGGCCAGCCGCCCGGCGACCGCGAAGGACACGGTGGCGGGGACGTCGAGGGTGCCGGAGCGCACGTGGCGCTCCTGACCGCCCCCGTGCAGCACGGGCACGGGGCTGTACTCGCGGCCGAGAAGCAGCGCGCCGATCCCGTAGGGACCGCCGATCTTGTGGCCGGACACCGTCATCGCGGCGAGGCCGGAGGCCGCGAAGTCGACCGGGACCTGACCGAAGGCCTGGACCGCGTCGGCGTGCAGCGGGACATCGAACTCGGCCGCGACGTCCGCGAGTTCACGGACCGGCATGATGGTGCCGATCTCGTTGTTGGCCCACATGACCGTGGCGAGGGCGACGTCCGCGGGGTCGCGGGCGATGGCCTCGCGCAGGGCGTCGGGGTGGACGCGGCCGTGGGCGTCGACGGGCAGGTACTCGACCGTGGCGCCCTCGTGCTCACCGAGCCAGTGGACCGCGTCGAGGACGGCATGGTGCTCGACGGGGCTCGCGAGAACACGGGTACGGACCGGATCGGCGTCTCTGCGGGACCAGTACAGGCCCTTCACCGCGAGGTTGTCGGCCTCGGTGCCGCCGGAGGTGAGGACCACCTCGCTGGGGCGGGCGCCGAGGGCGTCCGCCAGGGTTTCACGGGCCTCCTCGACGGCCCGCCGCGCGGTGCGGCCGGCGGCGTGGAGGGAGGAGGCGTTGCCCGTGACGCTCAGTCGGGCGGTCAGAGCCTCTGCTGCCTCGGGAAGCATGGGGGTGGTCGCGGCGTGGTCGAGGTAAGCCATGGTGGGCTCGATTCTACGGGCCCGTTCCCCCTACTCCCCTGCCCCCGGCGGCATGACGGCCCGCCCCGGCTCGCGCGCGGCCCGGCGGCGCGCTCCACGGCGCCGCGCCCGGGCCCTCGCCCGGCGGCCCGGCGCCGCTCGCCGTGGGCCCTGACCTCGGCCCCGGCCGTCGCGGCGGCCTCAGAAGCTCCAGGACACCGTGTTGTCGACCTGCATGAAGGCGACCAGGACCACCAGGTCGGCGATGCCCAGGCCGAGGCCGAGGAAGGCGCGGCCCCGGCGGGCCGTGCCGCGCCAGAGGGCGACGGAGGCGAGGGCGATGGCGACGGGGCCCAGGAAGACGTTCAGCACGAGCAGGCCGAGCAGGCCGAGGACGAAGGAGGCCACGGCCATGCCGTCGGCGTCCTTGACGCCGGTCCGGCGCGTGGCGCGGACGGTCTCGGCGGCGCCCTCGGTGCGGACGGTTTCGGTGGTGCGGGGCGTCGCGGTGGTGCGGGGCGAGCGGGTCGTGCCGGTGGTGCGCGCGGTGAGTTCCATGACGTGAGTCAGCTCCCAACGGTCAGTTGGTGAAGGTGTGGGACCAACGGCCGGTCGGCAAAGGTGCGGGACCGACGGTCAGTTGGCGGAGGGGTGACGCCGGCGGGCCCCGCGCTCGCGCAGCGCGAAGACGATCAGCCAGACGCCGATGACGGCCGCGGCGACGAGGGTGAAGGACAGCGGCGCGTGCGCCACGGAGCCCATCACGACGCCGAGCAGCAGGAGTGCGGCGACGAGGAACAGCATGAGATGCCTCTCGAAGAAGTCTCGAAGTCCGGTCCTGGAACCTCCGGGACCTCAACGGTGAGGGCCCGATGTTTCCGGGACTTGACAGCTCAGTGAACGGTTGTAGTAACAGTTGTTCACTGACTCTGGAGTCTAGCGCGCTCCACGGCTTTAAAATTCCGGAGAACAGTTGTTAACTGCATGGCATGAGTCACACTCTCGGCATCCGCCAGGCGCAGAAGCAGAAAACCCGACAGGCGCTGCTGGACGCCGCGTTGGGGCTTCTGGAGGATCAGAGCCTGAGCAGCCTGGGACTGCGGGAGGTCACCCGCGCCGTCGGAGTCGCCCCGACCGCCTTCTACCGGCATTTCCGCTCGACGGCGGATCTCGGTGCGGCGCTGGTCGAGGAGGCGCTCGGCAGCCTGCACCCGATGATCGAGGACATCGTGTCGACGGCCGGCGACGGCGACGAACGCATCGCGCGCGCCGTGGAACTGATCGCCCACCACGTCGCGACGCATCCGGCGCACGTCCGCTTCATCGCGCGCGAACGGCACGGTGGTGTCCAGCCGGTGCGGGACGCGATCAGCGAGCAACTGGCCCGGTTCGCCGAGGAGGTCAGGGACGCGCTGGCCGAGCACCCCGAGTCGGCGGGGTGGAACGACGACGATCTGCTGATGCTGGCGGGCCTGTACGTCGACCACATGCTGATGGCGGCCTCGGCGTTCCTGGAGGCGCTGGACGGCTCCCCGGCGGAACGCGAACGGGTGGCCAGGACCGCGAGCCGTCAGATGCGGCTGATCAGCATCGGCCGCCGCCACTGGCTCGGCTGATCAGCCCCGGCGCAGGGCCAGGACAGCGACACGGGCCGGCGGCGCGCCCGTTCCCCGGACGCGCCGCACCGTCACCCGCCCTCGGCCCCGGCTCCGCGGGCCGCGCCGTACCGGCGTGACACCGCCTCCGTACGGCAGCGGGGGCCTCCCCCGTCTCAGCCCTGAGCGGCCGACTGCCCCTGCCCCTGCCCCATCCGGCCGCCGCCGGGACCGCCGCCGCAGCCGCCCTGGCCGCCGCCCGCGCCACCGCCGGGGCCACCGCTCGGCATGCCCGAGGGGAACCCGGAGGGGGCGTTCCCGGTGGGCACGCCCGAAGGGGCACCGGACCGCGAGGGCATGCCCGAGGGCGCACCGCTGGGGCGTCCGGAGGCTCCGCCCGGCATCCCGGACGGGCGCGTGCAGTTCTGTCCGCCGGAGGTCTTGCCGTCCGAGGACGACGAGTCACCGGAGCCGCAGGCCGCCAGCAGGGGCGAGAGCGCGAGGAAGGCGACGAAGGGAACGAGTCGTGCACGACGGTTCATGGGGCAACTCCCGGTCAGGTCACGTAAGTCGGCCGACGATGGCCGGACGAGCGGGAGACAGCGGACCAGATCCACGTAGGGCCGCGCTGTGCCGGAGCTGTGCCTTGCTGTGCGGCGCGGGCCCGGGGCCGGTGCTCAACCCCCCTCGTACACCGCGCCGATGGCGGCCGCCGTCTCCGTCGGCGCCGTCGTCCTCGGGCAGCTCGGCGAGGGAGGTCGCGTGAAGGCGTACGAACAGGTACCGGACACCGGCCTTGGAGCCGAGGCCGCTGGTGACCGTCTGATGGTGGCTGCCCGACGGTGACCGCCCGCTGGTGACTGGCTGAAGGTGGCCGGCCCCTGCTGCCGCCCGCCTGACGATGGCGACCTGACGGTGGCCGCCTGACGGCGCGGGCACCGGGCCACGGGGGGGCGCCGGGCGGGCAGGGGTGCCTTCGAAGCCGTGAGAGCGCCGCAGGCGATCCTGCGGCGCTCTCACGGCTTCGGGTCCGGGGTCCGGAGCCCCGGCCGTCCGGGCCGGGCCGGAAGCGGCCGTGGCGGGTCAGGCGAGGCGGGCGCGGGCGAGCTGGCGGGACTGGGCGACCAGACGGTCCTCGCTGTCCCAGACCTCCGCGTCCTCCTCCAGGAAGCCCCCGGCGAGGTTGCGGGTGGTGATCGACACCCGCAGCGGACCGGGCGCCGGACGGCACCGCACGTGCACGGTCAGCTCGACGGTCGGCACCCAGCCGGACAGGCCGATCTCGAAGGCCGTCGGCGGCAGCGCGTCGACCGCGAGGAGCAGCGAGAGCGGGTCCGCGTCCCGGCCGTCGGCGAGTCCGAACCACGACCGCATCTCGCCCTTCCCGGACGGAGCGCCGAGCGCCCAGCCGAGGGTCGCGGGGTCGAGCTTGAGGAACAGCCGGTCGGTGATCGCCGAGCTGCCGGGGATGGGGGCGGGCGCGTCCTGGGGACCGAAGCACTGGTCCATGGGCGGGATCGCGGGCGGCAGCGCGGTCGTGCGGACGTCGTCGGGCAGGGAGTCGAGATCGCCGTACGAGGCGAGCACGCGGATGCGCTCGATCTCGCGGCCCTCGTCGTCGTACTGGAAGAGGGAGGCCTGTCCGGTCGACAGCGTCCGGCCGGTGCGTACGACGTCCGTGCGGATGACGGCGGGACCCGGCTGGGACGCGGTCAGATAGTGCGCGGAGACCGTGAACGGGTCGGAGTGCGGGAGGGCGTCGGCGAGCGCCCGGCCGAGGACGGCCAGCAGATAGCCGCCGTTGACGGCGTTGATGATCGTCCACCCGGCGGAGAGGTCGACGTCGTAGACGCCGGCCCCGCGCGGGGTGACGGTGGTGTCCCGGTCGAACTCGCTGTCGCCGATCGTGGCCCGTGCGGCCTGTACCGAAGCTGCTTCTGGCATACATGAACGGTACAACAGGAAATTACTAAGCGGTAGCTTTCACCCATTCGGAGGCACGGGCACCCCCGCCACTCCCCCCATCATCCGACCGTTCAGGTGAGGATTCGGCAATTTCCTGTCAAGTGTCCGTAATCATCCGTAACCAATCGGTCCGGGTTCTCCTCTGATGGGACATGAGCCTCACCGGGACATCATTCCTCCTGACCTCTTTCGTGCTGTGCGCCGTCGCCCTTCTGCTGCCCCTGGTCCTGTGGTCCCGGGTGCCAGGACCGGCGCCGGTGCGCGCCGCGGCCCGGCTCCTGATGCTGCTGTTCGTCCAGGGGACGGCGATCAGCCTCGTGTTCGTCCTCGTGAACAACGCCAACAACCTGTACGACGACTGGGCCGACCTCCTCGGCACCGGCAACCACGTCCAGCAGGCCGCCGACCTCGGCGCGGACGGCACCGGAGGGATCTCGCTGAAGAACCTGCCCCCGGTGCGGCAGACCTTCCGGCAGGCCGGCGGCCCGCGCATGCGACAGGCCGGCGGGGTGCGCGTCACCGACCTGAGGGGACGGGTCTCGGGGGTGAACGCCGAGGTCTACGTCTGGCTGCCGCCGCAGTACGACGAACCCGCCTACCGGCACCGGGCGTTCCCCGTCGTGGAGCTGCTGCCGGGATATCCGGGCTCCGCCAAGGCGTGGTTCGGCTCCCTGAGGGTGCACGAGCAACTGCGGCCGATGATGCTCGACGGCCGGGTCGCGCCGTTCATCCTGGTCGCGCCCCGCACCAACCTGCTGGCCCGCGCGGACACCGGCTGCGCGAACATCCCCGGAACGGTGAACGCGGAGAGCTGGCTCAGCATCGACGTGCCGCGGATGGTCATGGACAACTTCCGCGCCGAGCCCGCCCCGGACGGCTGGGCCACGGCCGGGTACTCGGCCGGGGCGCACTGCGCCACCAAGCTGGCCGTCGCCCACCCCGACCGCTACCGGGCCGCGGTGAGCATGTCCGGCTACAACGACCCCCGGGGCGAACGCAGTTCACTCGCCGGGCGGACCCTCGAACTGCGCCGGCGCAACAACCCCCTCCTGCTGCTGCGCACCGCCCCCGCCCCTCCCCGGACCGCCCTCTACTTCTCCGGCGAGTCGGGTGACGGATACCAGGCGGGCACCGCGATCCAGGCGATCGCGAAGCCGCCGACGAGCGTGGACGTGGTGCTGCTGCCGCGCAGCGCGGGCGGCCACGACATGGGACTGTGGCGGCCGCAGCTCCCGGAGGTCTTCCGCTGGCTGACCGAGCGGTTCGGCTCCGGCGGGGTCGGCGCGGCAGGGACTCCGGGGACGGAGGGGACGGAAGAGGCGGAGGAGACGGAGGGCGGGACGGGCGGTCCCGGGGACGCCGGCGGAGCGGTCGGCGCCGACCGGATCAGGAGCTCTCTTCCTCACGAACCGTCGAGCGGCGGTTCCACGCGCGCGGAGCCCGCCAGTGGAACCGCATCGCGAACAGGCGCAGCACGAAGGCCGTGGCAACGGCGAGACCACTGGTGAACGGGGTGAGCGCGTCGAAGCGGATGCAGAGCACCACCATCGTGGCGCCGACCATCGCCGGCACCGCGTAGAGGTCACGGTCCCAGCGCAGCAGGGAGGGCACCTCGTTGGCGAGGACGTCACGCAGCACACCGCCGCCCACGGCGGTCGCGAGGCCGAGGGCGGCGGAGGCGGTCAGGCCGAGCCCGTAGTCGTACGCCTTGACCGTGCCGGTGACACAGAACAGTCCGAGCCCGGCCGCGTCGAACACGTTCACGCCGACCTGGATGCGTTCCACGTGCGGGTGCATGAAGAACACGAGCAGGGCGGCGACGAGCGGTGTGGTGAAGTACCCCAGGTCGGTGAAGGCCGCCGGGGGCACGGCACCGATGATCACGTCGCGCAGCAGCCCTCCGCCCAGCGCGGTGATCTCCGCGAGGACGGCGATCCCGAAGACGTCGAAGTTCTTGCGGACGGCCAGCAGGGCGCCGGAGATCGCGAAGACGAAGATGCCGATCAGGTCGAGCGTGTGCTGGACGGAGGGATTGAACAGTTGCTGGAGCACCCCCACATTCTCACCCGTCGCGGGGGGTGCGCCTTACGAAGGAAGGGCTGGAGGGCAGGCTCGACCCTACGAAGGAAGGTCTAGACGGCCGGCTTGCCTGTGGTGAACAGCCAGGTCCCGAAGAGATCGTCGAGCTGCTGCCCGGAGATCCTCTCGGCCAGGGCGATGAAGTCGGCGGTGTCCGCGTTGCCGTACCGGTGCAGCTTCGTCCACGCCGGCAGCAGCTTGAAGAAGGCCGTGTCGCCGATGCGTTCGCGCAGCGTCTGGAGCGTCATCGCGCCCCGCTGGTAGACCGCCGAGGCGAACATCGTGTCCCGCTGCGGGTCGCCGACCGTGGTCTGCCAGAAGGCGGAGTCCGCGGGCCGCTGGTTGTACCCGGCGACGAACGAGTCGTGCGCCGAGCGGACGCCCTTGTGCTCGGCCCACAGCCACTGGGCGTAGGTCGCGAAGCCCTCGTTGAGCCAGATGTCCTTCCAGTGCGCCACCGAGACGGAGTCGCCGAACCACTGGTGGGCCAGCTCGTGCACGATGGTCGACTCCGAGCGCACCGCCGAGTACACGGGCTTCGACTGGACCTCCAGCGAGAAGCCCGCCTCGGGCATGTCGTCGACGACGGCGCCGGTCTCCTCGAACGGGTACGGGCCGAACACCTGCGACCAGTAGTCGGTGGCCTCGGCGGTGACGGCGTACACGTCGACGCTGTTGCTGTTGGCCAGCACGGGGTCGATCGCGACGTAGATCGGTGTACCGCCCGGGGTGGTGCCGGTCTTCACGTCGAACGTGCCGATGGTCGCCGTCGCGAGGTAGGTGGCCATGGGGCGGCTCTCGCGCCAGTGCGTGACCGTGGAGGCGCCCTTGTCGCGGGTCGAGACCAGGCGTCCGTTGGAGACCGCCGTCAGGCCCTTGGGGGCCGTGATGCGGATGTCGTAGGTCGCCTTGTCGGAGGGGTGGTCGCTGGAGGGGAACCAGGTGGAGGCGGCGTTGGGCTCGCAGGCGACGAACACGCCGTCCGTGGTCTTCATCCACCCGTAGTCGGAGCCGAACACGATCGGGCCGTTGAGCGGCTCGGGGACCCCGCCGTAGGTGACGGTCACCGTGAAGTCCCTGCCCCTGGGCAGCGTGCCGCGCGGGGTGACGCGGATCTCGTCGCCCTCCCGCGTGAAGCGGGCCGCTCTGCCGTTCACCTCGACCCTCGTGACGTCCAGCTTCTGGAGGTCCAGGTCGAAGGCGGAGAGGTTCTGGGTGGCGCGGGCGGTGAGGGTCGTCACGCCGTCGAGGCGGTCGGTGCCGGGGTCGTACGCCACGTCGAGGGCGTAGTGGCGGGCGTCGAAGCCGCCGTTGCCGAGCCGGGGGAAGTACGTGTCGCCGATGCCGTCCGCGCCGGGGGTGGGGGCGGAGGAGGCGGCGACGAGAAGCAAGGAGGCGATCGCGGTCGCGAGTGCCCCTGAACGTGCCGAACGGGAGAGTGCCATCAGCGTCCCTTTCGTACGTGTGCCGATCGTTTCCGATCAGACGGACACGCAGGACTCTGCACTCTCCCGTTCAGGCATGTTCATGACTTTGCCAAGTCGTCACGGCCTACTTGCCGGTTGACTCCTGACGATCGGCTTCCGCGACCGCGGAGTCCGACGCGGAGCCGGCCTCCTCAGCGGTGGCGGCCTCCTCAGCGGTGGCGGCCTCCTCAGCGGTGGCGGCCTCCTCAGCGGTGGCGGCGAGCTCGGCCGGAGCCTCGCCCGACACCTCGGCGGATTCCACGACGGACACCAGCTCGACGGCCTCGCGGGCGGCCGAGAGCAGGACGACGTCCTGAGGAGCCTGGTCCGCGGCGTTCTCCGGGTGGTGGCAGGCGACCTGCTGACCGGGCTTCAGCTCGATGAGCGGGGGCTCGGTCGTCTTGCAGACCTGCGTGGCCTTCCAGCACCGGGTGTGGAACCGGCAGCCGCTCGGCGGCGCGATCGGCGAGGGCACGTCGCCCTTGAGCAGGATCCGCTCGCTCTTGACGCCACGACGCTTGGGGTCCGGCACCGGCACGGCCGACATCAGGGCCTTGGTGTACGGGTGCATCGGCGCCTCGTACAGCGAGGAGCGGTCGGCGAGCTCGACGATCTTGCCGAGGTACATCACCGCGATGCGGTCCGAGACATGGCGCACGACGGAGAGGTCGTGAGCGATGATCACGTACGTCAGGCCCAGCTCGGACTGGAGGTCGTCCATCAGGTTCACGACCTGCGCCTGGATCGACACGTCGAGCGCCGAGACCGGCTCGTCCGCCACGACCAGCTTCGGCTTCAGGGCGAGCGCGCGGGCGATGCCGATGCGCTGGCGCTGACCGCCGGAGAACTCGTGCGGGTAGCGGTTGTAGTGCTCGGGGCTCAGACCCACCAGCTCCAGGAGCCGCTGGACCTCCTTCTTCACACCGCCCTCGGGCTCCACGTGCTGGAGCCGGAACGGCGCCGAGACGATCGAGCCGATGGTGTGACGGGGGTTCAGCGACCCGTACGGGTCCTGGAAGATCATCTGGATGTCACGGCGCAGCGGACGCATCTTCGAGGCGCTGAGCCGGGTGATGTCCTGGCCCTCGAACTCGATGGTGCCGCCGGTCGGGTCCTGGAGACGGGTGATGACCCGGCCCATGGTCGACTTGCCGCAGCCGGACTCGCCGACGACGCCGAGCGTCTCGCCCTTGCGGACCTCGAAGTCGATGCCGTCGACCGCCTTGACCGCGCCGACCTGACGCTGGAGAACGCCCTTCCGGATGGGGAAGTGCTTCTGGAGCCCCTGGACCCGGAGGAGGACCTCACTGCTGTCCGAGGACTTCGCGCGGTGCGCGGGACCCGCGGCCTGCTGCGGGATCACCGCGCCGGCGCCGTCCGTCTTGTTGTTCTCACTCACAGCTTCGGCGCAATCTCTTCGGTCCAGATCCGCGTGCGGTCCTCCTGCGAGAGGTGGCAGGCGGTGTAGTGATCGCTGCCAACAAGCTGCAGTTCGGGGCGCACGGTGCGGGTGACATTGCCCTTGGGCAGGTCCGCGTACGGGCAGCGCGGGTGGAACGCGCAGCCCGAGGGGACGTTGATGAGGCTCGGCGGCTGGCCCTTGACCGGGATGAGCCGGTCGGAGGTGTCGCGGTCGATACGCGGCATCGAGCCGAGCAGACCCCAGGTGTAGGGGTGCTGCGGCTGCTCGAAGACCCGCTCGACGGAGCCGCGCTCCACGCACCGGCCGCCGTACATCACGAGGACGTCGTCGGCGATCTCGGCCACCACACCCAGGTCGTGGGTGATGAGGACGACCGCGGAGCCGAACTCCTTCTGCAGGTCGCGGATGAGGTCGAGGATCTGCGCCTGGACGGTGACGTCGAGGGCGGTCGTCGGCTCGTCCGCGATGAGCAGCTCGGGGTTGTTGACGAGCGCCATCGCGATCATCGCGCGCTGACGCATACCGCCCGAGAACTCGTGCGGGTAGCTGTCGACGCGCTTGCCCGGCTCGGGGATGCCCACGCGGTCGAGCATCTCGATCGCCCGCTTGCGGGCGGTCTTCTTGTCGACCTTGTGGTGGTTGCGGTACGCCTCCACGATCTGGTTGCCGATCGTGTAGTACGGGTGCATCGCGGACAGCGGGTCCTGGAAGATCATCGCCATCTCGCGGCCGCGGAGCTTGCGCACCTCGTCCGGGTCGGCGTTGACCAGTTCCTTGCCGCCGAGCCAGATCTCGCCCGACATCTGGACGTTCTTGCCGCGCGCGCCGAGGCGGTGCAGGCCCATGATCGCCAGCGAGGTCACGGACTTGCCGGAACCCGACTCGCCCACGACGCAGAGGGTCTTGCCCTTCTCCACCGAGAAGCTGAGCCCGTCGACGGACTTGACCAGACCGTCGTCGGTCGGGAAGTGCACCTTGAGGTCACGCACATCGAGGAACGCCTTGGGGGCGTTCGACGGCGACGAGACGGGCTCGCCCAGCGCTGCGCCGGTCTTGGACAGTTCGGTCATGAGAGCCTCACCCGCGGGTCGGCGGCCGCGTAGAGCATGTCCACCAGAAGATTTGCCACGACGACGAAGAACGCGGCGAGAAGGGTCACACCGAGGATCTTCGGCAGATCGTTGTCGGTGATGCCCTGCACCGCGTACTGGCCGATGCCGTGCAGAGAGAACACGTATTCGGTGATCACGGCACCGCCGAGCAGCAGACCGATGTCCATGCCGAAGACGGTGATGATCGGGGTGAGGGCGGCGCGCAGTCCGTGCCGGACCACGACCTTGCCCTCGCGCAGGCCCTTGGCACGGGCCGTGCGGATGAAGTCCTCGTTCATCGTCTCCAGCATGCCCGAGCGGGTGAGCCGCGCGTAGATGGCGGAGTACAGGAGAGCGAGAGAACACCACGCGGGGAAGAGGGTGTTGGCCCACTGTGCGGGGTTCTCGGTGAACGGGACGTAGGTCCGGCCGAAGATCGGCCAGTTGATGGTGAAGAGCAGCAGCGCCAGGTTGCCCGTGAAGAACATGGGCAGCGAGACACCGGCGAGCGCGATGCCCATGAACGTGCGGTCCAGGATGGAACGCGGCTTGAGCGCCGAGATCACACCGGCCGTCACACCGGACACCAGCCACAGCACCGCGGCACCGACGGCGAGCGAGAGCGTCACCGGGAGGCGCGAGGTGAGCTCCGGCCAGACAGCCTGGTGCGTCTTGAAGGAGTACCCGAAGCACGGTGCGTCGCAGTGCGCCGTGGTGGGACCCAGGTCATAGGTCGCGCCGCTGACGATCCCCTTGATGAAGTGCCAGTACTGGACGTAGACGGGCTGGTCCAGACCGAGGTTGTGCTTGACCGCGAGGATGTCGGCCTTCGACGGGCTCTTCCCGATGTACTGCTGCGCGAGCTGGTCGGCGGTCTGGCCGGCCAGTCTTGGCAGCAGGAAGAAGATGGCGAAGGTGACCGCGGAGACGACCAGGAGCAGGATCACTGCCGCTGCCGTCCGACGGAGGATGTACGAGATCACGGGGATCGGCGCTGGTGCCCGCGGGCCGCTAAGCCCGCGGGCACCAATGCCTTCACCTGCCTTCCGGGGCTGCTACTTCTTCGTGGTGCCGATGTTGAGGTAGTCGTACTGACCGCTGAAGGCCGCCGTGGAGACCAGGTTGGTCGCGTACTGCGGTCGGGCCAGCAGAACCTTGAAGTAGGTCAGCGGCACGAGGACGGCGTCGTCCATGGTCTTCTTGTCGATCTCGGTGTACAGGGCGTTGCGCGCGGCGTTGTCCTGCGTACCGATCGCCTTCTCGAGGAGGGCGTTGACGTCCTTGTTGTCGTACTGCGACAGGTTGGTGTTACCCGAGGCGCCGATCGCGGAGCCGTTCAGGATCTGCTGCAGGAAGCCGTAGCCGGAGGGCCAGTCGGCACCCCACTGCATCATGATCAGACCGATGTTGTTCTTCTCGGTGAACTTCGGGACACCCGCGTAGTCGGTGAAGTACTTGCCCGACGGGTACTGCTTCAGGCTGGCGTTGATGCCGACCTTCTTCAGCGAGTTGATGATCGCGGTGGCCGCGTCGATCTCCTGCGGGCGGTCGCTGCGGGCGGAGATGTTGGTGTTGATGCTCTCCTTGCCGCAGGCCTTGAGCTGCTCCTTGGCCTTGGCCTCGTCACCCTTGTTGCCGGCGGACGCGTAGACGTCCGACTTGGCGTAGCCCGGGATGTCCGGCGGGAGGACGGTGGAGGCGATGTCGCCGCGGACCGGACCACCCTCGGCGGTCTGCACGGAGACCTTGTCGATCGCGAACTGCACGGCCTTGCGGCACGCGACGTTGTCGAACGGCTTCACCTTGGTGTTGATCGCCATGTAGACGAGACGGCCACCGTAGGTGTTGTCCGTGTTGGCCTTCTTGTCGGCCGAGCTCAGGAGCTGCGCCTGGGTCGCGGCCTGGACACCGGCACCGCCGAGGTCGATCGCGTCGCCCGCGAGGACGTCCTTGTCGATCGTCTCAGCGGCGACCTTCAGGTTCACGACGATCTTGTTCGGGTACTGCTTGCGCAGCGGGTCCGTCTTCGGGTCCCAGTTCTCGTTGCGCACGAGGACGGCCTGCTTGCCGTCGGCGTAGCTCTCGAACTTGTACGAGCCCGAGGACACGATGTTCTTGACGTAGTCGACGCCGTTGTCCTTGGCCTGCGGGACCGGCGCCGTCTGCGGCGAGGCGACCAGGTAGTCGAACTCCTGGAACGCGGTCTTCAGGTGGAAGACGACGGTGGTGTCGTCCGGGGTCTCGATGGACGAGAGGCCCTTGGCGCTCTTGTCCTTGTAGGGACCCTTGTACTTGTCGCCGCCCACGAGGAACTGCTGGAAGTAGTTCGGGCCGAGGGAGAGCACGTCACGCGCGAAGTTGGAGCGCTCGACCGCGTACTTGACGTCCTTGGACGTGATCGCGGTGCCGTCCTGGTACTTCAGACCCGCACGCAGCTTGTACGTCCAGGTCTTGCCGCCGTCGCTCGGGACACCCGCGCTGGCCGCGAGGTCCGGGACAAGGGTGTTGCCCTTCTCGCCGGCGCCGGGCTGGAACGTCATCAGGGGGCGGGCGTACAGACGCGAGAGGTTGTACATGTACGCGTAGTACGTGTTGCCCGGGTCGAAGGAGTCCGGCACGTCGGAGTACTCGTACGTGACCGTGCCCCCCTTCTGGGTGGAGGCGTTGACGACGTCCGTGGTCGCTGCGTTGGCCCCAGCTGACTTCGTGTTGTCGGTGTTCTTGTTGTCATCGGCCTTGCTGCAGCCTGCAACGAGCAGACTCGCGGAGCCGATGGCCGCAATTGCGGCCAGCGCTGACCTTCGCATGATGGGCGGGTTCCCCTTCATTGTAGGAAACTTGGTGGTCTCTCGGTGTCCGTCAGGCATCAGCGGCTGCGCGGGTCGAGAGCATCGCGGAGACCGTCGCCCAGCAGGTTGAAGGCGAGGACGGTCACGAAGATGGCGAGGCCGGGCACGATCATGAACTGCGGGTCGACCTCGTAGTAGGTCACCGCTTCACGGAGCATGCCGCCCCAGGACGCCTGCGGGGGCTGGATGCCGACCCCGAGGAAGCTGAGGGACGCCTCGAAGAGAATGTTGGTCGGGATGAGCAGCGTCGAGTAGACGATGATCGGGCCGACCAGGTTGGGCAGCAGCTCCCGGAACAGGATGTACGGGCCCTTGGCCCCCATGCCCCGGGAGGCGTCCACGAATTCCCGCTCACGCAGGGCGAGGGTCTGGCCTCGGACGATCCGGCCCAGGTAGGGCCAGTTGAAGAAGCCGATCACGAAGATCAGCACGCTCAGGTGGAGCGGGAGCCCTTCGAGGCCGAACGCGCCGCCCTGCAGCGTCGCCGAGATGGCGATCGCGAACAGCAGGAGGGGGAAGGCGAGGAAGGTGTCCATCAGGCGGCTGATGATCGAGTCGACCCGTCCGCCGTAGAAGCCCGCGACGACGCCCAGGATCGCGCCGATCACGTTCGACAGGATGGTGGCGCCGAAGGCGACGACCAGCGACACCCAGGAGCCCTCCAGGAGGCGGGTGGCGAGGTCGCGGCCGAACTTCGGGTCCACACCGAGCGGGTGGTCACCGCTCATGCCACCCATGCCGCCCTTGGGCAGCGAGGTGTTCGGGTCGATCAGGTCCTGGTTGAAGGCGTTCGGGTCCAGCCCCAGCATCGACTGGAGGGGCCGGGCGAGGATCGCCAGCAGGATGAGCAGTACGACGATGACACCGCCGGCGACCGCCACCTTGTCACGCTTGAAGCGCGTCCAGGCGATCTGTCCCAGGGAACGGCCCTCGATCTGCCCCTTGCCGGCTCCGGCAAGCGCAGCCTCTGGCTGTGCTTCCGATGCCGCCGCGGTGGTCTCGATCGGTGCGGTCACAGTGACCCGACCCCTCTCGCCGGTGGTGACCGGCCTACGACTGCCGCTGTCTGCGGCTTGGTTCACTTGCTCGCCGGGAGGTTGACCGCAGATGGTGCGGTCCGATGACCCGGCTGATGATTCGACTAGCACTCGCTCACAGGAGCGATGTCCCGTGTCTGATGGGCGAGTCTTCAGTGCCGCCACGATCAGGTGCCAGGCCTCATGGAGAAACTATGCGCAACCGTGATGCTTGTTGGGGGATTCCGTTATCCGAACAGTGGGTAACAGGAGTCGGACGACTGCCAATCGACAACAAAGAACCCATAAGGGTCTTTTGAGTCGGGAGTCCCACCAAAACGGGACAATCGGCACATGCGTCCGCTTCCCCGCAGGTCAGCAGCATGGAGCGCACGCTTCGTGAAGACCGTGTGCAGTCTCATGATGCCAGTCGTTCTCGCACAGGCATGCGACAGGTCCGGAATTCGGGACGCTCTCAGTAGCCGCCACGGGCCGGCGGATAGCCGTAACCGCCCGCTGTCGGCGCCTGCGCCGGAGCGGCGTGCGCCTCGCGGTCGTAGAACGGACGTGCGTTGGCACGCAGCCACATCGCCACCGGGTCGAACTCGTCCGACATCGCGACGGTGGAGACGGGCAGCCCGTCCGGGACGGCGCCGATGGACTGCTGCATCATCGCCCGCACCGAGTCGACGGCGGGCGGTGAAGTGTCGTACACGTCGAGGCCGATGGCCAGATACGGCGCCCCGAGCGTGGGTTGGACCCAGGCGCGGCGCAACGACCTTACGGCCGGGGTGAGATGGGCGTTCTGTGTGAGCAGGGCGTAGAACTGCGGAATCTCGATGGCCGGTTCGGACAGCCGCAGCGGGCCCGCCGGCTGCCGCTCCAGGCCCGTGGCGATCCGGCGCAGATCCAGCCACGGGATGCCGAGGCCGCCGCCCGGGGCATGCGGGTTGAGCCAGAGACCGAAGTGGTCGGGGTACAGGGTGCGGGCGACGTCCAGCCCGTCCACGACCTCGTAACTGCGGTTCCAGCCACTGGCCGAGAGTTCCTGTGCGGAGGTGACGCAGGGCGCGTACCCCAGGCCGTCCACCTGCATGTTCCCGTACTGGGCGTCCGGGGAGCCGGCCTGGCCGTGCCAGAGCAGCATCCACACCTGGCCGGACGACGGGGTCGCGAGCGCGCGAAGGAGCGCCTCGTAGGCGTCGTAACGCCCGGGAGTCACCTGGCGCAGCATGTGCTCGACCTGCCCGGCCGCGGCCGTGCCCGACGCGCTCACCTTCAACCGCCCCTTCGCGAACAATTCACGACGAACTCATCCCTTACGCCCGAGGCACCGGTTACCGACATGCGTCAACACCTCGACCAGGCCATGAAACCAGCTTATGCGGCGATCGTGCTCCGCCGGGGGAAGCAGTCGAGAGCCGGGAACCGCCGCGCGGGGCGGCCGAGGGCCCCGCGCGGCGGGCGTGCGGTCCGGCCGGGCACTCCCGGCGCGGGTGCCGTTCAGTGACCGTGCAGGTAGAAGGGGCGCACCTGGGCACGCATCCAGTCGCCGACCGGGTCCTGCGTCACGTCGAGAAGGACCAGGTTCACCGGAATGCCGACCGGCACGCGGCCGAGAGCACGGCCCAGGGCGTCCAGCGGCAGGGCACGGGCGTCGCCCTCCCACGCCGCGAGCTCGACGCCGATGAACATGACCGGTTCGTCGCCCTCGACGCTGGCCAGACAGCGGCGGGCGCTCAGGACGACACCCGTCGCGGCGAACTCCGCCGAGGCCGCGGCGAGGAAGTCCACCGGATCGTCCTGCCAGTCGGGCTCGAAGAGCCGCACCCGGCCGCCGCTGGCCGCCCCGTCCAGTTCGGTCCGCCCGGCCCGGCACAGTTCGGCCACGGCCATGGGCGGCAGCGGCACGCCGACCACGCCGTCCGGGTTCACCACGATGCCGACCTGCGGGGGAAGTCCGCGGGCGAACTCCACGGCGGGCGCGATCGTGTACGACATGTGACCGCCGACGACCTGGCGGAACTGCTCCTCGGAGCTGAAGACGGGGACGAAGGCCTGGCCCCCGATGTCCATCGTGGGCAGATCGAGCGGACCGCTGTTCGGGCCGCCGCCATTGGGCAGCGGCACCCATACGAAGCTGCGGCCGAGCACCTCGACGATGCGAGCGCCCGCCGAGGGCCCGGGTACGCCCAGGGAGGAGGACAACACCTCCTCCAGCTCGTTGCCGGGCCAACCGCCGTGCGGATGGGGGTGCGCCTGTGCCGGAAAGTCCATCTGTCTACCGCCCGCTTCGAACCACTGTTCCGGCTGGAAAGGTTAGTGGGCCACCGTGACCGGTCAGTGGCCGAAGTCGATCCTGCGCAGCACGTCCGCCGCGTCCCGGTCGATCAGTACCGCCGAGCCGCACCCCTCGGGCAGGTCTCCCGTCTCGGCGGAGCGCAGCAGCCGGGCGATCGCGCCGCGGTGGCGGGCGAAGGCGTAGCGCGAGACGCCCCGGCCCCGCTCGCGCTGGCCGTCCAGCGCGGTGCCGGGTGTGACGTCGAGCAGCAGCAGGTGCAGCGCGCCGCCACGGCGCCGGGCCTCGCGGGCGAGCCAGCGGCGCACCCAGGTCTGCGTACCGCAGTCGTGCACGACGAGTCCGCCGCCCTCGCGCAGGGCGCGGCGCAGGCCGGCGTAGTGCGCGAGGCGGACGAGGGGACGGTAGACCGCGTACGGCAGCAGGCCGGGCATCCGGCCGTCCCAGCGCTCGCGGGTGTCCTGGGAGTCGACGCGGGCGCCCCGCACGGCCCGCCGCATCAGCGTCGACTTGCCGCTGCCGGGCAGCCCGGCGACGACGACGAGGTCCTGCGCCCCGAAGCGGAGGCCGTGCGGACTGCGCCCGACCCGGTCGCGGAGATCCCGCACGACGACCGCGGGACGCGCTCCGCGAGCCTCCCGGGCCCGTGCGCCGGGCTGCTCGGGCAGCGCGAGACCCGAGGTCGTCGCGTACGCCCTGGTCCTGTTCACCGTGACCGTCCTCCCCTTGGATGTGGAGTCCCATCCCCGTCGAGTGTAAAGAGAAGGTAATGCCCGGCGCTTCCCATTTCCGTACGCGGACTGCCACAGCCCCGTCACAGATGGCGGGCTGCCGTGATCCGACAGCGCGTGCGATGATGGCCGCGCCAACTGCATACCGGCCGCTTGAATCCGCGCGGGAGAGTCCTGGGTACGTGTACCCGGGCGCCGAAGGAGCAAGTCCCTCCCTTGAATCTCTCAGGCACCGTTACCGCGCGGGCGAGGCACATCTGAAAAGCGGGCCGCTCCGGCGGCTCCACCCAAGGTGCAAGTCAGGACCACCGATTCGTGTGGTCGTGATGAACCTCTCAGGTTCCGATGACAGATGGGGAGGAACGACCTCGCCGTCATGCCTTGGGAGCCAGACCGATGAGCAGCAACGCACCCCGTCACACCGCGCTCGATGCCCTGCATCGTTCGCTCGGCGCGACCATGACCGACTTCGCGGGCTGGGACATGCCCCTGCGCTACGGCTCGGAGCGTGACGAGCACGTCGCCGTCCGCACGAAGGCCGGTCTCTTCGACCTCTCCCACATGGGCGAGATCACCGTCACCGGCCCCGAGGCCGCGGCCCTCCTGAACCACGCGCTGGTCGGCAACATCGCCACCGTCGGCGTCGGCCGCGCCCGCTACACCATGATCTGCCAGGAGGACGGCGGCATCCTGGACGACCTGATCGTCTACCGGCTGGCCGAGCACGAATACATGGTCGTCGCCAACGCCTCCAACGCCCAGGTGGTGCTGGACGCGCTGACCGGGCGTGCCGCCGGTTTCGACGCCGTGGTGCGCGACGACCGTGACGCGTACGCGCTGATCGCCGTGCAGGGCCCCGAGTCCCCCGGCATCCTCAAGGCGGTCACCGACGCGGACCTCGACGGCCTGAAGTACTACGCGGGCCTGCCGGGCACGGTGGCCGGCGTCCCTGCCCTGATCGCCCGCACCGGCTACACCGGCGAGGACGGCTTCGAGCTGTTCGTCGCCCCCGCCGACGCCGAGAAGGTGTGGCAGGCGCTCACCGACGCGGGCACCCCGGCCGGTCTCGTGCCCTGCGGCCTGTCCTGCCGCGACACGCTGCGCCTGGAGGCCGGCATGCCGCTGTACGGGCACGAGCTGACCACCGCGCTGACCCCCTTCGACGCGGGCCTCGGCCGGGTCGTGAAGTTCGAGAAGGACGGTGACTTCGTGGGGCGCGCGGCCCTGACCGAAGCCGCCGAGCGTGCCGCCTCCGAGCCGCCGCGCGTGCTCGTCGGGCTGATCGCCGAGGGCCGCCGCGTGCCGCGCGCCGGGTTCTCGGTCGTCGCAGGCGGCGAGGTGATCGGCGAGGTCACCTCCGGCGCCCCGTCCCCGACCCTGGGCAAGCCGATCGCCATGGCGTACGTCGACGCCGCGCACGCCGCGCCGGGCACGACCGGTGTGGGCGTGGACATCCGGGGCAGCCACGAACCGTACGAGGTCGTGGCGCTGCCGTTCTACAAGCGGCAGAAGTGACACTGGTCCGCACCGGCCGGACATGAACCGGACGCCCGTCGGGCGCCGGTACCGACGGGCGCCCCTCGCCGGGCCCCGGACGTGACCCTGGGCACATCCGCCCGGTCACCCGCGCTTCCCTCCATCATCACTCCACCGCGTACAGGAGAATTCAGGTCATGAGCAACCCCCAGCAGCTGCGTTACAGCAAGGAGCACGAGTGGCTGTCCGTCGCCGAGGACGGCGTCGCGACGGTCGGCATCACCGAGTTCGCGGCCAACGCGCTCGGCGATGTCGTCTACGCCCAGCTCCCGGCCGTCGGTGACACGGTGACCGCGGGCGAGTCCTGCGGCGAACTGGAGTCGACCAAGTCCGTCAGCGACCTGTACTCCCCGGTGGACGGCGAGGTCGTCGAGGCCAACCAGGACGTCGTGGACGACCCGGCCCTGGTGAACTCCGCGCCCTTCGAGGGCGGCTGGCTGTTCAAGGTGCGCGTCTCCGGCGAGCCCGAGGACCTGATGTCCGCCGACGAGTACACCGCCTTCACGGCCGGCTGAGGAGTCACCCGCATGTCGCTGATGAACACCCCCCTGCACGAGCTCGACCCGGACGTCGCCGCCGCCGTCGACGCCGAGCTGCACCGCCAGCAGTCCACGCTGGAGATGATCGCCTCGGAGAACTTCGCTCCGGTCGCGGTCATGGAGGCCCAGGGCTCGGTCCTGACCAACAAGTACGCCGAGGGCTACCCGGGCCGCCGCTACTACGGCGGCTGCGAGCACGTCGACGTGGCCGAGCAGATCGCCATCGACCGGGTCAAGGACCTGTTCGGCGCCGAGTACGCCAACGTCCAGCCCCACTCGGGTGCCTCCGCCAACCAGGCCGCGCTGTTCGCGCTGGCCCAGCCCGGCGACACCATCCTCGGACTGGACCTGGCCCACGGCGGCCACCTGACCCACGGCATGCGCCTGAACTTCTCGGGCAAGCAGTTCGACGTGGTCGCGTACCACGTGGACGAGGCCGGCCTGGTCGACATGGCCGAGGTCGAGCGGCTCGCCAAGGAGCACCGCCCGAAGGTGATCATCGCGGGCTGGTCGGCGTACCCGCGTCAGCTCGACTTCGCCGAGTTCCGCCGGATCGCGGACGAGGCCGGCGCCCTCCTGTGGGTCGACATGGCCCACTTCGCGGGTCTGGTCGCGGCGGGTCTGCACCCGAACCCGGTGCCGTTCGCGGACGTGGTCACCTCCACCACGCACAAGACGCTCGGCGGCCCCCGCGGCGGCATCATCCTGGCGAAGAAGGAGTTCGCGAAGAAGCTGAACTCCTCGGTCTTCCCGGGCTTCCAGGGCGGCCCCCTGGAGCACGTGATCGCCGCCAAGGCCGTCTCCTTCAAGGTCGCCGCCTCGGACGACTTCAAGGAGCGCCAGCAGCGCACGCTGGACGGCGCGCGCATCCTGGCCGAGCGTCTGGTCCAGGACGACGTGAAGGCCGTCGGCGTGGACGTCCTGTCCGGGGGCACGGACGTGCACCTGGTCCTGGTCGACCTGCGCAACTCCGAGCTGGACGGGCAGCAGGCCGAGGACCGCCTCCACGAGGTCGGCATCACGGTCAACCGCAACGCCATCCCGAACGACCCGCGCCCGCCGATGGTCACCTCCGGCCTGCGCATCGGCACGCCCGCCCTCGCCACCCGCGGCTTCACGGCCGAGGACTTCACCGAGGTCGCGGACATCATCGCCGAGACGCTGAAGCCGTCCTACGACACGGGGTCCCTGAAGGCCCGTGTGTCCGCTCTGGCCGACAAGCACCCGTTGTACCCCGGCCTGAAGTAGTTCGTAGGCTATTCGCCGCATGTTTTCCCCCGTACGTTTTCCCTTCGTACGGATATCCGGGGCACCGCGCACACTGGAAGCAGAGCGCGGTGCCCCGTTCCATGCAGT
This sequence comes from Streptomyces sp. NPDC002698, assembly GCF_042888945.1. Classification (NCBI taxonomy): domain Bacteria; kingdom Bacillati; phylum Actinomycetota; class Actinomycetes; order Kitasatosporales; family Streptomycetaceae; genus Streptomyces; species Streptomyces sp. NPDC002698. The sequence goes on from NZ_JBIAQM010000007.1 coordinate 300,257, forward strand.
CCCGCACCACCTCCGTCGGACAACGGCGTCCGGCGAAACCAGCAAGGAGTTCCCGTGGCCATCTCGGTCTTCGACCTGTTCTCGATCGGCATAGGCCCGTCCAGCTCCCACACCGTGGGCCCGATGCGCGCCGCGCGCATGTTCGCCCGGCGGCTGCGCAACGAGGACCTGCTGGCCCCGGTCACCTCGATACGCGCCGAGCTGTACGGCTCCCTGGGCGCGACCGGCCACGGCCACGGCACCCCCAAGGCGGTGCTGCTCGGCCTGGAGGGCGCCTCGCCCCGGACGGTGGACGTGGAGGGCGCCGACGAGCGGGTCGAGCGGATCAGGTCCTCGGGCCGGATCAACCTGCTCGGCGAGCACGAGATCGACTTCTCCTTCGACGACGACCTGGTCCTGCACCGCCGCAAGGCCCTGCCCTACCACGCCAACGGCATGACGATCTTCGCGTACGACGCCTCGGGCGAGCTCGTCCTGGAGAAGACGTACTACTCGGTGGGCGGCGGCTTCGTCGTCGACGAGGACGCGGTCGGCGAGGACCGCATCAAGCTCGACGACACGGTCCTGAAGTACCCGTTCCGCACGGGTGACGAGCTGCTGCGGCTCACGAAGGAGACCGGTCTGTCGATCTCCGCCCTGATGCTGGAGAACGAGCGGGCCTGGCGCACCGAGGAGGAGATCCGCGAGGGGCTCCTCGGGATCTGGCGCGTCATGCAGGCCTGCGTCTCGCGCGGCATCACCCGCGAGGGCATCCTGCCCGGCGGTCTGCGGGTCCGCCGCCGTGCCGCCCTCTCGGCCCGCCAGCTGCGCGCCGAGGGCGATCCGCTGGCCCACGCGATGGAGTGGATCACCCTCTACGCGATGGCGGTCAACGAGGAGAACGCGGCGGGCGGCCGGGTCGTCACCGCCCCCACCAACGGCGCGGCGGGCATCATCCCGGCGGTGCTGCACTACTACATCAACTTCGTGCCGGGCGCCGACGAGGACGGAGTCGTACGGTTCCTGCTCGCGGCCGGGGCGATCGGCATGCTCTTCAAGGAGAACGCCTCCATCTCGGGCGCCGAGGTCGGCTGCCAGGGCGAGGTCGGCTCGGCCTGCTCCATGGCGGCCGGCGCGCTCGCCGAGGTGCTGGGCGGCAGCCCCGAGCAGGTCGAGAACGCCGCCGAGATCGGCATGGAGCACAACCTCGGCCTGACCTGCGACCCGGTCGGCGGCCTGGTCCAGATCCCCTGCATCGAGCGCAACGGCATGGCCGCGGTGAAGGCCGTCACGGCCGCCAGGATGGCCATGCGCGGCGACGGCTCCCACATGGTCTCCCTCGACAAGGTCATCAAGACCATGAAGGAGACCGGCGCCGACATGAGCGTCAAGTACAAGGAGACGGCCCGGGGCGGGCTGGCGGTCAACATCATCGAGTGCTAGACGGCCGGGAAGGTACCCCCCGGCGCCGGCCCGCGTCTCAGGCGCGGGCCCGCGTCTCAGGCGTCGGCCGATGTCTCAGGCGCGGGCCGGCTCCCGGTCCTCCTCGTAGTCGGGATCCCGCCGGGCGGCGAGCTGCCTGCGCAGACGCTCACCCTCGACATCCACGTTCGGCAGCACGCGGTCGAGCCACTTCGGGAGCCACCACGCCCGGTCGCCGAGCAGGGTCAGTACCGCCGGGACGAGCGTCATCCGGACCACGAACGCGTCGAAGAAGACGGCGACGGCGAGACCGAAGCCGATCATCTTCACCATCTGCTCGCTGGAGCCGATGAAGCCGGAGAACACCGCGATCATGATGACGGCCGCCGCGACGACCACTCTGGCCCCGTGCCGGAACCCCGTGACGATGGCGTCCGACGGCTGCTCGCCGTGGACGTACGCCTCCCGCATCCGGGTCACGAGGAAGACCTCGTAGTCCATCGCCAGGCCGAACACCACACCCACCATGAAGATCGGCATCATGGACATGATCGGTCCGGTCTGTTCCACCCCGAAGAGCGAGCCGAGCCAGCCCCACTGGTAGACGGCGACGACCGCGCCGAGGGCGGCGACCACCGAGAGCAGGAAGCCGAGCGCGGCCTTCAGCGGAACGAGGACCGAGCGGAAGACCAGCATCAGGAGCAGGAAGGCAAGGCCCACCACCAGCGCCAGATAGGGGACCAGCGCGTCGTTCAGCTTCTGCGAGACGTCGATGTTCATCGCCGTGGCGCCGGTCACCAGGACCTCGGCGCCGGTGTCCGCCTCGATGGCCGCGCTCTCGTCGCGGATGGCGTGGACCAGGTCCTCGGTCTCGGCCGAGCTGGGCTTGGACTTCGGGATGACGGTGATGGTCGCGGTGTCGCCCGCCTTGTTGAAGGCGGCCCGGTTCACCACCGCGACACCGTGCAGCGCGCGCATGTCCTTCTCGACCCGGGCGACGGCCTGCTTGGCGTTCCGGGAGTTCCTGGCGTCCACGACGGTCACCAGCGGGCCGTTGAAGCCGGGGCCGAAGGCGTCGGAGAGCGTGTCGTACGCCTTGCGCTGCGTGGTGTGGGGCGGCTGCCAGCCACCGTCCGGCATGCCCATCTTCAGCGAGGCCACCGGCACCGCGGCCGCACCGAGGCCCACCACGCCGGCGAGCAGCAGCCACACCGGGCGGCCCAGGACGAACCGCGCCCAGCGCGTACCCCGATTGGGCTTCTCCGCAGTCACCCCATGGCTTTCGAGGGCCTTGCGGGCCTTGCGCCCGTGGACGCGCTTGCCCGCGTAGCCGAGCAGCGCGGGGACGAGGGTGAGCGCGATGAGGACCGCGACGGCGACTGTGCAGGCGGCGGCGACGCCCATCTTGGTCAGCATCGGGATGTTGACGACGGAGAGACCGACCAGGGCGATGACCACGGTGAGTCCGGCGAAGACGACCGCGGAGCCGGCCGTGCCCACGGCCCGTCCGGCGGCTTCCTCGCGCTCGTGTCCCTCGGCCAGTTCGGCGCGGTAGCGGGAGACGATGAACAGCGCGTAGTCGATGCCGACGGCGAGGCCGATCATCATCGCGAGGGTGGACGTCGTGGTGCCGAGGTCCAGTGCGTCGGCGAGCGCCGTGATGGACGAGACACCGATGCCGACACCGATGATCGCGGTCAGCAGCGGCAACCCGGCCGCGAGCAGCGAGCCGAAGGTGATGACGAGAACGATCGCGGCGACGAGGACGCCGATGATCTCGGACGGACCGGTCTCGGGCGGGGCCTGGAGCGCGTCACCGCCGATCTCCACGACGAGTCCCCCGTGCGCCGGTTCGGCCTGTACGCCCTTCAGCGAGTCACGGGTCGCGTCGGTCAGCTCCATCGACGAGACCTTGTACTTGAGTGAGGAGTACGCGGTCGTGCCGTCCTTGCTCACGCCCCCGGCCGTGAACGGATCGGTGGCCGAGGCCAGTTGGTCCGTGCCGGACTTGAGAGCGGCGACGGTCCTGGTGACCGCCGCTTTGTCCGGGGCGTCGGTGATCTTCTCGCCGTCGGGCGCCTTGAAGACGATCCGGGCGGTGGCGCCGTCGGCGCTGGATCCCGGGAAGCGCTGGTCGAGGAGGTCGAACGCCTTCTGCGCCTCGGTCCCGGGGACCGAGAAGGAGCTGGAGGCGGCCGTCGGCGCGGACGCGGCGCCGAACCCGGCGAGCGCGAGGAGCGCCACCCAGATCAGCGCGACGAAGTGCCGCCTCCGTAAGGCGAACTTGCCGAGTCTGTAGAGAAACGTGGCCACGAGGCGTACTCCCGGTCGGGTGGTCGGATCTGCGGGCGGGTGGGGCGAGAACAAGGCGTGGAGGAACAGGGCTCCGGGAGACAGGGGGAATCGGGCTGCCGGAGAGCGGAGCCCGCTCGCCAGAAACGAAACGGTTTCGTACTCTGCTGCCCGCCGGCCGCGGCCACGGAGCCTTCGCACCCCGGGTCGCGACCGCCCGCGCGACGGTGACGGGCCCCGGCAGGCGGGCCTTCGGGGGAAATCCTGCCGCCCCCGCCTGCACCTGTCTCCTGCTCTTTGGTCGAGCCCAAAGGTGCTCTCCCGATGAGCGTTCCGGTTCCGTCGCCCGCACCGCAGTGTTCAGGGCAGGCCACAGCAGGTGGACACGGTCAAGCTCCGAAGGAGGGATTCGATGCTCGACAAGGGGGCGGTGGCGCGGCCCGTCGTCGACAGCGGGGAATTCAGGAACGCCATGGGCCGCTTCCCCACGGGCGTCGCGGTGGTGGCGTCCGGGTCGGGCGGAAGCACCGAGGCCCTGACCGTCAACTCGGTGACGTCCGTATCGCTCGCCCCGCTGCTGATGTCGGTCTGCCTGCGGCCCGAAGGGCGGGTGGCCCGGCGGATCGCCCAGCGGCGGGAGTTCACCCTGAGCTTCCTCGCCGCGGATCAGCGCCAGGTGTCGGCGCTCTTCGCCTCCCGCGACCGTCCGGTCGGCGTACAGGCGCAGCACCGACTCGGCGATCTCGTGGGGCCGCGCGGCTCGGTACTGGTCGAGGGTGCCCTGGTGTCGATGGAGTGCTCGGTGGAGACGTTCGGCGAGGCCGGGGACCACGTGATCGTCCTCGGCCGGGTCGAGGCACTGCACCTGGGAGACGCGGACCGGGAGCCGCTGGTGTTCCACCGCGGCGACTACACCCGGCTCGCCACGTACGCCGACGCGCAGAGCTGAGCGGACCAGGCCGCCCCGACCGGGCAACGACTCCAGGCCGCCCAGGGCGGCCGGAAAGGTGCAGGACATGGCACATGCCGTCGCCGGCCCCCGAGCCGGCGTCACCGCCGGGATCAGGGAGATCGGCATCAGCATCCCCGAGCGCTTGGTGACGAACCAGGAACTGGAACGGACGCTCGACACCACCGACGAGTGGATCCGCGCCAACATCGGCGTGGAAACCCGGCACTACTCGGACCCCGACGACTGGACCTCGGACCTCGGAGCCCGCGCGCTGCTGGACGCGTGCGAGCGGGCCGGCGTCTCCCCGGCCTCCGTGGACCTGGTGATCTGCGGGACGTACACCCCCGACCGGATGCTGCCGAGCACCGCCGTCACCGTCATGGGCAAGGCGGGAATCAGCGGGACCCCCGGCTTCGACGTGAACAGCGGTGGCTGCCCCGGCTCGGTCTACGCGCTGGAGGTCGGCGCCAACTTCATCGCCTCGGGAGCCTACCGCCGGGTGGCCGTGGTCCTCGCCGACGTCAGTACGAAGATCTTCGACCCCCAGGACCGCACCGTCGCCGTCATCTTCGGCGACGCGGCCGCCTGCTATCTGCTGGAGCCGGTGGTCTCGGGTGCCGGCGGGCTGGGCCCGGCGCGCCTGGGCAGCGAGCCGTCCGGCCAGTCCACCGGCTATGTGACGCGTGAGCCCCGGTTCACCGAGACCGGCGAGCGGCGGCAGTCCGGATTCGGGGACAACTTCACCGTCATGGTGGGCCGCGGGATCCGCGACTTCGTGCTCGGCAGCGTCCCGGGCCTCATCGAGAAGACGGTCGCCGACGCGGGCCTCGGCCTCGACGACATCGACTTCTTCGCCCTGCACCAGGCCAACCGGCACATGGTGCACACGATCATGGACACGCTCGGCCAGCCGCGGGACAAGACGCTGACCAACATCCAGCACATCGGAAACACCTCCGGGGCCTCGGTCCCGCTGGTCCTGCGCGACGCCGTCGACGCGGGAAAGGTCACACCCGACGACCGCGTGGTGCTGGCCGCCTTCGGCGCCGGCCTCAACTACGGGGCGCTGGTGACGCGTTGGTGCGGTCCCGAGGACTTCGCCTGACCCGGCTCCACCGCGCGCCGGCCGGACAGCACACACCGACCGGGCACCACGCGCGCACTGGCCTCACCGGCCGGCGGGCTCACGGTCCGCCTTTCTCCACCACTCCGCACAAGTACCCAGCGAGGGAGTCTGCATGGGAAGCGTGACAGGAAGCATCAGTATCTCGGCGCCGTTCGCCGACGTGTTCGCGGTGGTCTCCGATCCGGAGCGACTGCCCGCCTGGTGCACCGACTTCGCACGCGCGTCACGCAAGGAGAGCGACCACTGGAGCGTGGACACGCCGTTCGGCCCGGTCGAGGTGCGTTCGTCGGCGGACCGCGCGACGGGAGTCGTCGACTTCCGCGTGAGCTCCGAGCACGGTGATCACCGCGCCTTCACCCGGCTCATCGCCGTGTCCGACGACGAGAGCGAGTTCGTCTTCACCCGGCTGTTCGGCGCCGGGGAGGGCGAGGCCGAGGCGCTCCAGCTGCTCGCCGTCATCGAGGGCCGTCTCAAGGCGCTGTCCTCCCTCTTCTGAACGCCGGCGTCTCCGCACCCCCCGCCCAGCCGCCCTGCCGCATGCCCGCGGCCCTGCGGCCCTGCATTCCTGCATTTCTGTATTCCCGCATTCCTGGAAGGGACAGTCCGTGAAGTTTGCCTGGATAGATCTTCGTTCGGTGGATGCCGAGCACCAGGAGGCCGTCGTCGACGCCGCCGTCCACGCGCGCCTCGAAGGTGTCCTCGACGACAAACTGGAGGTGCTCGCGGCGCTGCCGCCGACCGTCCTCAAAGTCCTGCTGCCGGCCGCCGACGCGCCGCTTCCGCCCGAGGCCGCGGACATCGCCGACATCATCCTGACCCCCGTCTCCAAGGTCGAGGAGCTGGACAAGCTCAAGCTGACCGTGGACGGCGGTACGTCCGTGGGCGCCTACATCGACGTCGTCGACGACCCGACCCTGCGGCTGGCCTGCGCCGCGGCCATCGCGCTGCCGAACACGCTCGTCAGGTTCCGCGACCCCACCAAGATCCCGCTGGAGATCGTCATCGCCGCGGCCGACAAGTCCCCGGGCCGCCTGATCTGCGAGGCCGGCGATCTCGAAGAGGCCGGGATCATCGTCGACGTGCTGGAGAAGGGATCCGACGGCCTGCTGTACGGGGCGAAGGACTCCAACGAGGTGTTCGGTCTGGTCGAGCTGCTCGGCGCCAAGACCCCGGACCTGGATCTGACCACGCTCACCGTCCAGTCCATCGAGCACAACGGCCTCGGCGACCGGGTGTGCGTCGACACCTGCACCCACTTCGGCAAGGACGAGGGCATCCTCATCGGCTCGTACGCCTCGGGCTTCATTCTCGGCGTGAGCGAGACCCACCCGCTGCCGTACATGCCGACGCGCCCCTTCCGGGTCAACGCCGGCGCCCTGCACTCGTACGTCCTCGGCGAGGACAACCGCACCAACTACCTCAGCGAGCTGAAGGCCGGCAGCACGATTCTCGGTGTCACCGCGGACGGCAGGACCCGCCGGATCGTGGTCGGGCGGGTGAAGCTGGAGTCGCGTCCGCTGCTGACCATCCGCGCGCTCTCGCCGGAGGGCGTCGAGGTCAGCCTGACCGTCCAGGACGACTGGCACGTCCGCGTGCTGGGCCCGGGTGCCGCGGTGCTCAACGTCACCGAGCTCAAGGCCGGGGACCAGCTCCTCGGCTACATCGCCACCGACAAGCGGCACGTGGGCTGGCCTGTCGCCGAGTTCTGCATCGAGAAGTAGGCAGCCGGCACAGCCGCACCTCGGCGTGCCCGAACCAGGCCCGCCCCGGAGAGCCTCCCCCACGCGGCTCTCCGAGGCGGGCCGCTCACCGAGTGGGAGTGCCGCATGGCCGACACCGCACCATGGACGAACGCAACCGGCCCGGGGCTGTCGCCCGGAGCCCGGCTCACACCCTTCACGGTCACCGTGGAGCGGGGCAGGCTGAAGTTCTTCGGGAGCGTCATCGGGCTGAAGGACACCGAGTTCACCAGTCCGGAACGCGCCCGGGAGGCCGGCCACCACGACCTGCCCGTGCCGCCCACCTTTCTCTTCGGTCTCGAACTGGAGCATCAGGCGGACGCCTGGGGACCGGACGGACCGCAGGTGGACCCGAGCCGGGTCCTGCACACCGAGCAGTCCTTCAGGTACCACGAGACGGCACACGCCGGCGACGAGCTGGTCTTCTCCCCCGTGATCACCGACGTGTACCGGCGGCGCGCCGGGACCATGGAGTTCGTGGTCCGCGACACGGCGGTCACCCGCCCCGACGGGACCGCCGTCGCCGATCTGCATCAGGTGATCCTGGTGCGTCACCCGGCGGGTGAGCAATGACCGCACCGACGTCGACGTCCCTGGTGGGCCGGGAACTTCCCGGTCTGCACCCGGACGAGGTGACCCGGGCGACGCTCGCCCTGTTCGCCGGCGCGTCCGGCGACCACAACCCGATCCACATCGACACCGAAGCGGCCCGAGCCGCCGGCTTCGACGACGTGCTGGCCCACGGCATGCTCTCGATGGCCTTCCTCGGCAGGTTGGTGACCTCCTGGGTCCCGCTCGGTGCCGTCCGCTCCCTCAAGGCGCGTTTCTCGGCGCCGACTCCGGTGCACGCGCGGCCGCACTGCACCGGACGCGTCACCGCGGTCGAGCGGGGCGCCGACGGCGAGCTCCTGGCACGGATCGCACTGGCCGTCCGGCTCGCGGACGGCACGCTCACGGTGCGCGGCGAGGCCGTGGTGGCGGCGGACGCCCTGCCGACGACCTGAATCACACGTACGAGAGGACTTCAACCATGGCACGTTCCGTGCTGGTCACCGGAGGAAACCGGGGCATCGGGCTGGCGGTCGCCCGTGCCTTCCTGGAGAACGGCGACAAGGTGGCGGTGACCCACCGCGGCAGCGCACCGCCCGAGGGCGTCTTCGGTGTGCGGTGCGATGTGACCGACACCCAACAGGTGGAGGCCGCGTTCAAGGAGGTCGAGGACGCACACGGGCCCGTCGAGGTCCTGGTGTCCAACGCCGGGATCACCCAGGACACGTTGCTGCTGCGGATGACCGAGGAACGCTTCACCTCGGTGCTGGACACCAACCTGACCGGCGCCTACCGGGTTTCCCGGCGAGCCGCGCGCAGCATGCTCAAGGGACGCTGGGGCCGGGTGATCCTGATGTCCTCGGTGGCCGGCATGACCGGCACGGTCGGTCAGGCCAACTACGCGGCCAGCAAGTCCGGGATGATCGGCATGGCACGCTCCATGGCGCGTGAGCTCGGCTCGCGGGGCATCACCGTGAACGTGGTGGCGCCCGGCCTGGTGCTCACCGACATGGCCGAGCGACTGCCCGAGGAGCGCCGTGAGCAGATCCGCGGCCAGATTCCGCTGGGCCGGCACGGCGCCGTCGACGAGGTGGCGTCCGCGGTGACCTGGCTGGCCTCCGACGGAGCGAGCTACGTCACCGGGGCGGTGCTGCCGGTCGACGGCGGCCTCGGCATGGGCCACTGATCCACGGGCGATACATGACGGACGTACCGGTTCACGGACCTTCCGGCTCATGGACGCAGCCGAACGGGCCGGGGCGCGCCGCGAACGAGCGGCGCGCCCCGGTCCGTTCGGCTGCGTCGTCCGTGCAGAGCCGTCGGGCCACGCGGCACCGTCCACCGTACGGTCAGGCACGGTTGTACGCGGTTACGGAATCGTCAGGACGATCTTGCCGAAGAGGTCGCCCCGCTCCATGCGCTCGAAGGCCCGGCGGATGTCGTGCATCGGGAACACCGAGTCGACCACGGGCCGCACGCCCTTGGCCACGCAGAAGTCGAGGAGTGCGGCGAGCTCCTTCTTGCTGCCCAGCGTCGAGCCGATGACCCTGAGCTCCCGGTAGAAGATGTGCTGGAGCTCCCCCAGCGGCGGATTGGGGCCGCTGGTGGCGCCGGAGACGACGAGCCGGCCACCGTCCTTGAGCGCGCGGACCGAGTGCGACCAGGTGGCCTCGCCCACGGTCTCCAGGACCGCGTCCACCCGCTGCGGCAGCCGGGCCCCCGCTTCGAACGCGGCCTCGGCGCCCAGCGCCACGGCTCGCTTGCGCTTGACATCGTCGCGGCTGGTGACGAAGACCCGGAAGCCGGCCGCGGAGCCGAGAACCACCGCCGCGGTGGCCACTCCGCCGCCGGCGCCCTGCACGAGGACGGTGTCGCCGGGGCTGAGATCCGCGTTGGTGAACAGCATCCGGTACGCGGTCAGCCACGCGCCCGGCAGGCAGGCCGCCTCGGCGAAGCTGAGCTCGGCGGGCTTGGGCAGCAGGTTCCATCGAGGCACGGCGATGCGCTCCGCGAACGTGCCGGGGTATCTCTCCGACAGCATCGAGCGCGGCTCGTCGGGTCCGACCCCGTGGCCGCTCTCGCCGATGACGGAGTGGATGACGACGTCGTCACCCTCCGCGTCCACCCCGGCGCCGTCGCAGCCGAGGATCAGCGGAAGGTCCTGCTCGCCGAGGCCCACGCCCCGCAGCGACCACAGATCGTGGTGGTTGAGCGTGGCGGCCCGCAACTGGACGGTCGTCCACCCGTGCGGCACCGAGGGTTCCGGAACCTCTCCCAACTCCAGCCCACTCAGGGGATGTTGAGGATCGATACGGGCGGCGTAGGCAGCGATCATGGCCCGAGGCTAATCGTTCTGGGCGACCGCCCGACTGCTCGGCGGGAGTCCCCCTTCGGCCGCGACGAAAGGGCACCGCCAACGGGCCTTACCGCAGGCCGGTGCGGACGCGAGGCTGGCACGGCAGTACGGGGCAGGGCACACACCCCGTGCCGGAATCGGACGAGTGGGATCCGGCCCGCGGGGCGAGACCCGTCCGACGGCGGGCCGGACGAATCCGGGCCCACCACCGAACCACTCGTCCGCCCCGCACTGGTTGCTGGTGGTGGCGGTCCACGAGGGCCGTCCACGGAGGTCATCCACGACGACGGCCCTCGGCGGCCGTCACCACCAGCCGCGAAGTCACCCATCCGGCTGCCGCGTCGGCGGCACCTGCCAGGAGGAGAGTCCCGACCTATGACGAAGGCTGCCAGCACGATCCCGTACGGCGTGGGCATCCGGGCCATCGGAGGTTACGTGCCGAGTCAGGTGGTGACCAACGCGGACCTCGAGGAGCGCCTGGACACCACCGACGCCTGGATCAGCGAGCACATCGGTGTCCGTACCCGGCGCTGGTCCGCGCCCGAGGAGCGCACGTCCGACCTGGGCGCCGCCGCGCTGCTCGACGCCTGCGAGCGCGCCGGGGTCTCGCCCGACTCGATCGACCTGGTCATCTGCGGCACGTTCACACCCGACCACATGCTGCCGGCGGCCGCCGTAGCCATCGCGCGCAAGCTCGGACTGACCGGCGTTCCCGGGTTCGACGTGAACAGTGGGGGCTGCCCCGGCGGCACGTTCGCCCTCGACGTGGGCGCCAAGTACCTGCTGTCGGGCCAGTACCGCAGGATCGCGGTGGTCCTCGCCGACACCACGACCAAGACCCTCGACCCGGAGGACCGCACGGTCGGCGTGATCTTCGGTGACGCCGCCGCCTGCTACCTGCTCGAACCCTGCGCTCCGGGCACCGGCATGACGCCCGCCCTGCTGCGCAGCGACCCGAGCGCGTACGAGACCGCGTTCATCAAGCGGGAGCGGCGCACCTGGTCCAAGGACGGCGGTGACAAGCTGTCCGGCTTCGGCAGCAACTTCATGCACATGCACGGCCGTTCGGTGCGCAACTTCGCGCTGGACACCATGCCGAACTTCGTTCTCGAACTGCTCGAACACCACGCGATGACGGTCGAGGACATCGACCTGATCATCTTCCATCAGGCCAACTACCACCTGATCCACCTGCTCATGGAGAAGATCGGGCTGCCGTCGGAACGCACCCTCACCAACGTCGAGCGCCTCGGCAACACCTCCGGCGCGGGGGTGCCGCTGGTGCTCCGCGAGGCCGTCGACACCGGCCGCGTACAGGCGGGAGACACCGTCGTACTGGCCTCCTTCGGAGCCGGGATGAGTCATGGCGGCACGGTCATCAAGTGGACCGGCGACGACGACTTCCTGATACCGGCGCCGTAGATGAACATCGAGGGAAAGATCGCGCTCGTCGCCGGGGGCACCTCCGGCCTCGGTCTGGCCGTGGCGGAGGAACTGCTGGCGGCCGGTGCGGACGTGGTGGTCGCCGGGCGCGACGCGGAGCGCGGGCGCAAGGCCCTGGCCGAGCTCGGCGAGGGGGCGTCCTTCGTGGCCGGCGACATCACGGATCCGGACGCCGTGGCCGCCGCGGTGGCCGCGGCGGAGCGCCGGGGCGGCCCGCACATCGTCGTCAACTGCGCCGGGGCGACCGGGGCCGGACGTGTCGTGGGCGGCGAGGGCCCGCTGCCCCTCGCGGAGTTCCGGCGTCTCGTCCAGGTGAATCTGATCGGCACCTTCGACCTGGTCCGCACCTCCGCGGCGGCGATGCTCCGCCGCCCGCGGGGCACCGACGACGCCGAGGGCGTGGGCGAGCCCGAGGAGCGCGGTGTCGTCGTCTGCACCGCCTCCATCGCCGCGTACGACGGGCAGCGGGGCCAGGCGGCCTACGCGGCGTCCAAGGCGGGTGTCGCCGGCATGACCCTGCCGCTCGCCCGCGACCTGGCCGAGCACGCGGTGCGCGTGGTGACGGTGGCGCCCGGCCTGTTCGACACCCCGATGTTCGCGGGGCTGCCCGACCGGGTGCGTGACGCGTTGGTGGGAGGCACGCCCTACCCGCGACGGCTGGGCCGCCCCGGGGAGTTCGCGGCCCTGGTCCGGCACATCGTGGAGAACCCCATGATCAACGGCGAGGTGGTCCGGCTCGACGGGGCCTCACGCCTCGCGACTAGCTGAGGAACGGACGGAAATGGCCGAGAGCACACAGTTCAGGTCCTGGCTCGAATCCCGTGTCACCGGGTCGGACGACGACGATGTCTGGGCCGTCGGGGAGACGGTGGTCACCCGGCGGCAGCTGAGGGAACGCGTGGAGTACGAGCGGGCGGCGCTCCAGGCGCGCCGCATCACCGAGGGCACCGCGGTGGCGGTGCAGATGATGCCCAGTTTCTCCATGCTGTCGACCGTGTTCGCCCTCTGGTCGCTCGGTGCCCAGGTGCAGCTGCTCGATCCCCGGCTGACCAGGACGGAGACCCACCGGCTCGTCGAACTGTGCGAGCCGCAGTTCCATGTCACGTCCGGCGAACTCGGCGGTGTCTTCAGCTCGTTCCGCGACGAGACGCCCGTCGAGGCGCTCCGGCTGAGGTCGGGGCGGCCCGCCAGGTCGGCGCATCCGCTGGTGCAGTTCAGCTCCGGGTCGACGGGCCTGCCGAAGGTGATCGGTCGCACGGACGCGTCGCTCTACGAGGAGATCGGGCGCTTCGCGCGACTGCCCGAGATGCCGCGCGCCGGTGAACGGGTGCTGCTGCTCAGCTCGATCATGCACTCCTTCGGTCTGGTCGGCGGTGTCCTGCACGGTCTCGGGGTCGGCGCGCCGCTGCACTTCAGCAGCCGGCCGCAGGCCCGGGAGCTGGTGCGCATGCTGGCCGAGCGGGAGATCGCGGCGGTCTTCGGTGTACCGCTTCATTTCAGCCTGCTCAGCCGGGTGCCCGAGGTCCCCGAACTCCCCGCGCTGCGGCTGGCGGTCAGCGGAGGCGAGCTGCTCGACGCGAAGGTGTACGACGAGTTCAAGACCGGCTACGGCATCACCGTCGGCCAGGCGTACGGCATGACGGAGACCGGAATCATCGCCACTGACCTGGGCGGCCGCTACGGACCGCCGGCCGTGGGCGAGGTGGTGCCCGGCCTGCGGACGGAGGTCCGCGAGGGCACCCTGCGCATCCGGTTGCCCGAGTGCCCCTATCTGTACGCGGACCGGGCGGACCGCTACGAGGACGGCTGGCTCGACACCAAGGACCGGTGCTCGGTCCGCGCCGGGAGCCGGACGCTGGAGATCACCGGACGCGCGGACTCACTCGTCTCGGTGGGCGGCCTCAAGGTCGATCTGACGGAGGTGGAGCAGGTCCTCAGCGAACACCCGCTGATCGAGGAGACCGTGGTGGTGTTCGGCGATTCCATCGAGGCCCATGTGGTCACGCAGGGCGCGCTGTCGCGCGGTGAACTGCTCGGCTGGTGCCGTGAGCGGCTCGCCTCGTACAAGTTGCCGCGCGCCTTTCACTACGTCGCCCGGCTGCCGCGCACCTCGAACGGCAAGGTCGTCCGCAACCGTGAGCTACTCCACACGGCGCAGGGCCGGCGGGCGAAATCCACAGCTCAGTGAGGCCGCGAGCGCCGAAGGAATCGTTACTTCCACGCAAAAGATCTTCAAATATCCCCCTGAACGCTCCAAGTCGAGTTTGCTGGTAACGATCCGCCGCTCAGACGGACGTCACACAAGGGGGGACCCGTCATGCGATCGGGAGAGGGAGACCACGACCAGGTACACGGAGGAGGCGACAGAGGGGCGCTGGAAGAGCTGGCCCAGCAGGCCGAGGCGGCGATCGTCCGGCTGCGGCAGTCCCTCACGGCACTGTCCCGGCCGAGTTCGGCGGCCGGCGACGGACAGACCCTGCCCGACGAGGAGGTACGGGGTCTCGTCGCCCAGGTGGCCGGCACCGCCTCCGGGCCGTGGCTGGAGATGCGGTCGGGGGCGGGCCTGCGGCCCGAAGTGATCAGGGACCTGCCCGCCGTGGCCGCCGAACTGTTCGAACGCGGAGTGGAGTTACACATGCTCTGTCAGCACGTGACGCGCTTCGACCCCGAACTACGGGAGGAACTGGGACTCGTGGAGGAGCAGGGCGGCCTGGTCAGGACCATGGAGACACTGCCGGGCTGGTTCCTCGTCATGAGCGACTCGCTCGCCCTGGTGCCCGCGGCCGGACGGGAGGGTGTCTCGGTGGTGACCGATCCGGCCACGGTCGGCGTCCTGCAGTCCGTCTTCACCGACTACTGGCTCAGGGCCCGCCCGTTCTCGCAGGGCGGCTGGCGCGGAGCACGCCTGGAGGACGTGTCGCAGGAGGTCAACGCCGTCATCATCCGGATGCTGTGCACGGGCGCGAAGGACGAGCTCGTCGCCAAGCGTCTCGGCATGTCCGTACGCACCCTGCGCCGCCGTATCGCCCACATGCTGGACGGGCTGGGGGCCGCGAGCCGTTTCCAGGCCGGTTTCGAGGTCGGCCGGTCGCTGGGCGACGAAGCCATCTGCGACGCGGAACAGCCTCTGGAGGACCGCTTCGGCGCATCGGCCTGATCGCCCGGTGCTCGCGGACCGCGGAACAGTTGCCGCTTATACAAATTGAGCCGGACGCGTACATCGTCTTCGCGCCAGACGCATCAGGTTGTTGTCAGTCAGGATCCTGACGTTCTCAAAAGTGGATCCAGCCGCGCCGTTCGACCAGTATGGACTTCGGAGCGTCCCGGTCCCGGCCGATGAAGTCCAGGTGTCCTACCACGAGAATCCGTGGCTCCGTGGAATAAGAGCCGCGGATTCTCGCGTGTAGCGCTCCACCGTTTCGCTCCGATTCGATGAAGTGCTACAGGGGGTTGGCATGTCGGACTTGGTGATGCTCAAGGAATCCACTGCCGTCGGTACGCATTCGGCCGGTAAAGGTGTACTCGTGGCCCTGTCCAGCGAGCTCATACGCTGGGGAATCTGCAACATGCTCCAGCGGCTCGATCCGCCGCGCCGTATCGAGCCGCACGACGACGTGACGTCCGCCTCGGACATCCTGCGCGACGGCCTGTACTCACTGGTGATCGTCGACGCGGCCGACGGCGAGGACGTCCTGCTCCGGCTGACGGAGGACGCGGAACGGCTCGGAGTGAAGGTGCTCGTCCTCCTCGACCGCGTCGACGCGGACGCGGTGGAGCGGATCGCGGCCCTGCCGGCCGACGGATTCCTCGTGCAGTCCGATCTCACGCTGGAATGCATGAGCGAGACGCTGGAGCGGCTGGACCGGGGTGACCTGCCCATCCCGGCGACCATGGTGCGCCAGCTGATGGCGCGGGCCCGCACCGGCGGCGCCCGGGCCTTCCAGGCGCAGGTGCGGCTCACCCCGCGGGAGCACGACGTCCTGCACCTGATGGGCGAGGGGCTGAGCAACAAGCAGATAGCCAGGCGGTTCGGCATATCAGTGCACGGCGTGAAGCGGCATGTCACCAACGTGCTGGCGAAGCTCAACTGCCCCAACCGCACGCAGGCCGTGTCGATCGCGCTCAAGCAGGGCCTGCTCGCCGGTGGATGACGCGTCCGACGCCCCGGTCGTCCACCTGAGCAGGCTGGACACACCGGGGCGTGCCACCGGCCCGGAACCCGACTGGGCACTCCTCAGCCCGGACGAGCGGGCCCGGGCCGGCCGGATGCCGCCGTCTTCACGGCGCGTGTGGATCCGCTCCCGCGCGCTGCTGCGGACGACGGTGGCACACCATCTGGGTTGCTCGGCCCGCGAGGTGCGGCTCGCCCGCGACCCGCTCGGCAGGCCGTTCCTGCCGGACGCGCCGCATCTGCACATCAGCCTGGCGCACACCACCGACTGCTGCGCGGTGGCGGTCAGTACGGCGGGCCCGGTGGGCGTGGACGTCGAGTGGGTCAGACCGGTGAGCCTGCCCGACGGACTGGCCCGGCGCATCCTCGGGTCCGCCGAGCTGGAGGAGTGGGACCGGGTCGCCGCGCCGGACCGTACCCGGTGGCTGCTGCGCCGCTGGACCTGGAAGGAGGCACTGCTCAAGGCCGAGGGAATCGGGCTCGCGGGCGGCCCGCGCTCCTTCGGGGTACGGCGGACGGCAGCCGGGCTGCGGGTCGACGGCGCCCGGCACCGGCCGGAGTGCTGGTGGCTGGACGAGGTCCCGGCGGGCCCGCGGCACGTCGCCGCGGTCGCCCGCGACCGGCGGGGCCACACCCCGCACCGATGACGACGGCGTGCTCTCCGCACGCCGAGATGTGATTCTCCCCGAACGCCCGGAGCGCTGTTTCGGCATGCCCGATCACAGCCAGGCCGGCGGAACAGGCAAGTCCCGCTCAATGTCCCCGCGTGACCGAAAGGAATTCTCCGATGGCGAGAGACGTGAAAGGACGGGTCGTACGACCCGTACGCGCCGTACTGATAACACGCCGCCGTGACGACGGAATTCAGGCGTCTCCCGTCTCGGGCCTGACGATAGGCGACGACTGCTTTCTGGTCACTTCCAGCCAGGTGACCGCCAAGACGCGGAATATCGAGCGCGATCCGCGGGTGGCGGTCTGCGTGGTGTCCGAGAGCTGGTACGGCCCCTGGCGGACGATCGAGGGAAGCGCGGAGATCCGGAGCCTTCCCGACGCGTTCGACGACCTCAAGGAGTTCCACCGCGTGCGGGACGGCGGTCCGCTGGGCGCGGGACCGGACTTCGACAGGAGACTCCTCGCGACCTGGGAGGCCGAGGCCAAGGTGCTCATCGCGGTGCACGCCGAGCGCGTCGTCCGCGCGCCCTCGATCGACGAGCTCGCCCTGGCCCTCGCCTCGCGGCAGATCCGCTAGTCGCGTCGGCCGTTGCGCCTGCGGCGCCCTTCCCCGGCGTCCCACCCTGCCCTCGCCATCGAACATTCGTTCGCAATATTCCGGTCTCTTTCAGGTCAATCCCGGAATCCCCGAATCCCGCCCGCCCCTTGGGAGAAGAGATGAAACGCATCGCACCACTCGCCCTCGGCATGTTCGCCATCGGACTCGACGCCTTCATCCTGTCCGGGCTGCTGCCGGGCATGGCCGACTCCTTCGACGTGTCCCTCGCCGCGGTCGCTCAAGTCGTCACGGGCTTCACCTTCGCCTTCGCGATCAGCGCGCCCCTGCTCGCCGTGGCCACGGCGAAGGTCGGACGCAAGAAGCTCGCGCTCTACGCACTCGCCATCTTCGCGGTCGCGAACGCCGCCAGCGCCCTCGCACCCTCGCTGTGGGTGATGGTGCTCGTCCGCGTCCTGGCCGGCGCCGTCGGCGGCGTCTACTCACCGGCCGCCGTGGGCACGGCCGTTCAGCTCGTGCCGCCGGCTCAGCAGGGCCGCGCGCTCGGCACCATCATGAGCGGACTCTCCGTCTCGACGATCCTCGGAGTGCCGGTGGGCGTGCTCGTCGGCACGCAGGTCGGCTGGCGCGCGGCCCTGTGGGTCGTGGTCGGCGTCATCGTCGTCGCGATCATCACCATCGCCGCGCTCGTCCCGTCCGTCGGCGCCGCGCCCACGCCCGGCCTCAAGGACCGCTTCGCCGTCCTGACCGACGGCCGCGTGCTGGGACGGATGTTCGTCATGTTCCTGTACGGCGTCGCGCAGATGGGCCTCGTCTACACCTTCCTGCCCTCGATCCTCAAGGACAGCGCCGGTGTCCCCACGAAGAGCCTGCCGGTCTACCTCCTGATCGCCGGTGTGACCTCGTTCGTCGGCAATGCCCTGGCCGGTGCCCGCCTCGACAAGGGCACCTCGCCCAAGTCCATGCTGGGCGCGGCACTCGCGGCGGTGGCGGTCATCATCGCCGTGTTCCCCTACGGCGCGTTCGACGCCGTAGCCGCCGGAGTCGTCATCCTCTTCTACGGGTTCGCCGTGGCCCACGTCCAACTGCCGCTGCAGTACCAGCTGATGCGCATCGTGCCGCAGCACACCAGCATCGTGGTCTCGCTGCTCAACTCCGCCCTGTACCTGGGTACCGCCGTCGGTGCCGCGATCGGCGGCGCCGTCCTCGCGGGCACCTCGACGACGGCGCTGACGTGGACCGGCGCCGCCGTGGTGGCCGTCGCTCTGCTCATCAGCCTCGCCATCAAGCAGGGCGAGGCCCCGCAGGCCGCGCCGGGCGCGGCACCCGCGCAAGACGCTCAGCCGCAGGGCGCCGCCTCCTGACCCACCCCCCTTCACGCGTCACCACCGGCCTCTCACGGCCGTACTCATACGGAGCACAATCCCCCGGTGCTCCCCGGGCCCGTCGCGTCGACCACGCGGCGGGCCCGGACGCATGTGCGCGTCCGAAGGCGGACGACGGGGGCGTGCGCATGCGAAGACGGCGGTGGACTGCCTGTACGGCTACCTCCAATGGCCTGTTCCGGCGCCCCGCAGGGGCTGTCCTTTCGAGGATTCTGCGCAGGCCGCGGCGCCGAAAGAATTCCCTCAGTGTTTCCGCCACTTGGGGGTAGATCGAAGATGGTTGCGTTGACCACAGGGCTGGACGTCAGGCTCTCGCGGCTCTCCCGGCATCGCGCCGGCCACTTCCTGTTCGTGCCCATGGACCACTCCGTGGCCGACGGCCCCATCACCACCGCCGCCCGGTTCAACCAGCTCGTGAGCACGGTCGTGGAGAACGGCGCCGACGCGCTCGTGGTGCACAAGGGCCGTGCCCGTGCGGTCGATCCCCTGCTGCTGCGCGACTGCGGGCTGATCGTCCACCTCAGCGCGAGCACCCCGCACGCACCCGACGGCGACGCCAAGATCCTCGTCGGCGACGTCGCGGACGCCGTCAGGGCGGGCGCCGACGCGGTGAGCGTGCACGTGAACATCGGCGCCGACACGGAAGCCGCGCAACTGGCCGACCTGGGCACCGTCGCCCGTGCCTGCCAGGAGTGGAACCTGCCCCTGCTGGCCATGGTCTACCCGCGCGGCCCCCGCATCACCGACCCGCACGTCCCCGCCCTGCTCTCGCACGTCGTCAACATCGCCGCCGACCTCGGCGCGACCATGGTGAAGACGACATGGGCGGTACCAGCCGAAGGCATGGCGGAGGTCACCGAGAGCTGCCCCATCCCGGTCCTCGTCGCCGGCGGCCCGGCCGACAGCGGCAGCCTCGGCGACTACGCGGCCGCCGCCCTGGACGCCGGCTGCCGCGGCCTCGCCGTGGGCCGCCGCGTCTTCGCGAGCGCCGACCCGGGCGCCGCCGTCCGCGAGGTCGCCGCCGTCGTGCACGGCCACCGGCCGGGCCTCGCCACCACGTCCGTACTGCCCTCGCCCGCCCCCGCGCAGCACCGGGCGAGCGCCCCGGCACGGATCTGAGCACCCCCGTCAATCGCCGACCCCACGACCCGCAAGGGAGCCGAACCATGCAGGAAGAGACCCGGGACTTCGTCCTCGCCGTCATCCGCGACGTCATCAACCTCCCCGTCCCCGAAGGCACCGACGCGGACACCCCGCTCGGCCCCGAGGGCCTCGAACTCGAATCCCTCGCCATGATCGAGCTGCTGCTGCAGCTGGAGGGCGAGTACGACGTCGAACTGCCGGAGGAGGACGTGGATCCCGAGACGGTCCGCACCCTCGGTCAGCTGGTCCAGGTGGTGGTCGACCGGCGTACGGCGGTGGCGGGAGCCGGGCATTGATCACGCGCGGTGACATAGAACGCCTTCTCGTCGACAGCGGGATCACGCCCGAACCCGGCCCCGAGGGCCCCGACGAGTTCGTCGTCGACTCACTCACTCTCGTCTGGATGCTGCACCTGCTGGAGGAACGGCACGGCATCCCGTGGGAGCCCGAGGAGGAGGAACTCGTCGGATTCACCTCGTTGACCGGCGCCCAGGCAGTGCTGGCCCGGCGCTTTCCCGGCCGGGTGGAACAGGGAGAGGTAACCCATGGCAGTTGAAGTGGCCATCACCGGCTACGGAGTCTTCACCTCGTACGGATTCGGCGCGCAGGCCCTGCGCGACGGTCTCTTCGCGGGCCACACCGGCTTCACCCCGGTCACCCGGTTCGACTCGACGCCGTACCACGCGGACCGCGCGGCGACGTACGAGGGAGACGGACCCGAGATCCCGGGCCTCCCGTTGAAGCCGGGCGTCACGCCCGGACAGGGAGAGGTCCTGCGGGCATGCGCGCTGGCGGCGCTCGCGATGGCACGGCACAACGGCGCGGACGCGCCGGTGCTGCTGGGCACCGCGGGCGACCACTCCGGCAACCGGGGCTTCTGGGAGGACATCGCCGCCGGCCGGACCCCGGCCGACCCGCGGGTACTGGACAGCCTGCCCTCCCGGCTCGCCGAGCGGCTCGGCGAGGAACTGGGCCTGGGCAGCCGGCGGCTGGCGTTCGTGAACGCCTGTGTCGCGTCGACCAACGCCATCGCGCACGGCGCCGAACTCATCGACCGGGGCGGCGCGGACGTGGTCGTGGCCGGCGGCTCGTACCTCGTCACCGAGGACGTCTTCGCCAAGTTCGACTCCGGCAAGGCACTGAGCAGGGAAGGGGTCGTACGCCCCTTCGCCAAGGGGCGCATGGGGCTGCTGCAGGGCGACGGCGTGGCCGTGCTGGTCCTGGAGTCGGTGCGGCACGCCCGGGAGCGGGGCGCCGACATCCTCGGGAAGGTGGCCGGCTGGGGCATGGCCGCCGACGCCCACCACGTCATCCAGCCGCACCCGCGCGGCGAGGGCATGGCCGCCGCGGCGGACGCGGCCATCCGCAAGGCCGGCATCACCCCCGAGCGGATCGGCTACGTCAACGCCCACGGCACCGGTACACCGCTCAACGACGTGGCCGAGACCGCCGCGCTGCACCGCATCTTCGGCGAGCACGCCCCCCGCGTCCCGGTCAGCTCCACCAAGAGCGGTACCGGCCACATGCTCGAGGCCACCGGAGCGGTCGAGGCCGTCATCACCCTGCTCGCCCTGCGCGAGGGGCTGCTGCCGCCCACGCTCGGCTATCAGGAACCCGATCCGGACTGCGACCTGGACTACGTACCGAACGTGGCCCGAACCGCCGACATCACCCACGCCCTGTCGCTCAATGCGGCCTTCGGAGGAGTGAACGCCGCGCTGGTGCTGGAGCGCGCAGGAGAGGACGCAGCATGACCGCACGTACGCACACCCCCGCCTCGGCGGACTTCGTCCGCCCCCGCGCGGTCGCCGGTGCCGCGTGTCTGGCGCCGTGGGGCGAGCGGGCCGAAGGCGTACCGGGAGGCGCCGCCGAGGAACTCCCCAAGGTCGTCGGCTTCGTACTGTCCCGGTTCAGCCCGATCGTGAGCGCGGCCGTCGTCGAGTGCCTCGGCGACCCGGCCTCCGAGGACAACCTGGTCGGGCGGGCCGGATCGCGCACCGCGATGGTGCTCGCCACCCTGTACGGGGACACCGTCACAGGTGACACGGCGACCGCGCGGATGGTCGACGGGAAGGTGCACAGCCCGCTGCTGTTCTTCCAGTCGGTGACCACATCGATCCTCGGCCATCTCACCAAGAGGTACGGCATCACCGGGCCGTTGACGTCGCTGTCCCACCTGACCGACCCGGGCGGCCAAGCCCTGCTGCTCGCCGACTCACTGCTCGAATCGGACGCCGCTGACCAGGTCCTGGTCGTGGGCGTCGAGACGGCCGCCAACGACCGGGCCGCGTCGGTGCAGCGGCGCCTGCTGGAGAGTCAGGAGCCGGTGGGCGCGCTGCCCGTCTCGGACGCCGCCGCCGTCGTACTGCTGCGCAGAGCCGGTAGGGCCGGCGAACGGCTGCCGCTGCTCGCCTCGGCCGACACGGAACCCGAGGGCGCCGCCGCCCCCGAGTACGGCTGGCTCAGCGGCCTGGTCGCCGCCGGCCGCCTGGGGACGGGTGTCGCCGCATGAGCGCGCCCGTGGAATCCGCTCCCGTGGAACGGCCCGGCGAGCAGCCCGCCGGGCATCCCGAGCGCGAGGCCGTCTTCGAGGCGCCCTTCGACATGGAGACGCTGACCCGGCCCGATCTGCTGACCACCAGTCTCGGCATCGTCGTCGAGGACTGGAACCCGCGGCGGCTCGTGGGGAGCCTCCCGCTGGACCGCAACCGCCAGTACTACGGCTTCCTGCACGGAGGGGCCAGCGCCGCCCTCGTCGAGACGCTCGGCTCGCTGGCCGCCGTTCTGGAGGCCGGTACCGGCGGCATGGTCCTGGGCCAGGAACTGTCCGTGACACACCACCGGGCCGCACGCGGCTCCGGTTCGGTCACCGGCATCTGCACCCCCCTGTTCGTGGGCACGTCGGTGGCGACCTACGAGGTCGTCGTGCGCGACAAGCGCGAGCGGCGCATCGCCACCGGACGCATCACCTGTCAGCTGCGGCGCCGTGGCGTCCGCGGTCCCGAACCCGAGAAGAAGGTGTAGAGCCCATGGCCGAAGAGTCGACCACCGCCGTCCGTACGGCGGCAGACGTCTGCGTGGTGGGGGCCGGACCGGTGGGCCTGCTCGCCGCCCTGGCCCTGGGCCGGCAGGGCTGGCAGGTCACCCTGCTGGAGCGCCGGTCCGAGCCGGCACCCGGCGGTCCCCCACCGGGCGCCCCGGCCGTGGTGAACATCGTCCAGCCCGTCACCCTGCATCTGCTCGGCCAACTCGGTCTGCTCGACCAGCTCACCGAGGGCGCCGGCATCATCCCGGGCGCCGAGATCTATTTCGGCGGTCACCTCGCCGCGCGCCACCGCTACGCCGAGCTCGACGGCAGCCCCGTACCCCACGCGCTGTCCATCCGCTCCTTCGACCTGGTGCGGCTACTGCTCGCCGAGCTCGCCGAGCTGCCGAACGTGACGGTGGTGTGGGAGGCCGACACGCAAGCGCTGACCCGCGGCCGGAACGGGGCCCGCAGCACGCTCACCGTCGCCGCCCCCGGGCAACGGCTGGTCATCGACGCGCGGTTCGTGCTCGCCGCCGACGGACGCTCCTCCACGATCCGTGAACTGGCCGGAATCCAGGCCGAGGTGGTGCCCTCCACCGGCTCGTACCTGGACGTCGTCGTACCGAGCCCGCCCGACTGGGACGGCGTGGCCCGCGCGCACTTCGGAGCACACGGCTATCTGCTGGAGACCCGCCGCGCCGAGGAAGGCCTCGTCCTGGTGTGGATCACCGACTCGGCGACCGCGGCGCGGGTGACCGAGGGGCCGGTCGAACTCCTCGTCGAAACGCTGTCGGGCGTCGTGCCCCGGCTCGCCGGCTGGATCGCCGAACACGTCAAGGACTGGGACCAGGTCCGCCGAGTACAGCACCACTTCGTACGCACCAGGACCTGGAACCTGGACAACGTCGTGCTGGTCGGCGACAGCGCGCACGGCATGCACGCCTTCGGTGGGCAGGGCCTCAACACCTCGCTCCAGGATGCCGCCTGCCTGGCCGAGATGGTCGACAGCGCGCTGCGCGGCGACACCGCCGCGGGTATCGAACGGTACGAGGCCCTGCGCCGCCCGTTCATCGAGGCCTTCCAGTCGCTCCAGGTGAGCAACACACAGAAGCCACCCGCCGCCGCGACCGCGGAGGAGGAGCGGGCCCCCGAGTTCGAGGTGCTCGCCCTCGGCCAGCCCGCGATCCGTCCCCTGATCGCCGACGCCGCGGCCTTTCTGGCCGAGGACAACGGCCAGCACAGGAGGTAGTCACCATGTTCCTGCTGGATTCCTATGCCCAGCGCATCGGCTACGCGGGCCCGTTCGCACCAACGCTGGACGTTCTGCGCGACATCTGCCGCGCGCACGCGCTCAGCGTGCCGTTCGAATCACTGGACGCCCTGGAGAGCAGGCTGGTCCTGGAGGACGACCTGCTCTACGCCAAGGTCGTCACCGACCGGCGCGGCGGCGCCTGCTTCGAGAACCACACACTCTTCCACCGGGTGTTGCGCGAGATCGGCTTCGACGTCTCCTTCCTCGGCGCGTACATGTGGCGCCCGCACCACAACGAGTACTCCAGGATCTTCGCGCACATGCTGCTCAAGGTCCGCCTGGAGGAGGCGGACTGGCTGGTGGACGTCAGCTTCTCGCACGACACGTTCATCGAGCCGGTCCCGTACGCCTACGGCGAGTTCGGGCAGCGCGGCTGGGACTTCCGGATCGCGGCCGCACCCGGCGTCGAGGGCGGCGAGGGTGTGGAGGGCGACTGCGACGTGGTCGAGCGGCGTGGGGCGGACGGCCGATGGGTGCCGCTGTACAAGTTCGGCGGTGAGCCGCGCCGGGTGGCGGAGTTCCAGGAGTGCCTGGACCATCTGTCGGGACCGGACTCCCGCTCGCAGATCATGAACACCCTGATCTGCGCGCGGACGCTGCCCGAGGGCAAGCTCACCGTCATCAACGACCTGCTGATCACCGCCCGGCCGGGCCAGGAGTCGGTGCGCAGGCTGCGCGACGCCGAGGAGGCGTCGGCCTTCCTCGACCTGATCTTCGAGGGCCACGCCCCGCTGTCCGCGCGCGCCCGGCGGATCTGGCGCGAGCGCTTCGCCCGGGACGGCGACGGCACACCCCGACCGGCCGCGGCCCCCGGGACACCGGCCGCACCGGCCGTAGCGGCCTCCGACTGGTGAACCCCCGCCTGCCACCGCCCCGTTGCCGAGCGGCGGAACAGCAGAAGCGTCCGCGTACCGAAGCACGCCCGGAAGGAACGACATGACAGCCGAACCCGCACAGCCCCTCCGGTTCGGGGCTTTCCTCTCCCCGCTGCACCCGCTCGGAGAGGATCCCACCCTCACCATGCGGCGGGACCTCGATCTGGTCGAATGGCTCGACCAGATCGGCTTCGAGGAATTCTGGATCGGTGAGCACCACTCGGCCGGCTGGGGTGTCATCCCCTCCCCGGAGCTGTTCATCGCCGCCGCGGCCGAGCGCACCCGGCACATCAGGCTGGGCACCGGCGTGATCAGCCTGCCCTACCACCACCCGTACATGGTGGCCGCGCGTGCCGTGCAACTCGACCACCAGACCCGTGGCCGCTTCATCCTGGGCGTGGGGGCCGGTTCGCTCCCCTCCGACATGCACCAGCTCGGCATCGCGCCGGCCGACACCCGGCAACGCACGGCCGAGGCCCTCGACACGGTGCTGCACCTGCTGCGCTCCGAGGAGCCGCTCACCGTGGACCGCGGCTGGTACCGGCTCAACGACGCGCTGTTGCAGCTACGGCCCTGGTCGCGGGACGGCGTGCAGGTCGCGCTGTCCAGCGCGACCTCCCCGTTCAGCATGAGGCTGGCCGGGCAGCACGGCGTCGCTCCGCTCTCCTTCGGCGCGCCCCGGCCCGGCAGCGGACCGAGCGACCTGAAGGAGCAGTGGCTCCACCTGGAGGAGTCCGCCGAGGTGCACGGTCGCACCCCGGACCGGCACGAATGGCGGGTCACCCTGCCGCTGCACATCGCTGAGACCCGTGAGGAGGCCTTCAGCCAGGTCCTCGACGGGTGGCTCCGCCACCGCAACGAATACTGGGCCGAAACCCTCGGACTGCCGGTCGCGCTCTCCCCCGCCGACGCCCGCAAGGCGCTGGAGTCGACCGTCGACAACATGGGCGCGATCATCGGGTCGGTCGACGACGCCATCGCCACGATCCGGCGGGTCCAAGACGTCACCGGAGGATTCGGCCGGCTCCTGGTCAACGTGCAGGACTGGGCGTCCCCCGAAGAGACGAAGCGCAGTTTCGAGCTCCTCGCCCGCTATGTGATTCCCCGGTTCACCGGTGCGCTGCGCGGTCTCGAAGCGTCCCAGCGGTGGACGGCCGAGCGCAGTCGGGCATTCCTCGGCGCGGCCTTCGCCGCACAGCAGAAGGCCGTCCAGGACAGCGGAACCGTGCGGACGGGCGGGTGACGGTGACCGTCGCGGACGAGTCGGAGTTCGTCCAGTTGCTCACCCCTCGGGGCGAGCGGATCGAGCACCCGCGCTTCCGGCTCGATCTCGCGCCGGAGGAGTTGCGCGGCCTGTACCGGGACATGGTCCTGAGCCGCCGCTTCGACGCGGAGGCCACCTCCCTGCAGCGCCAGGGCGAGCTGGGCCTGTGGCCCTCCTCGCTCGGCCAGGAGGCCGCCCAGATCGGTTCGGGCCGGGCCGTCCAAGAGGGCGACCACGTCTTCCCCAGTTACCGCGAGCACGGCGTCGCCTGGTGCCGCGGGGTCGACCCGACCAACCTGCTCGGCATGTTCCGGGGTGTGAACAACGGCGGCTGGGACCCGAACAGCAACAACTTCCACCTGTACACCCTCGTCATCGGCTCGCAGGCCCTGCACGCCACGGGGTACGCGATGGGTGTCGCCAAGGACGGCGCCGACTCGGCCGTGATCGCGTACTTCGGTGACGGTGCCTCCAGCCAGGGCGACGTCCTGGAAGCCTTCAACTTCGGGGCGGTCTACAACGCTCCGGTGGTGTTCTTCTGCCAGAACAACCAGTGGGCGATCTCGATGCCGACCGAGCGCCAGATGCGCGTGCCGCCGTACCAGCGCGCACAGGGCTTCGGCTTCCCGGGTGTCCGCGTGGACGGCAACGACGTGCTCGCCAGCCTCGCGGTGACCCGCTGGGCCCTGGAGCGGGCCCGCAACGGCGAGGGCCCCACCCTGGTCGAGGCGTACACCTACCGCATGGGCGCGCACACCACCTCCGACGACCCGACCAAGTACCGGGCCGACGAGGAGCGCGAGGCGTGGGAGGCGAAGGACCCGATCCTGCGCGTCACCACGCACCTCACCGCCGAGGGCTGGGCCGACCAGGCATATCTGGACTCGGTGGCGGCGGAGGGCGAACTCCTCGCACGCCGCGTCCGAGAGGCCGTACGTCTCATGCCCTCTCCCGACCCCGCCCTGCTCTTCGAGAACGTGTACGCGGACGGGCACGCGCTCGTCGACGAGGAGCGCGCCCAGTTCGCCGCCTACCAGGCGTCGTTCACGGACGCCGGGGAG